>CAZDBA010000017.1:16699-42998 GCA_964503615.1 uncultured Pirellulaceae bacterium
CATTACGCAAAAGCTTGTGCAACCGCTGGAACAACCTCGTCCCCACCCGTTCGATCAGGCAACTCTTTAATCAATCGCTTAATCACGGTGTCAGAAGTAATACCAAGACTTTCGGCGTTAAAGTTCGTGATCACGCGATGACGCAAAACAGGTAAAGCGACTGCTTGAATATCTTCGGTCGTGACAAAGGTTCGACCTTCCAGAACGGCACGTGCCTTACCACCCAACAAAAGATTCTGAACCCCACGAGGTCCTGCACCCCAACCAATCGATTCCTTGACGAACTCCGGGCAATCATCTTCTAGAATTCGTGTTGCGCGAACCAAACGCAAAGCGTAGTGGATAACATGCGGAGCAACAGGAACACGTCGTACCAATTTTTGCAGACGTATGATCTCATCGCCGTCCAAAACCTGATTGACCTCTGCAGAGACTTCTGCCGTTGTTTGGGCGGCAACCTGATACTCCTCATCGTAGCTGGGATACTCGACAAAGACTTTAAACATAAAACGATCTTGTTGAGCTTCCGGCAGTGTGTACGTTCCCTCTTGCTCGATCGGGTTTTGAGTCGCCAACACGAAAAACGGAGCGGGCAATGTATTGCGAACACCACCAACCGTCACTTGCTTTTCCTGCATCGCCTCCAACAAAGCCGCCTGAGTTTTAGGAGGTGTTCGGTTAATCTCGTCCGCCAAAATAATATTCGAAAAGATCGGCCCCTTGAGAAATTTGAACTCACGGTTGCCGGTTGTCTTGTCGTCCTGAATCACCTCAGTACCGAGAATATCGCTGGGCATCAGGTCGGGCGTAAATTGAATTCGATTGAATGACAACTGCAAAGTTTCCGCCAGCGTGCTAACCATCAACGTCTTGGCCAGTCCTGGAACGCCTTCCAGCAAGCAATGGCCTTGAGCGAAAATGGCGATCATCAACTGTTCGATGACATCTGCCTGCCCAACGATCACTTTACCTAACTCAGTACGAACCGACTTGTAGGCGGTGTTAAGTCGCTCCATAGCCTTAACATCATCAGCTCCAAGCTCTTTATTCAAATTGTCTGCTGCTTTGTTCATACTGCTCGATCCGATTCCTAATTCTTAGATTGCTGTTATTTTCAGTTGATATCTGTGAGTCGATTTTTCTAGTCTCTGCCGCACTTTGCCCGGCCGAAGCAAACAACGAAACTTGGCAAAATTGAGTTCGATTATTTTTGTTGTAGAAGGAAACCCCACACTTGCCAGATTGTTCTTTGGTTAATTCAACACTTTACAAAACGGCCACAAGCTTGGATCGCTCTCAACGCTCCTAGATTGCTTTTACGACTGAGATTTTCTCCCTTGCCCTTAATGATACAGTCTAACCCAACTGCCAAAAAAAACCAGTTTGCCTAACATCCTCAAAGTGATTGATTTCGCACATGAAATTTCAAAAAAAACCTGAAACAATGTGGTTTTGTCCACCACCGCAAACTATCTCAAATGAATCCAATGCTGTTTTTGACTGGACCAAAGACTTGCTTGCAGACGTTTTTACATTAGGTCGCAAGGAACTTTCCTGTTCCCACTGCCTCCAAAAGTGACATTTGTAAATTAGATTATCAATTGGAACTTTGAGATTCGGCCCGATAATGGTTTTATGACCAGCTACAAAACTAAAACTCCGACAAACTCCAACGGGACGATTTCAATCCCGCCACAATCGCCACCAGACAAAAAAGGCTGGTCGTCGATAGCGATGTCCCTATTATTTCACGTTACAACTCTTGTTCTATTAGCCATTTTTTTTGCAGCCCGACCAGGCACCGGAATAACCGAGGACCTGCGCCGTGTAGATGTCGTGCTTTCCAACGCCACCGAGACTCCAACATTATTTGATTATCAAGACCAATCCGATGTAACGACTTCGTCACAAGCCAAACCGATTGACTCGTTACCCCAGCCTGAAGACCAAATTCCGAATCTACCGGAAATCACTCAACCCGATTTACCCGGTTTTGAATTCAATCCCGACAACCAGTTCGACGCAACGAAGATGGTAGTCGTTCCCAAAAATTCCAACCCCACAGAAAAATATCAACTTTCCGAAGAAGACCTGAAGCTAATCGCACGTGACCGGGCAAATATTGGACGAAACGCTCCCAAAGGCGACCCCGTGGAGACTCGGATATTTGGCAGCGCCCCACTTACTGGTCGAAGTTTCGTCTTTGTAATTGACCGTTCTCGAAGTATGGGCGATACCGGATTGGGCGTTTTGGACCGAGCCAAAGACGAATTAGGGGTGGCCTTGGAAGCACTCAAGCCAGAGCATTCTTTTCAGATCGTGGCCTACCACCAATCTTCGGTAACCATGGGGCAGCGACAATTGTTGTCAGGCACGCCGGAAAACAAGAGTGGCGTACCCAACTTTATCCAAGGCCTCGCCGCCTTTGGTGCCACCCGGCACGAAAACGGACTGACCACCGCACTTACTTTTCGACCCGACGTCGTCGTGTTGATCACCGATGGCGGCCTTCCAACTCTCAATGACGGGCAGATCCAAACGATGATCACCATGGCGGGCAGCAAAACTCAAATTCACTGTCTACAATTTGGTAGTGGCGCGAATCAAGAAAACGACAATTTCATGATGAGACTGGCAAGACAAACCGCCGGCAGTTACCGTTACATCAATGTAGACGACTGGGATGAATAGGAACGAAGACGATGTCAAAGCTCTATTATAAATGGACCACATGCGTGGTTTTCTGCCTGAGCCTGGTTTCGGCCAATGCCAAAGCGGAACAGGTCACCGTCAATCTAACTAACGGCACGGTTGTTGTTGTCGAAACCGATTTCGATCAAATCGTCCCTTGGAAAACGATTAACGCGTCGGGTGAATCCAAAGAACAGCCTTGCAAATTGGGTGACCTTAAAAGAATAAACTTAACCGATAAACCTGCCAGTATGCAAATTTCGCAGGTCCGAGGACTATTGAACCAACTTGATTCAGATGACTACGCCGAGCGAAATCGAGCAACTGCACGACTGTCTGAACCTGATTTGGGAATTCCCTTTCGCGAGTTGATTGAATCGGAAAGTGAAAACGAATCGCTTGAAGTCCGAGCTCGTGTTGAAAAAATTCTCATGGAATTGAAAAGCACAAAAGAAACTAAACAACCTGAATTTGACATCTTGCACCTCAATGATGGAACTGTACTCAAAGGCGATGTGGGCGAACTGGTTTTCAAATGTACTTATCGAGGTCAGGAGATCGTACTTAAACGGGATAGCATTCGGCGACTGTCCGCTGGAACAGTTCCGGCCCCCGCTGCCAAGGTGGATGGCACGCTCGCTGTCGAATCGATTCACAAGCACCAAGCCAAGTTCTTTCAAGATCCCCAACGGATGATTGATTTCGAATCGGCTCTAACATCCGACGACCAAACAAACAAAGACCTGACTACAGAGTACCTTGATCGAGGAGTCATAATGACCGCCGATGGCAAAGGTTATGTAGGACTCTCCGGATATCCGTTCAAGTATCCCGAAACCCCAACCGGCGGTCAGTCAGCATGTGTGGTCGACGCCAGCGGTCTTTACCGCAAACGTTTCGAAGGCGCAATGCAGTTTTCATTTTGCATGCCGGGTCTACCTGACATTCCTGCTGGTGTAAACGAATTCGGACTGTTCCTGTCACGCGTAGACCATCCACGAGATTTTATTCTGGAGGCCTACAATGCTGAATCGCAGTTACTGGGAACAACAGAAGCAACCGACGAGCTTTGTGTGTTTCTCGGCATTCGCTCTAATCAGCCCATCGCGTTTGTTCGCATCCTTTCCAATCCGTACCTTTTCGAAGTCGATCGAAAGATCGATTCAAACTATGCGATCGACAATATTTGGTTCGGTGAACCCAAGGCACTTACGCATGCGTTGGTTGCCCGCAACCCTGGCGGAGTAAGTACAATCAGCCTCAAAAGCGGTGAGATGATCGGTGCGGACGATATTCGTTTTAATGGCGAGACCACTCGGGCCTTCGATGCCATACTGGGAAAGCAGTTCAAGATCCCCAACGACGAAATCAGCTCGATCCGTTTCCCCGTCGGTGAAGCACAGACTCTTTTTCGGAGACCGATCCCGACCTCCAACGAATGGTTGGTGATGCTGAAAGATCACTCAATTCTAAAAGTCACCCCCGGTGAAGCGTTCACCAGCGCGCTACTGGAGGGAAAGAGTTTTAAGCCTGAGGAGATCATGGCGATTTGGTCGGAACGCGACCCAATGCGGTATCCAGAAAAAGGTGACTTTGAAAACGCAAAAAACGTTTTGGTCTTTCCCACATGTCGCTGGCAAACGAACGTCCAGTTTGCCGATTCCAGAGTTTCATGGCGAAAAGGCGAACAAGTTCTGCAACCGGTCTACCCGCGATTGGAACAGGAAGAAACAAAAACTGGCAAAGTCAGAAACGATAGACGAGAGGACGTTACGCCCAAGTTCACTTCGTTCGACTTTAACAAAAGAACCGAGAGCCAGATGCCAACCATTTGGTTAGCACAGCCTAAACTGACACCGGCCACGCAAGGCGCCGTCTATCTCAATGACGGACAAAAGATTTCGTTCGGAGACGAAAGTGGATTTTCGCTTTCATCATTGGGAAAACGGGAAGTGGAACTAACAGGGTCCGATCAACAATCTTTCAAAATTCCAGTTACCGATATTCGTGAGATTCGGTTTCCCAGTAAGCAGTGATTTGACTGCCCACCTCAACACTCTCAATAAAATAAAATCATGGATGAAAACAACACAGAACAATTGGATGTGATCGCGGTCGGGGCTCACCCGGATGATGTTGAGGTTGGTTGCGGCGGAACCCTGGCCAGCTTGGTCCAAAAAGGCTATCGCGTGGGAATCGTTGATCTGACCGATGGCGAACCAACACCACTTTGCGATAACGTTGAGATTCGACTTGCGGAAGCTGCAGACGCATCGCAAATCATGGGCATCCACAAACGGATTACGCTCAACCTTCCCAACCGCCGGCTTTTCGATTGTTTCGAGGCTCGCGTTGCTCTCGCCAAAGAATTTCGTCGTTATCGCCCCAGCCTGGTTTTGGGATTGGGTGCAAAAACGCCTCTAGCCTCGCCCGATCATTGGCAAGCGGTCCAAATCACTGACGCTGCGATTTTCTACAGCCGACTCTCCAAATGGGATGAGTATTTCGACGGTATGCCCACCCATCGAATCAACCGCCAACTGTATTACTATCTGTCTTTTGAAATGAACGCAGGCGGGATCGACAACCCGATTGTGATGGATATCTCCGACCAGCTGGAAACCAAACTGGCCGCCATCCGCGCCTACAAGACTCAGTTTCCTCCTGAAAAAGACTATCTATTTGAGCGAGTCAAAGCGATCGCGTGCTCTTACGGTCAGGCGGCCGGTTTTTCGGCTGGCGAAGTTTTCTCCTCAATTCGCATGCTTGGCACCCATGATGTCGTGGCCGCAACCCAAGCAAGATAGAATCTCAATTTTTGAGTGCTCATTCCACCGCTTTTATCGAAACGAACATGCCCAGCACACGAGTCCAGTTTGCCAACAGACGCGGACAAACCCTATCCGGCATCATCGACCAATCCGCAGAGCCGGCCAATCACTACGCGCTATTTGCACATTGCTTTACGTGCACCAAAGACCTGAAAGCGATCGTTCGAATCAGTCGTAACTTGGCCAAATTGGGGATCGCCGTACTTCGGTTTGACTTTACCGGACTTGGAGACAGCAAAGGCGATTTCTCGGAATCCAATTTTGAAACAAACTGTGAAGACATCCTGTCAGCCGTTAACTTTTTGAACACCGAGTATCAAGGCCCCAGTCTTTTGATAGGCCACAGCTTGGGCGGTGCCGCGATGATTGCAACCGCCGGACAGATCGAATCGGCAAAAGCGATATGTACAATCGCTTCCCCGTCCGAAACGTATCATCTGGCAGATTTTTTGCTTAGTCAAAATCCGAAAATCGGCACGGAAGGGCAGGGCGAAGTCACAATCGGGGGCAGGACCTATTTGATGAAACAACAACTGCTGGAAAGCCTTCGACGTCAACCGATGGAACAGCACCTTGCAAATTTACGACTGCCGTTTTTGGTGTTTCATTCACCAACGGACAAAACACTGAACTACGATCACGCGATCAACATGCACCAGAAAAGCCAAGGGCCGACGAGCATCATCACGCTCGATGGATCGGACCATCTTTTGGTCGATCGCCCAGATGATGTCCAGTATGTCGCCAACTTGATCGCCAATTGGGCCCAACGATTTCTGGCACTTCCTCCAGAACAATGAATTGGAAGCGGAAGACGCTATTCGGAGCGATAAAAAGGGGAGCTTCTGTCCAAAGGCAGATAGAACCGGCTGCGATTTCTTTGTTCCTGCAACCGGAGTGTTTTCATTTCTAGACGGTTATCAAGAAATGAGAAACTGTCTACGCCTTGAATTCCCTGAATACAGTACCCTTCACGAATAGCTTGACCAAAAAACTCTAACGCTTCGTCATCTCGCCCACAGCGCCCGTGTAGAAGAGCGATCGCGGCAAGGGATTTTGCACGATACCTGGCAAAGTCAGTACAGGCCTCAAAACATTGAATCGCCTCGCCGGCTTGTGATTCCATTTGCTTCTTCACTTCGACGTAACGATCGCTGTCCAGTCCCTCCTCCTCTTCGATTTGCGGGAGAGTATCTCCTAATTCTCGGATTGACCTGAACATCCCCTTTCCCAGTCGAAACCGAGCATGCCCGTCGAAGGGGTCTTGCTCAACCAAGCGACGATTGCTGGACATAGCAGCAATGAGTCCATTTTCTTTCAAGTGCTGATCCGCCTCCATTCGAGCAGGCGAAAAATTGTTGGGCGAAATTCGCGTTTGCGACTCATCACCAAATGGAACGAGCCAAAGCACAATCGCCAATGTGACCGCTCCGCCAATTGCCAACAAAAACCAGTCTCGAATTCGTTTGCTCATTCAACTCTTTTCAGCCCGTTCAAAGGCTTGCGATCCGGATTCAAAAGATCCTACTCACCACGTAGGTTTTGAAAGTACTGTTGAGCATGCTCACGAGAGGCTCTTGGCAAGTTAACATTTTCCAGAGGATCGTTTTCTTCTGATAGCGATGACTGAATCAAAGCTCTTGCTTCAGTAACCGAATGCCCGGCCAGATTCTCACCATCGGCGTCGCCTGTAACTACAGTCTGACCTCGGGTCACATCTCCCTTAACTCGAGCACGGAAATGCCCCGTGTTACCACTTGAGTCTTTTGCTCGTTTGCCACCTCCTCGACCTTCGCCGCTGGCCCAATCACCCCAGCTTTTTTTATCACCCTGACCTTGGCATTGGCCGCCTTGGCAGTTCATTCCATCTTGGCACTGCTGTAGACCTTGCTCAAGGTCTTGCAGTGCCTGCATTGTTTCCATGTCGCCCTGCATCTGCTCCATCTGCTCACTCAGATCTTGTAGTGCTTGTTGCGCCTGCTGGATTTGTTGCTGGGTGGGCATTTGCCCGGGATTACCCTGTTGGCCTTTTTGCTGACCTTGCTGACCCTGTTGGGCTTGCTGGCCTTGTTGACCTTGTTTTCCTCCTGGTTGTCCCTGCTGTTGCTGTTGTTGCCCCTGCTGCTGTTGTTGTTGCTGCTGCTGTTGTTGTTGCTGCTGTTGCATCGCATCGGCAGCTTTTTGCAGGTTGTTTCCCATCTGTTGCATTTTCTGCATCTGGCGATCTTGATCCTGTTTTTTGTCCAACTGCTCCTGCAAACGAGCCGCTTCAGCAAGATCACCGCCTTGCATCGCTTGGTCGATTCTCTGTTTTAAGTCTTCTTTTTGACGCTCATGGCGATCTGCCATGTCCTGAATTTGCTCAGCCATGGCGTTCAGGTTGTCGGCCAGTTGTTTCTTTTCGACGTCGTTCAGCCGTCCGTCTGCCAATTTATCGGCCAGGTTCTGTACTGCTTGTTTTGCCGCTTCAAAGTCACCTTCGTTCAAAGCGTCGTTCAACTCTTTGGCAGGCCCTTGTTCAATCGGCTTCAGTTGGTTGAACTTTTCTCGCATCTGATCGGCGTCACCAAAAGCCTTTTTTTGCTCGGCAACTTTCTTGCGAATCTCATTCAGTTTAACCAGCGCCTCTTTCTTCGTTTCGTTGTCGTCTGAACCTAGCTCATCGATCTTTTTGCCCAGCGACTCGAAATCAAGTTCGGCATCCTTCAGGCCAGTTGCCTCAAGCTTTTTGGCTTTTTCCTTAAGCAACTTTTTGCTCTGTTCAATCGCAACTCGCAGCTCCTCTTTGTCTCTGGAAACTTTGTCGACCGAATCGGCAACCGTCTCACTGACCGCATTTGGCAAAAACATAACCAACGCGACGATCACTGCAGGAACCAAAGGCAACAGCGCCTTGAACGTTGGGTTGAATGCGAACCGATCTCGAATGTCGATCTTTTGTGCTCGTCGTGATGCATCGTCGATCAACGCTTTTCCGGCAGGTGTGTTGGCCGTCTCTTCGTCAAGCGCCAATGCACTGGACAATCTTTCTTTGAGAGCAAACCGTTTGTCGACTTCAATCGCTGCTGTGATTTGCGAACCTCGATTCAACCAAGCCATAACAGCAGTGGTAATCAGGCCTAAAACGACTCCACCCAAAATCCAATAAAGATTCCAATTCGGATCGGCGGCTGAGGAGATGGCCCATATTTTGGGAAGCGTGACTCCAACGGCAGCAACGAACAAACCCGCAAACAATCCCAAAGATAGAATGCGAAAGAAACTTCCGATAAAGATACGCTGCTTGGCCCGATTGACCTGACGATTTATCTCATTCATTTCTCGCTCCTGATGGTTGTTCAAATTCAAAGTTGCCAGTCCGCCGTCGCAACTTCGGTGCAGTTCAATCCGATCCTATTTATCGAGACTAAACTACTTGCACAAAACTATCTATATTTGTTTTCGGCAAACAACGTTTCGATTGTTGATGGTCATTAGAGATTACGAATCGCGGCATCTCTTATTAGAAAAGTATCGCAGATTCACAATGCGAAATGAGACCGTTTCCACATCTCTTTACGATTATACGGCGGTAATTGAGCACAATGCCACCGAGAATTGTGGAAAAGCGAGCAAAATCGTGCGTTGGAGGCCAAGTTAGGCGTTAACCTTAATTCGACAGTTGCAGTTAACATAGTAACGATCATCCCTTTTCAGCCATTATGATGGCAAGCAAACAATGCAAGAGACCGCCTCAAAACCGAAAAACAATCTTAGCCCCGATGCTGTCAAAGCCACCGGTTCGGAGAATGGACTGCCATCGCCAACCGAATGTCCGGGATCTACCGTCGTGATCTATGATGGCAAATGCGCATTCTGCACAAAGAGTGTGAAACGTCTCGCCAATTGGGACGGTGGTAATCGTGTTTCATTCGTCTCTTTGCATACCCCCTTTGTCGCTTCGAATTACCCTGAATTGACTCAGGAGATGTTGCTGGAGCAAATGTACGTTGTCACGCCCAAAGGCGAATACTTGGGTGGGGCTGCCGCGTTTCGATTCCTGACGAGAATACTGCCTCGACTTTGGCTTTTGATGCCCATTTTGCACATCCCGTTTTCACTGCCACTCTGGCAATGGGGATACTCTCAAGTAGCCAAACGCCGCTACAAACTGGACAAACAACAAGGCATGACATGCGATGGTGATGCTTGCGAAGTTCACTTCGGTGACAAAAGCAAGTAGCGAATCGAAATAATGGGGATTGAGAACACGGCTTTTCTCGTAGCTAGGCTCGCCACCTCTCCCTCCCGGCACTCGAATTGTGCACATAATTCACCAGAATTTACTTTCTTTCCTACTCTATCCAACCTCGTCCCTAAGTGTAGTTCCCAGTGCGGCAAACCAATCGGTTACTGGGACGCGATAGGACACGACCGGTTCCACCTTCGATGCGAAGCAAGTAAAAAGAGACTTCAGGAACGAACCCAAAGCGTGTCTAATTCGTCCTGCAATCTTTCGAAGCCCCATTGAAATCGCAGCCTTAGCCTGCCGCCCATAGAAACACGAAAAATGCTAGATCGAAAATTCGTCATTGATAATGCAGCTGATGTCAAAGCTAACTGCGCCAACCGAAACATGAAATGCGAAATCGACAAAATGGTCGAGCTCGAAACCAAGCGGCGTGACCTCGCCAGAGAGGTCCAGGAAAACAACACGCTTGCCAATAATTATTCGAAAAAGATCGGTGGCGCAAAAGACGACGCCGAGCGAGAAGAACTCAAGGAATCGGCCCGTGCGGTTCGTGAGCTTAAAACAAAAGCCCAAGCCGAACACGACAAGGTTGAAGAGCAAATCAAATTAATCGAGTTGACCATCCCCAACATGGCTCACCCCGATTGCCCGATCGGTGAAGACGATAAATCCAATCTTGAACTCGGTCGAGGCAAACATGAACCGCGCGAGTTTGACTTTAAACCTTTAGACCATGTCGAGCTTGGTCAGAAACATGACTGGATAGACTTTGAAGGCGGTGCCCGGACAACAGGAGCCGGTTTTTACTTCCTCAAAGGCGACGCGGTCCTGCTGGACCTTGCGTTGCAACAGTTTGCAGTCCAAGAGATGGCAAAGCGAGGTTTCATCCCAACCGTTACACCAGACCTGGCACAGAACTCGATCCTTGAAGGGATCGGTTTTATGCCTCGTGGACCTGAGACTCAAGTCTACAGCATTGAGAACACCAACCTCTCGTTGATCGGCACTGCCGAGATTACATTGGGAGGACTTTACAGTGGCCAAATTTTGTCTGAGGAAGATCTTCCGATTAAACTTTGCGGCATCAGCCATTGTTATCGCACCGAAGCCGGTTCAGCAGGTCGAGCCTCACGAGGGCTGTACCGAGTCCATCAGTTTACGAAAATCGAAATGTTCGCTTTCGCACTCGCAGACCAAAGTGACGCGTTGCACGAAGAGTTGAAACAGATCGAGTGCGATTTGTTTGACGCGTTAGAAGTACCCTACCGGATTGTGGATACTTCGACTGGCGATTTGGGCGGACCGGCTTACCGAAAATACGATCTGGAAGCGTGGATGCCCGGTCGCGGTGATAACGGTGAATGGGGCGAAGTCACCAGCACTTCGAACTGCACGGACTACCAGGCTCGGCGATTGAACATACGTTGCAAGAAGAAAGATGTAAAAGGCACCCAGTTCGTTCATACATTAAACGGAACTGCGATCGCATTAAGCCGAGGTATCATTTCCATCTTGGAAAATCATCAAAATGCAGATGGCAGTGTTAACATCCCGGGGGCCCTACAACCCTTTATGGGCACCGATAAGATTGGCTAAGTGAAGAACTAAACGAACTTTCGACTTGATTTCATCCACCATGAGTACCACTATGAATTTTGTTACGTCACAAGCGATGTGATTTGTAAGAACAAAGTAACCCAGGATCCAAACGTGCTATTCGATCAATCCGAGTCAAGGAATCGACCCGAGTTTAGAAATCGGCTTTCCTCCAAAGCGTCACCCTTCGTATTCATCCTCGTCGCGTTTTGGACGATCATGAGTTGCACAGCCGCTGTGGATGCTCAGCAAATCAAAATCGAGAACGGAGATTTTTCCCAATGGAAAGAGGGACAACCGATCGGTTGGAACCTTGACATTGGGGCAAACAACGGCGGCAATGAACCTTTGTCCGTGGTCGAACAAGGAGCGGACTCCTCTCTTCAATTGAGTGGCGACATCAACACGCGGGCTTGGCAAAGTGTGGCTCAATCCTTTCCTGTAAAGGGAGGGAAATCGTATCGCGTCCGGTTTTCTGCGAAGGTCAGCGATCTGCAGACTGAGGGGACTCAATATACCAATTGTTTTGTAGGCGTATTACAAAAGCATGAACGTGGGCAAGTTCTAACTCGAAGCATCAGATATCAAAACTCGCCAGAGTATGTTGAGCAAACAATCGTTTTTCGCACGCACAATTTTGCCGCCTCGGTTGAATTGAGTATCTTTCTTTCAAACACGGGAACGTTAAACGTCAAGGACATCTCGATTGAGCAATTGAAGCCGGCCGACAGCTTTCGGATTCTCTTCGATGAAATGGATCGCAGCTACAGCTATTTTGCGCACAAAAATGTTGACTGGCCTGCTCTCGCTCAAAAGTACCAAGCGCAACTGGACGATTGTGATGCTGACACGTTTGCGGACGTTGCGGCGACCATGTTGGCTGAAATCAAAGACACCCACATCTGGTTGGAACATCGTCGCAATCGATTAAGCAAGTACATCTCCACGTTCGAGTCAAATTACGACTTTGACGTCGTTGAAAAAGATCTCAAAGAGGCGAAATCGTTTGGGACGTTCGGAATTACTGCTTTGACTTCAGAGGGATTTGGTTATGTGCGAATCACCTCGTTGGCAGTCGACCCTAACACGGTTACACAACTCGTAAACGACCTTCGCGAGCGATTGTTCAAAACCAAAGGGATCATCCTGGACTTGCGAAAGAACCCAGGCGGTTCGGAGTTGTGTGCTCAGTCGATTGCGACTTTGTTTGCAAGTGAGAAAACGACTTATGCCCGATCCAAATTCCGAGCTTCGGTCGATCATAGTGACTTTTACGAACTTGCCCCTCGTTCGATCCCCGCAAGTGAAAATCCTTTTTCCCGGCCCGTGGTTTGCTTGATCGGCCCCGGCGCTGTCAGCAGCTCCGAAGCATTTGCCATGATGATGAAGGCGATCCCTTCCGCAACCTTGGTCGGGCAGCCCACTCGAGGAGCTAGTGGCAATCCTAAAGTGATCCAATTGCCAAATGGGGTCGATGTCTGGTTTTCCAGATGGGTCTCGTTGCTGCCCGACGGGGCGGTGATAGAAGACAATGGAGTTACTCCAGATGAAACGATTGTTCATGGAGAAGGTGACGCCACCTACGCTCGTGCGGTCGAGATCCTGAAAAACAGGTAAAAATAGCCTCCGGAACCTCCCCCATTGCGAACACCCAAGCTTATCTACGTGCTAAAATGGTGGAGCGGGATAGACTTTGCGGACAAAGCGGAATACTCATCCGAACACCCCAGACCGATCGAAACGTTAGCAGCTGCTGCGAAAACGGGTCGGGTTCTGGGCGTTTTGCGATAGTTTTGCGACAGAAACGCCTTCTGAAAATGTTTGCTTCGTTCTATTGCTCGCCTAACTCAAAAAAACTTTTGTCACTTTGGATAAAGGCTTTTTGACGTTTCACTCGAATCAACAACGAACTCTGGCAAACCATGCATAAATTTTCAGCTTGTATCGCACTTACTTTTTGTGTCCTTCTCCCAGCACTTTCGATTGGACAACAATCGAATCAGGAATCCGGACCTTCCTATTCAGTTGACCTTTCTGACGCGCTGAATCACTACATTACAGTGACGATGACTGCGGAGGCAACAGGAGACGAAACCGAAGTCATGATGGCGGTATGGACACCCGGTTCTTATTTGGTCCGTGAATATGCCAAACACATTGATCGCATCGAAGCGACCACAACCAACGGACGTGGACGACCGTTGGCGATTGCAAAGACGAAAAAGAACCGCTGGACAATCGACACTTCAAAAGCAAAAAAATTCCGTGTCACCTACCGATTGTACTGCAACGAACTGAGTGTTCGCACCAACTGGGTCGGACAATCTTATGGCGTACTCAACGGTGCTCCTACTTTTCTGACGATCTCAGAGCAAATGGATCGGCCCCACATGGTCAGCTTGAAACTTCCTAGCAATTGGCGTCGATCGGCAACAGCACTTCCTGAAGGCGAAGACCCACATCAGTACGTTGCAGGGAACTACGACGAACTTGTCGACAATCCTATCGTGGCAGGCAATATCAACTTGTATCCGTTTCGAGTTGCTGGCGTAGATCACACGCTGGTCAATGTGAACGAAGCCGGCTACTGGGACGGACAAAAAGCTGCCAAGGATCTTAAAAAAGTCGTTGCGGCCCATCATGAACTTTGGGGCGAAGTTCCTTATGACCGATACATGTTCATCAACGTAATCTGCGATGGCGGGGGCGGACTGGAGCATGACAATTGCTGTCTAATGATGACCAGCCGCTGGTCGTTCCGATCAGAAAGGGGTTACCTCAACTGGCTGAGCCTCGCCAGTCATGAGTTTTTTCATACTTGGAATATTCGCCGCGTGCGGCCAAAAACATTAGTCGACTACGACTACGAAAACGAAGTTTACACGCCCAGTCTATGGATCGCTGAGGGAATAACCTCTTACTACGAAGACCTGCTACTGGTTCGTAGCGGCTTGTTGTCGAAAAACGAATTCATGGCGATTATGAGTCAAAAAGTCTCACGAGTACAAAGCAGGCCAGGACGCAAAGTCCAAAGTCTAAGAGATTCGTCACACGACGCCTGGATAAAATTCTACCGCCCTGAATCAAATTCAGACGACACTACAGTCAGTTACTATGCCAAAGGTTCTGTCGCGGCATTTCTGTTAGACGCAGAGATTCGCAGTCGCAGTAATGGCAAGAAAAGCTTGGACGACGCGCTTCGCCGACTATACAAAGAACACAAAAATCCGATCGGTTACCTGCCTTCTGACTTTCGCAGAATTTGTAACGAGACGGCAGGTTCCGATCTAAGCAACTGGTTTGCGGGGACGATCGACTCGACCGACGACTTGCAGTGGCAAACACTTTGCAATTGGTTCGGCATGCAAGTCGGTGATATTAAACCGCTCAAACCGGGGCAAGCCCCACCTGAATCTCGTGAACAACGTCTGGGGCGAACACGATGGATCGGAATTGGCACGCCCGATTCCCCCGCAAGTAAAGCCGGACTGGCAGACACGGACGAGATCCTAGCCGTCGATGGGTTACGACTGAATGAAGACATCCGATCACGAATTCAACAATTCGAAGTTGGTGATGCAATTACGCTGCTCATCTCTCGCGATGATAAGATCATGGAATTGGCAGTCACGATCGGCAACAAAACTTTGGATCCGGACTGGGGACTCAGCCCCTATCGTCGTCGAACTGACGAACAAGTCGATCGTTTAGACGAATGGCTAGCCGTTTTCAAGCCAACGATCGAATCACAAACAGCAAAAGAAAAAGCGGAAAAGGATTTAGCCACCAAAGAACTAGCCAAGAAAAAAGCAGAAGCTCAGGCAGCCAAAGAGCAAGCGGAAATCGAAGCTGCCAGAAAAGCCGCAGCGAAGAAACTACAAAACGAAAAAGCGGCAGCTGAAAAAGAAATGGCTGATAAGAAAGCGGCTGAAGAGAAAGCGGCAAAGGATAAAGCCGCCAAAGATAAAGCCGCCAAAGATAAAGCCGCCAAAGACAAAGCAGCCAAGGATAAAGCAGCCAAGGATAAAGCCGACAACGGGAAAGAGGGCCAAGAAAAAGAAGGCGCACCCGATAAGGAAAACGAAAACGGAGCCGACGGCAACGAAGAAGAAAAAGAAGACGACCTCACCGAAGCACAACGCGAACGAGTGACCGCCATGGTCCAGCGGGTACTTTCCCGATACGACGAAAACGAAAACGGCAAACTCGACAAAGACGAAATCGCAGCACTCAAAGGACGGGTGAATTTCATCAACCAAGCTGACCTCGATGGCAACGGTGAAATCACTGCCAGCGAGTTGACCAAAACGATTGGTGACTCGGTGCGCAAATTCCGCCGGCGCTAAAGCTTGAGCTCGGCTCTTGAGAACCACAGACAATAAAAAACAACGCTCGCAAAAACTTTTGCGAGCGTTGTTGTGTATTTAGACAGGTTTGTCGAGCTGATTAGGCGTCTTCAGTAACATTAAAAATTCCACCGCCGATGTTGCCGTTGATGATTGCACCACCAACAGTCAAGCTGTCCATGAGGCCTTCGCCGATCACAACGTCCAAGCCGGTCAAGAATAACGAGCCTTGAACTTCGATTTCAGCATCAGTTTGATCCAGGATATCAAAGAACGTGTCCCCATCTTGAGCAATCAAGTTAACGATCCCGCCCGAGTTCGATCCAGTAATGATCGCATCGGCTTGAGTCTCAATTAAGACGTTTCCAGGCGAGTTAAATGTCACCGAAGAGAACTCAACTCGATCATTTGGGACATCTGTGATGTCATCAGTTTGGCTACCGAGGTTGATCGCACCACCTGCATTCAACGACAATGTGGTTGCCACATCTACTGTACTATTAGCAGCGTTAAGAATACTGCCTGTCGATGTTACATTAAACGCATTTCCAGCGTTGTCGCCAGTCAGGATCGTAGCACTGTCTTCGTTGATCAAAACATTAGCGGAAGAATTGGCTGTAACCGCTGCTGCGTTGAATTGATCATCGACCGCGTTTCCAATGTTGATCGCATTAGCAGCCTGGAAATTTGCAACACGTTGCACGTTAAGGGTAGATTCGCCCGTGTTGGTGATCGACCCTGCCGAATTGATTGCCAACAGGTCAGCAGTGCTGTTGCCCGCGAATACAGTAGAACTGTCCTCTGTGATGAATGCATCACCATCAGTAGTAACGACCAGTGAACCAAAGTTGAATTCGTCACCCGTCTCGTTACCCACCAACACGTTTTGCCCAAGCAAACGAGTAACACCAGTCACGTTAACTGTCGTATCGTCTGAGTTGGTAATGTTTCCAGCGGCACCGATGTTGGCACTAGCACTTGAGCTGTTACCCGCAAGGTTCGTCCCTGAGTTTTCGCGGAAGAAGAACTGGTTTTCAACATCAAAACGAATACTGCCGGAGTTAAAACGATCGTTTAACGAATCACCAATAGTCACGTTATTCGCATTGAAGGTTGACAAGAGGTTGACGGTCGTTCCTGCATTGTCAGCGTCCGCGATCGATCCCGGTGTTGTCAAAGTCAAACGATTGGCTTGGTTTCTTTCTTCGATGATAAAGATGTCACCCTGCTCAGTAATGTCAACATCACCCAAGCTAAAGAAGTACAAACCACCCAAATCGACTTGGTTCACAGAAGAATCCCCATCGCCGAGGATAATATTGTCTCCCTGAAGACCAGTCGAGAAAAGGGTCGTTAACGTTGCCGTTGCATTGTCAGTCACATCGCCCAAAGAGGTCACATTCAATGTGCGTGCATTTGAATCGCCAACAAGCAACGTTCCTGAATCTTCAAAGAAGTGAGCGTGACCGGAAGTCTGAAATGTCAAAGAACCAGCATTGAACGTATCAGTACCATGCTCACCAAGGCGAATGGCTGCATTTCCAGTTAGTGAAGCGTTACCGGCGATGTTGATATTGGTCGCGCGACCATCGAAAATTCCGCCAGGAGAATCAGCCACAAGCGATCCAATGTTGGACGAAACGAAGACGATATTGCTGTCTTCGTGCAATTCGACCAGACCACTTACGTCAAATCCGGTACGACGGAAGTTCACAGTGTCTCCAGCTTGATCACCCAGAACAACACTTGAGGCTTCGAAAATGCCGTCGCCGTTGACGTCAATAGACGAACCTGTAACGTCGGTGATCGAGCCAGGGGCAGTCAGGTTCAAGTCACCTGACGCGTTGACGTTGTTGAGTACCAAGCTGTTAGAATCAGCGATCGTTACGTCAGCTCCGCCAAGGGTTGAGACGTTTAACACGTTGAGATCAACGTTATCCGTCAGAAGAACATCGTTGTTGCGTGCAGTGATCGACGTCACTCCATCAACAGACAACGAACTGGTTGGGCCATCGCCCAACGTACTGCCGACGCCTTGCAGGACCACAGTCGCATCACCATCGATCTCGTACTGGCCAACGATCGTCAATTGGCTAACGTCTGTAACACTCAATGTCTGGATCGAGTTAGCCCCTGTAAAATTACCGTCCAAGGCCACACTCAGATTGGCAGTCAACGGAGTTCCGTTAACGTTGAGGGTGTTAATCGCACTTGCAACAGATGCTTGAACTCCTGCTGCAGTAGAATTCAGATCGTTAGACCCGTTAACGGTGACTTGTCCTGCACCGTTAATTGAGACAACAGCCGTTTCGCCCGCAGTGTCAAGATTGACGTCCAACTGGCCAGATCCCGCATCGAATCCAAGTGTGGCCAACAACTGTCGTTGCTCAAGGTCCTGGTAACCAAGACCCTTATTTGTTTTACGTGAGCGATTCTTATTCTTCTTTTTGCGCATCAATGTTCTCCATGGTGAATGACGTGTGCGATTAAAATTGTTTTGGAACAGTACCGATGGAAATCGGCTAAATCAATATTGTTCTCTTTCACAGATGCGAATGGCGAGAGCCATATTTATGTAGTGTTCTCTTGCGAGGAGGGGCAGTTACATTGGCTTCAACACTTCTTTCGAAACGTTTTCTCCAACGAATTTAGTGGTAGGAAAAGTAGTTTGCCAATAACGCTTGCTAGCAATCGCTAGCGTTCTTAATGGTATTTAAGGATGCGTAAGCCTTTCACGGATCGGCAAAATGGCTTGAGTCCAACAGCTAATTCTTCTAGGATTCGCAACCTTTTTCCAAACAAGCAGAGGCAATGGAAACGCCAGCCCTTCGCCAAATTTGCTAAGTACCAACAATGCATGACTTTGAATTCAAACGCTGTACAAGAAGATGCTCTCAGACAGATCGAGAAATTGGTGCTGGTGAAAATTACATTTCCGCATTGATTGAAAGCACTGATGGCATTCAACGCTTGGACTTTGCTCAGGAACAATGGACTGGCCCCCCCGAAGGGTGTATTGGCTGGTGGAAATCGCGAATTCCGGTCCTCGAAAAAGGCAAAATCTACTGGGCGCCCAACCGAGTCCTACTGGCGTTCTTTGAATCGCTTGTTTCTGGCAACCAGCAAAATGACACCGCCTACGTGATGGCTTTACTACTGGTACGCAAACGCGTATTGCAATGGAAGGACACCGTTTCTCGTGACGGAGTCGAGTTCTTACAGTTGCGCCACGGCGGAGAGAAGAAGAACTTCGAAGTCAAAACCTCGCCGTTAAGCCCGGAACAGATTCAATCAATTCAAAACGAGTTAGCCGAACAGTTGTTTACCGATCAAGTCGAAGAGACCAGCGACGAAGCCCGTGACAAGGTAACCCAAGGGGATGCTTCGTGAACTCAAAAGAGCTAGATTCGTTTTCTCTTCGGGCAATCTGCACAAACAGGTTTGCTGTCCGTTTTGCGATCACGATGGTCGTCACCTATTTTTCGATTGCTGCTACAGGTTGTGGAATTTTTGACCGCTTCAACCGGCGAGCTGACCAAGCTCCGATTGTACTGAATGATACCCCCACTTTGGATAGTTTGCTTGCGACCCTGAACGCTCACAGCCAACAGGTCCAAACAATAAAGACCGACGTGCGAGTATCAACGGCAGGAGCACCAACGATGCGCGGTACGCTTTCAGTTGAGCGACCACGAAAATTGCGTTTGGAAGCAGGCGTTGCCGGAGTGACCGCGATGGATGTCGGCAGTAACGACGACCTTTTCTGGATTTGGTCCAAAGTCGCTTTGCCTGGCCAACCACCAACACTAATGTACGCACGACACATCGACTTTGAGACCAGTCCGATTCGACGGCAAATTCCGCTTGATCCAACTTGGTTGATCGACGGGCTGGGATTTACCGAATTCAAATCGACTGAGCAACATCGTGGCCCATACGTTCGCCCCTCTGATGGGCGCCTGGAAATTCATACTTATCGTCAGACAGCTGTTGGGCAAGCGATTCGCGTTTGTGTCGTCGACCCAAAAACTGCACAGATTTTACAACAGACCTACTATGATGCCGAAGGAAAACAGATCGCATATTTGAATCTGGTCAAGCACAAGTATTACGAGGAGAAGGGTGTAAGCCTCCCACAACGGATCGAAGTCAATGTCTCGGGACCAGACAATCAATCAGCTACTCTCGTGGTGAACGCCAGCGATTATTCGTTCAAACCGTTTTACGGTGATCCCGCGCGATTGTGGGGAATGCCTAATCCGACCGACGTGAGTCGGGTGAATCTAGCGGATATTCAGGCGATTACGCAGCCAGAAGGCGAATCAGCCAGAACCTCTGCGCTCAATTTTCCCAGAAGACGGTCAACTTCCAGCGCATTTCCGCAAACAATTCGCCGATAAAAAAGTAAGGAGCAGCGACTTGGTTTTATTCCCAAATGGGCCAAGTTAGACTTTAGACTCCGAAATCCTGGGATTCGCCCAGTTTTTATCGCCCCCAGTTATACCGAGGACCATTTTCGGGTTATATTCTCGTGGTCCAAACAAGTTAGGAGTAATTCAATGACTCATGTCGTAACAAAATCCTGTGATGGTTGCCGCTACACAGATTGTGTTGTCGTTTGCCCCGTAGAGTGTTTCTACGAAGGCGAGACAATGCTTTATATCCATCCAGAAGAATGCATCGATTGCGAAGCCTGTGTTCCCGAGTGCCCGGTCGAAGCGATTTTTCACGAGGATGATGTCCCAGAAGAGATGCAAGCGTACGTTCAGATCAACGCTGACAAATGCGAATCAGACGAATGCCCCAACATCACTGAGCGTAAAGAGCCTTTGACCGACAAGTAAAGTCGAAACGATTTTGAATCAAAAAAAAGCCACCCAAATGCGGTGGCTTTTTTCATGCGCGCAAGCTCTACGATTCTGAATTTTCCTTTTCACGCGATTCCTGAACTTCACTCAAAAGGTTCGCAATCAAGGCGGTCCATCCCGTTTGATGCGAAGCGCCCAGTCCCTGTCCGTTGTCGCCGTGGAAATATTCGTAGAACAAAATGTGGTCTCGAAAGTGCGGATCGTCTTGCAAGTTGGGATATCGCTGGTTGAAAACACGTTGCCCCGTTTCTTTGTCACGCAGAAACAACTTTGCCAAGCGTCTGCTTAACTCGGCTCCTACCTCTTTGATCGTTATGTAATTGCCTGAACCGGTCGGACATTCGATTAGAAAATCGTCACCGTAATAGTCATGAAACTCGTACAACGATTGAATCAACAGATAGTTAGTTGGCATCCAAATCGGACCGCGCCAATTTGAGTTACCCCCAAACATAAAACTGGTCGACTCGCCTGGTTGATAGTCCACGCGATGTTCAGCACCCTGAATCGCGTTTTGAAGTTTTTCCGTTGGCATTTCGTAAGGAGCATCTTTGTGTGCTCGCGACAACGCCCGCACGCCATAGTCCGACAGGAACTCGGTCTCATCCAACATCCGTTTCAACAGGCACTTCATCCGATGACCACGCAACAACGAAAGCAAACGTCGCTCGCCACGCCCCGGTTCGCGCCAGCGGGAAACGAGGCTGGCCAAGTCCGGTCGGTTTTCCATGACCCATTCCAATCGACTGGCGAATCCTGGCAGTCGCTCCAGCGTTTCCGGCTCGATCGTTTCTACCGCAAACAAAGGGCTCAGCCCGACAAGCGATCGCACCTTAAGCGGGAGGACTTCTCCAGTTGGAAAATGAAGCAAATCGTAGAAAAAGCTGTCTTCCTCATCCCACAAACTGATTCCGGTACCACCGATATCGTTCATCGCTTTGGCAATATGCAAAAAGTGCTCAAAGAACTTGGTCGCGATATCTTCGTAAACTGGATTCGTAAGCGCAAGCTCGATCGAGATACGCAACATGTTCAATGAGAACATCGCCATCCAACTGGTGCCGTCCGCCTGATCCAGGTGGCCGCCGCCTTCGATCGGCTTGCTGCGGTCAAAAACTCCGATGTTATCCAACCCAAGGAATCCACCTTGGAACACGTTGCGGTTGTCTTCGTCTTTGCGATTCACCCACCAGGTAAAGTTCAACAACAGTTTGTGAAACACGCGTTCCAGAAACGCCACATCGGCTTGTCCCGTGCTCTTCTTTTCCATCTGATAGACTTGCCACGTTGCCCACGCGTGGACAGGTGGGTTCACATCGCCAAACGCCCATTCGTACGCGGGCATTTGACCGTTAGGATGCATATACCACTCACGAGTCATCAGCACTAATTGCTCTTTGGCAAATTCAGGGTCAATCATCGCCAAAGGCAAACAGTGAAAAGCTAAATCCCAAGCCGCATACCACGGGTACTCCCATTTGTCGGGCATGGAAATTACATCATGGTTATTTAGATGCTGCCATTCGCTGTTGCGTCCTTCAACTCTCTCACCAGGCGGCGGCGGAAACGTTGAATCACCTTCCAGCCATTCCCTTACGTTGTAGTTGTAATATTGTTTCGTCCAGATCAGCCCGGCAAAAGCTTGCCGCTGAACTCGCTTTTTGTCTTCACAGTCCAGACCTTTCTGAATCTCGCCGTAAAACTCATCCGCCTCTTCGATACGTTTCTCAAACACCGCGTGAAAGCCATCACCAAACGGCGCATCAATCTTTTGGTTACTCAGTCGCATGCAAATGGTTTGCGACTGTCCCGATTCGAGTTCCAGTTGATAGTAGACGCCCGATTTCGTACCGGAATGGTTCGGATTGACTGCCGATTTCTTTCCTTTTACCACGTAATCGTGGAACGCATCTTTGAAGTACCCTTTTTCATCAGGGCGATTGAGATGGACGCGCGGATTCGTTTCATTCTCGCAGAACAGAAACTCGGGGCTCTTGCCGTCAATCGAGTCTGCATAAAAGAAACGCTGGCCTAGTTCGTCCTCACGAGCCTCGATGTGACCGGTGTGGGACAATTCCAAAGTCGGTCTGGTTTTCGTTGAGCGACCCCAAGCCCAAGTGTTGCGAAACCAAAGCTGTGGAACCAGATGCAACTGAGCCGCCTCCGGTCCACGATTGTGAACGGTCACCCGAATCAAAATATCTTCCATTTCGTTCTTTGCGTACTCCGCAAACACGTCAAAGTAACGTTGCTGATCAAACACTCCAGAATCGAGAATTTCGAATTCAGTTTGATGCTTGCCTGCGGCCCTGTTCTTGGCCAACATTTCACGATACGGAAACTCGGCGTGCGGATACTTGTACAGCATCTTCAAATAAGAGTTCGTCGGCGTACCGTCGAGGTAGTAATAAAGCTCTTTTACATCCTCGCCATGATTACCTTCGGGACCGCTCAGTCCAAACAGCCTTTCTTTTAGAATGGAATCTTTTCCGTTCCACATTCCGAGGCAGAAACACAAGATCTGATGATCGTCGCAATATCCGGCAATACCATCTTCGCCCCAGCGATAGGCATGACTACGTGAGTGGTTATGCGGAAGGTAATTCCATGCATCCCCATCGGTGCTGTAATCCTCACGCACCGTCCCCCATTGTCGCTCACTAAGGTAGGGCCCCCACATCTTCCATTCCGGCAGAGTCCGATCCGTTTTTCGAGCTTGGTTCGCTTGTTCAATCCGTTTACGTTCAGCACCGGCCATGGGGTCTCTTTAGGTGGGTCAAGCAATTTCAAAACGACGATTATTGCGTGATTCGAAGCTGGCTTCTACCGCACACTCGCAAAAACACCAAAACGCTTAAAACGTTCTCCGCAAGTGGCCCCACAGCTTCGATTTGAACTAACTTCCCTTGGCGGGTGTAGCGGCGTTTTCCGCTTCCACCCCATCATCGCTACTTTTTTCGTTCACGACAATGAAACTGGAAACATCAACAAAATAAAGTTCCACGCCATCCTGACCCTTTGCCTGAGGGTTGCGTGAGCGCCGAAAACAGATCAGGCAATTGGACTTACACAGTCGCCTTTCGTTTCACGAAAGATGCGTAAAGGCGCGCTATTTTCGTGGACCGAAAGGCGACTTAGAACAAACTTGGTAGTTCCATCGGATCCCCAAGGCGTTTGTTTTTGCAACAAAGCGTGAAAACCGGAAACCTAGGCACCAACTCAGAGTTGTTCTAGTGACGATCAGCGATATATTGAATTCAGAGATGCCGAAGCCCGGAAGCAAAACGATAACTCTCGCTACCTGCGCTTTTGGGCGATTAAAGTCTGCTTGAAAAACTGGAGTGGGTTGATGAAGTTCTATTTGACGATCATCTTGTTTTTGATTTTGTCCGTTCTTTCTGTGACGACGAATGCACAAGTAAGCTCCAATCAGAATTCGCTTGAAGTAGATGGGCAAACCTTTGAGTTCGAGGAACCGGTTACAATCGAAGGAATCTACCTCGGAGGCGACATTTACGGAGGGTATGGTTTTGCGAAAATCAAAGTTTTACGGATCAATCAACAGCCAAATCTGCAGGCCCTTCAATTTCACCTGACTTCAAAGAATCGAGATGACCAAGAAGGCTTCGAAAAATTATTGAATAAATCAGGGGAGTACTATCGCATTAGTGGTTCCATCTCGAACGCTCGCCTCGGAGGCCCAAGTCGAATTTGCAACTTTAGCGTTGAAACAATTACTCCCATTGAAGACTCGCCATTGAAGCCTGACGAGTTTGTGGGGCGAAGTTTGACTTTCGAAGGGGTAACACAACCCGGAGATTTGCCAGCGGTCAATTTTTCGGAAAGCGGTATTCCGGTTCAATTAATTGATGCGAAACAATGGAAACCGTCGCTTGCAGGGAAAACGATTTCGGCAACGGGAACGATCGTAGAAATAGACGTCGGACAGTTTGGTGTTCAAAACCCAGCGTGGAAGTTGGTTGATCTCAAAGACCAAGTCGACACAGACGTTGAGATTTCCGGTTCTTTGCAAAGTCTCAACGGCCATTGGTGGTTCAATTATAGAGAGGACCGAGTTGTTCTAATCAGTTCCCACGGCCCCCAGCTAAAATTTGACACCTATGCTCATGGGCGACGTGCCACTATCAAAGGACGACTCGTCGAACAATCTCGTCCGTCCTTAAACCAAATCTCGTTGCAATCTGATCGCGATTTAGTTCCAACCTTTGTTGTAAAAGATGCCAAGGTACAATTTGAAGAGGAACCAAAATCGTGGACGCAAAAGTTTGGCGCGCTTCCAATTACGGCCGACAAGTTGGAGGCGGGAATTCCAGTGCTTGTTCCCGAGAACTCGTTCCGAAGAAATATACTCGGCAACGAAACCGTCATCCAACTTTTTTATGAGCGCAATCAGAATTCGATTGCCCAAATCTTGCGACTTCCTCAGGAGGAAACTAAGCCTGAAATTGCTAAGCGTCTGAAAAATGTTGATCTAAATTACGAAATCAAGCTTCTCTATGCCGCAATTCTTGCCAAGCTCAACGATCCAACAGGCAGAGAGTATTTGCTGAAAGAACTATCTGATGCCGCAACCGATTCTTCGGAAACGGCAATAGAAAGTGGAGAGGTGTTTCAAGTATATTACGCCTTGGGAATCTTTCCCTTTCTTGGCGCGCCAGACCCGGCCAATCCAGTTGACCTTGCTTGGGTCGAGCCAACCTTGATCGATCTGTTGGCTGGTAAACATGGTAAAGAATTGGTTGTCCGTTCAGCCATTCCTCAGGTGCTGGCCCAAATAAATTCTCCTGAGTCAAAACAGGCCTTATTCCAATTTGCGTTGCAAGACACAGATAGCAGAGATCATTTTTTCTCGCCAGACTCCGTTACGCGAATTCTCTGTGACCCGCGCATGGGATTAACCGAAGCTGAACTGCTTCAACTGTCTAAAGTTAAAACAGACAGTGGTATTCAGCGCCGCCTTTTTCAGGCACTGCTTCGATTGAACAGTCGAGAGTCTATTAAGCTCTACCTTGCCTCAGGTGATTCCGATCATTACTACGGGGACCTGAAATCTCACCTCACACCTGAAATTAAGGAGGAGCTGGAAAAGGCGCTTCCCAACGTAAGCTCAACCGGAAAAAGAAGTGAAATTAGAATGGCGTTGTGTCTTGCAGAGGACGATCCAGTGCCCGCATTGATCGAATTGATCAACGATCCAACGTTCACGAACAAAAATTTCATCTTTTACACCCTGGCGCCTCTCAAGGACCCTCGCATAGTTGCTCCTACTTTGGAGACGCTCAAAAACGCTCCAGATGATTACTGGGAGAAATCCCTCGCTCCTTTTCCGCTCCAATCGGCGCTGGAGGCATTGGGGCAACTGGGCAATCGCGAAGCGTTTGCTGCACTGATCGAGCTGCTACCAGAGAAACTGGATCGCTTCTGCGACAGTGAATTCATTGACCGAGATGGTTGGCGAAGAATCATTGCCGCGCACCTGATCGAACTCTCTGGAGAGTCGTTTGGTACCGATGCTCAGAAATGGCAAAACTGGTTGGACACTCATCCCAATCACAAATTTTCTCCAAATCCAGAAACCGAATCCATGCCAACTCGCCCTGGCAATGGAACGATCGATTTCGGCCAGTGAGCAAAACAAAAATTTGTGATCACGGCCAACCTGGAACGAGTCACCTTGTTGCACAAACGAGCATCTAACCGCCAAACAAGAACTAC
>CAZDBA010000018.1:0-14686 GCA_964503615.1 uncultured Pirellulaceae bacterium
GCAGCGGAATCATAATCCGCGTGTCGGGGGTTCGAATCCCTCCACCGCTACTTCAAAAACGCCCTTTGATTTTGGTCTTTCCAAAATCAAAGGGTTTTTTAATGCGCTGGAATACCTTGGTAACTTTCTGAAGTTGCGAAGGCTTCGCCTGCCTTTGCAGCAATTCTTCAAGCCTTTTGTGCTGAAGGTTTTAGGTTCATTGATTTGCATTGCTCGTTCCCTCAACTGTCTTGTTGGTTTTAGGTTGTGGGGTTGGGTTTTGTTGACGTAAATTTGGGTTGGCAGTACGATTCGGCGTTAATTCTGCTACCGATTCCAATCTCGCTGAGGAAAATAACATGAGGTTTCTTTCGTCCGTAAGCGCCATCGTTGCATTGGGAAGCTTTTTAATTGCTGCCGACACAGTTGCTCAGCAAGGCCCCATTTTTGCGCCGCATAGCTCCATTAAGACCTCACCGATTTGGTACGGGAATCAGAATGGTGCACGCCCCAGTCAAGTTCAGCGCTGGCAACCTGTTTACCGACCCTCGGTAAAAGTTCAAGCTACTCCCAAGATACAATACGTTGCACCACCGCGATTTGTCTTGCGCCAAGTGCCAATGGTGCAACCCGCCCCTCAGTTCGCACCCGTCGTAAATGAAGTCCCGCAATACCCGCAGGTTTATGAGGCCGCTCCTCCGATCCAGTCATCGCCGATCGTAGATTTCGCATCTGAAGTTCCCTTGTATGAATATCCTAACGAGCAACCTGTAATCGACTATCCGATTTACGATTCTCCTATTGTTGGCAACTTTGATTTTCAACAGCCGTTTCAACAAGGGTTTGAGATCCAGGAACCGAGCGGGCTGATTGATCAAATTGACTATGCACAACCAGTGGACAACCTCATCCATGAACCGACCGTCAACGGCTCGGTGGTGATGGGTGAGCTGGAAAATCTGCTACCCGAGAACTCGATTTTGGAAGAACCACTTCACGAGCCGCAGATCTTGAGCGAAGCTGAGTCGGTTATCGAGTCGCCTTCGGACATCTCTGTCGAAGAGATGGCTGCCAAATCCAAGATGGATCCGAAAGACCTTGAGAACGCACCGATGATCGAAGGCGAATTGATGCGACTTGAAGATAAAATCGATTCGAATCGTGAGGAAGTAAACGAGCAACTGGATGCACTTTCGGACACCATAAAACAAGCTTCAGACAAGACGAATGCTCAAATCGAAAAACTAAGCGAAGCAGTCGAGGCTCTTAACACAGATACTGACGGAGATGATGAAGCGGCTGCAGAGCTGGCCGCAATTCGAAAGCAAATTCGCACGCTTAACAAAAGCACCTCGGCAAAACAACGCGATGCAGTGACTCAAATCAAGGCCCTACAGGATCGCGTATCGGCGTTACACGCAGCCAATGAGGCTCAGCAGGCAGAAGCAAATGCTGAGAAAAATGAAAAGGCTGCTCGCAAGGCTGAGAAAGACAACCATCGAAACAGACAGAAAGATGCTGATGCTATCCGCCAAGCAATGGAGGCAGCCGAAGCGGAAGCTCGTGCAATCGAAGCAGCCAAGATAAAGGCAGCCAAAGCAGCAGAAAAAGCTGCGAAAGAGAAAAAGGCCAAGGAGCGTGCTGCTGAGCGAAAGAGGGCTGCGGAGCAGAGAGAAGCCGAAAAGAAAAAAGCTGCGGCGAAGAAGATAGCTGACGAAGCAGCAGCAGCGGCCGAAAAAGAGGCACTCGATAAAGAAAAGGCAGCTGCGAAACGAAGAGCCGCAGCCAAAGCAAAAGCTGCCAAAGCGGCGAAAGAAAGGGCGGCTCGTGAGAAGGCCGAAAAAGAAGACAACCAAAAGGAACGCCGTCGCAAACGAAAAAGAAAAAAAGATCGGGACGACGATGATCATGAAGATGATGACCACGGCGATCACTATGAAGGTGAAGACGATGACCACGGCGATCATGATGATGAAGATGAAGACGAAGAAGGTGAAGACGACTAGGGCGTTTCAAAACCTGGAGTGGACTTTGCTAGAAGCGTTGTTACCTCAGGGGCCAAAAGGAATGCTGGAATTATTCTGGCGAATCCCACTACGATCGCGATGAAAAGAACACTAATCCGCTCTAATCTTCACTAATCAGAAGCGGGCAACGCCCCGCTTTTCCAGCGAAGATTAGTGTTCCCTTTCCTTATCAAAGCTCTTGGGGTGGAAATTTCCACTCGCAGCGAGTGTTTATGCCCTATGAGTTCGCGTTGCCCACGGCTGTCTCAGTTCGCGTTGTAGCAAAACTCTACGACTTATATACTTGCGGTTGATCTAAATTTCAGACCGCCACCGCACTTCGATTCCATGCCCGAAAACGCTTCGCCATCGCCGTCCGCTTCGCCTCTATTTGTTGGCGTTGATGTAGGTGGCACCAATATCAAAATTGGCGTTGTCGATTCGCACAAAACAGTTATCTGCAACGGTCATTTTCCGACCGAACAGCACTTGGGTCCACAACACGCGCTGGATCGAGCTGCAAAAGAGGTTCGCAAAATTCTGGAAGATTCAGGCCGTTCGATCGACGAAGCGGTTGCTTGCGGATTGGGTACACCGGGCACGATGGACATCCACACCGGAATGATTCTCGAACCGCCGAATCTACCTGGATGGCGAAACTACAATGTGCGTGATGGTTTGTCCAAAGCGATCGGGTTGCCGGTCACGTATACCAACGATGCCAACGCGGCTGCGTACGGCGAGTACTGGGCTGGAGGTGGAGCCAAATTTAACAGCATGGTTCTGTTTACTCTGGGCACCGGAGTTGGCGGCGGGATTATCCTGGACGATCTGTGGATCGATGGCGCGCACAGCCACGGCGCCGAGATCGGACATGTCGTTATCGATACTACGGAAGAAGCCAGAAATTGCAGCTGTGGACATCCAGGCCATCTTGAAGCTTACACCAGCGCAACCGCTGTTGTTGCTCAGGCCGAAAAGGCGGTTGCGGCCGGAACCAAAACTTCGCTCTCCTCGCTCGACTCGATCACCGCTTTGGAGGTTTCTAATGCGGCTGAGGCTGGAGATACGTTCGCCCTGAATTTGGTTATGGAAACCGCTGAGTATCTGGCTCGCGGAGTGGTCGTTTTGGCCCACGTCATCGACCCAGAAGCGGTTATTTTGGGTGGCGCCATGAACTTTGGGGCCAACGAAACCCAATTAGGAAGGGATTTCCTGCAACGAATTCGAGACTGTGTGTCAAAATGGACTTTCCCAACGGTGGCAAAAAATCTAACAATTGACTTTGCCCAGCTTGAATCTGCGGCAGGCTGGATTGGAGCCGCCGGAATTGGCCGAGTCGACTATCTTAAAAACCAAGCGAAATAGCTTGAGGATTGCGCTAAAACAATGAAGACCCGTTCTTCGGAAATTGACTGTAAGTATATCCGTAACTTTTGCATCATTGCCCATATCGATCACGGTAAAAGCACACTTGCCGATCGGCTGTTGGAACACACCGGCACTGTATCCCAACGCGAGATGCAAAACCAGTTACTGGACGACATGGAACTGGAACGCGAGCGGGGGATCACGATCAAAGCTCGCGCTGTGGCGATGGAAATTAAGCACGAAGGCCAACGTTACCAATTGAACCTGATCGACACGCCCGGCCACGTTGACTTTCAGTACGAAGTCTCCCGCAGTCTGGCCTGTTGCGAAGGTGCTTTGCTGTTGGCCGATGCGTTCCAAGGCGTCGAAGCTCAAACCGTTGCCAACGCTTACAACGCGATCGAACAGGAACTTGAAATCGTTCCGGTGATCAACAAAATCGACCTCAAACATCAGCGTAGCGAAGAAGTCGCGCGTGAAATGGAACAATCGCTGGGCGTGAACCCGGAGCATATCGTAAAAGTCAGTGCGAAGTCGGGGATCAACATCGACGAATTGCTTTCGGCGATCGTCCAGCGAATTCCGCCGCCGACGGGCGAAAAAGAAGAGCCGCTACAAGCGATGGTTTTCGATTCGCACTACGACGAGTATCGCGGCGCGGTGACTTATATTCGAATCCTTAACGGTCGAGTTCGCAAAGGGGACAAGATTAAATTCCTGCGAGCCAACACGACGCACGACGTATTGGAACTGGGGCAGTTTTGCCCAAAGCAAACACCTTGTGAAGGGTTGCATGCGGGACAAGTTGGTTACCTTATCTGTAACATCAAATCGCTGGACGCTGTTAATATCGGCGACACAGTAACGACGGTCAAAAACGAAGCGGAACCCCTGGAGGGCTATCAGGAACCGAGCCGGATGGTTTATTGCGGGCTCTATCCTTCGGATGGTCAGGATTTTTCCGAACTTCGTGATGCGTTGAACAAACTGTCGATTAACGATCCGAGTTTCGAATTCGAGCCGGAATCGAGTGACGCGTTGGGCTTCGGATTTCGATGCGGATTCCTGGGCCTGTTGCATATGGAGATCATCCAGCAACGACTGGAACAAGAATCGGATGTCGACTTGGTACAAACCGCGCCCAATGTGACTTATGAGATCGTCAAAAAACTAACCGGCGAAGTGGTCCAGATTCATAAACCCCAAGACGTGCCCGATGCAGGGGATATTGAAGAGTTCCGCCAGCCGATCGTGCGGGTGAACTTGATCCAGCCCGAGGATTACGTGGGCCCGGTCATGAAACTGTGCCAAGAGCGAAGAGGGATCCAACAGTCGACCGAATACCTTTCGTCGACGCGTGTGATGTTGACCTACGACCTACCGCTGGCTGAAGTGATCTACGACATGCACGACAAACTGAAGAGTCTTACCCGCGGTTATGGCACGATGGACTACGAACTGCTGGGATATTTTCCCGCCGATTTGGTTCGTTTGGACATCTTGGTCAACGGGAAACGGGTCGATGCGTTGAGCGTGATCTGTAACCGACATGACTCAGAACGCCGAGGCCGCGCGGTGGTCAAGACTTTGAAGCAGGAGATCAGCCGGCACATGTTCGAAGTGGCCGTTCAGGCTGCGATCGGGAATCGAGTGATCGCCCGTGAAACGGTGAAAGCGATGCGTAAGAATGTGACCGCGAAATGTTATGGCGGTGACATCAGTCGAAAGCGAAAGCTGTGGCAAAAGCAAAAAGAGGGTAAGAAGCGAATGAAGTCAATCGGCTCGGTCGACATCCCTCAAAAGGCGTTTATGGCCGTGTTGCAGACTGGCGATGACAACAACAAAAAACAAAAGTAGTTTCGCGACAGTCACTTTCGCTACGAGGCTGGCATTTTTTGCGAGCGGCACTTGTAGCCTTTAAGTGAATGAAGCGGCGGAATTCCGGTTAAAACCGGTACTACGAACGAGCACTCGTTAGAATTCCGGGCCACCCATTGAGTCTTTTAGATTGATCGGGCTACCTACGGCATTGCAGATTTCGAATTTGCTTTCGAACACTTCTTTGAATTCGAAAACCTGGTCAAAGTGACTGCGTCGATCTTGCGGCGATTTTTTCATCAGCCCTGCATCGATCATGTTGTAAACGATGTCTCCAAATGCGCTGGTCGTGCGAACTCCCCAACTGCCCAGTACAACTTGGGCCATGTAACCAAATTGATTCAGCGCATACAACCTGATCGCTTCGCACAACTGTTGACCAGTTAAGTGCCGCTCTGATTCTTCTGTTTTATCCACCACTTCATCAGGTGCCACTTCAGCCGATTCGGCTGCTGGTAGCGAGCCCAACTCCAATGCGTCGGCCGCATAAGCTAACGCCTCTCGAACAAAAACGTAAGCATCGATCGAATACCGCGGATCGTCTTTGATCAGTTGCAGTACTGAGTGAGGTTCGTTGGGCATGGATCAGAGTGTCGGCTAAGTGGAAATGGAAATGGAATCGATTGAGCTTGAAGCGCCGCCGGCGCCTGAAGTTGAAAGTCGACAATATTATCTTCGCTTGGCTGGCGAATTCTGTCAATTTTTATTGTCCGGATTTTCCCCCGAGCCACCGTTAGAATCGTCACTTCTAGGCTTTCGTTTCCGCGGACGGCGACGCTTTCGCTTTCGCTTCTTGTCGCCCTTGGACGAATTCTCGATAGGGCTTGATGGCTTGCCATCAGATTGCTGTTGTTTGTCGGTACGTTTCGGCTTTTTTTCTGATCTCTGTTCGACAGCTGGTTTCTTGCCGACGTCAGGCTTGTTGCGTTGATCGTTGCTGCGTCGATCATTGCGCCGGCTGCTCCTGTCTGACTTTGGCTTACCGCCTGTGTCCTCTGGTGAACCCTTCTTAATAATCGATAGCACTTCGCTGGCATCAATTAATATTCGACGGTTGTCTTCGGTCTCCACCAACAACTGCTCGGCAAGTATTTCCTGGCCAATGACACGTGCCCTGCCCTCTCGAGTGACGATGTGAGATCCAACTTTGGGAAGTTGTTTTTGAATCTCATCGTAGGTGTCAAACTCATATCGAAGACAACACTTTAACCGACCGCAACGCCCTGAAATTTTCGTTGGGTCGAGCGTCGCTTTTTGGATTTTTGCCATCCGCATGGAAACGGGCGGCATCTTGCTCAAGTGCGTGTTGCAACACACCGGGCGACCGCAATCGCCGTAGTCGGCCAGAATCTTTGCTTCGTCACGCACTCCGATCTGCTTCATCTCGATTCGAGTCTGAAACTCACCGGCCAGCAGTTTTATCAGTTCGCGGAAATCAACTCGGTCTTCGGCGAGGTAATAGACAACGATTCGCTCACCGCCTAACAATTGTTCCAGCTCGACCAATTGCATGACCAACCCGAGACTGTCGACGTGTTTTTGGCATCTTGCCAGTTTGTCATCACGCGACTCTTCCAGATGCGCCAACTCTCTAGCATCATCGTCGGTCATCTCACGAAGGATATGCCCGACGGGTGGCTGGTCCAGATGCGCCAAAGCGTCGTCAGTTGCCTCGCATAACACCAGCCCCGTTTCGATCCCCCGATTTGATCGCACAACGATTTCGTTGCCACGACGAAAGCTCTCCGAATCCTTGGCGACCATAACGCCAAGTGCCCGCATTGCACCATATCTGACTACGAATTTTGACACGAGTGAGTTATTACTTTGGAAAAGTTGGAGGGGAGCTCTTTCTTCGACGCTGGGTTTGAACGAAAGCCCCGTAATTACTGGCCAGGAATCCACAACTTCGATTCGGTGGGTGCTGGTTCTGCTTCGGCGCCCGGTTCAGGACCGTCTCCTGTCCAGATCCCTTCGGTTGGCATCGGTTCAGCAGCTCCAGGACCGGGTCCAGCCGGCATTCGACCATCCGGATTCAGCAAACCAAATCGCTGCAAGACTCGCACGAGTTGGTATTCGACATTGGGTTCCTGAAGGTGCTTGGTCTCGATTTCTTTCAGCAAATGCGGAAGCGCATCGGTACGACCTCGCAGCATCGACATTTCCAATTCCTGAACAAGGTAAACTCCGATCGGTCGATTATTCGCTGCCGCGATCTTGCGAGCCGTTTTGAGATGTTCAAAACAGCCTTCTTCATCGTCTGCCAGTTGGGCAAGCACGCTATGGCAAAGATCGTGCGGAATAAGTTTTTCGGTCGAGGGCCGGCTCAAAATCTCAGGCAACACCAAATTGAGGACGGGCATGTTTCCAATCGTCATTGCTTCTGACTGCAAATTCAAAAGTTGCTCGTCCGACAATTTCTCGATCATGAGGTACTTTTGTTTGATCGGCGAAACCAGGCGATCGCCCAGTTCGGTTGGATCGATCTTTTCGGGCTCGGGCAACCCTATCTCTTTTCGCAACGCAACCGTTGTCGAATCGCCATTTATCATTTGGTCGGTGGATTGCTCCAACTGAATCAATAGCGCATCCACGGCAACTCGGTACTCGTCAATCTTGGCGGCCTCACGCAATGTTTTTCCATCAAAGATCGTAAAGGAGACTTCGGTGGCATTGTCCAAAATGACCTTCCGCCGCATTTCGTTGGTCAGTTCTTCATAGACTTCACGCGTGATATCTTTTGGCAAATGCCAATTCCAACTCATTGCCTCCGAAAGTTCACTGGAGGCACTGATCACTGTTTCAACCGGCTCGCCTGAGATTTCCTGTGCAAACGTTTCTTTGACCAGAGCCATTGTTGCTTCGAACTGTTTATCTTTTAGCAAGACCATCTCGATACGCGCTTCGCGATCGGTTTGCTTACCGAACATAAGGACTTCAGCCACTGTATTCGGAAGGATGTCGATCGAGAGGTTCTCAGCGGTTTTAAGTTCATCCCGATCCAAGGCCGCAAACACAAATCGCGGTGGTGGTCCGTATGATTCGTCCTCGGATTGAGGTGGAATATCGTGCGAGATAAAGCGGGGACTGGCGATAGCCGCTTCACTGGCGCGATTCATGTCGCTCAATTCGAGCGTTACGTTAACAAGATCGAAGTTCTCGCAGATCTCTTCCTGTCCCAACATCTGCGCGAACGCTTCGGCTTCGGTCGCTTCCCAGTTATCCAATCCAGGGGTTTTCGAGTAGGCTCGCCAAGCGTTTCCCATCTCCGATTCGATCGCCAAATTCGTTGTCAGAATCGCGATTCCTCTTTTGATCTCAGGCACATCAGGTGTTTCGGAGTCTGCCTTTTGAAGAATCTTCAGGCCAAACAAAAACTGCCCGCGGTCGAGAGCTTTGATCGCGTTCACATAGTGCTTTCGCCATGGAGCGCCTTCTTCTTTAGGAGGTTGGTCTAAACGGACATCGTGCTTGAGCAACAACGAGACATCTGGCAAACGATAGGTCTGAATCAACATCTGTTGTGTTCGTTCGTCGCCCTCACGCAGCGTGAGCGCGTAGTGCAAGTGAGCACGCGCGCCCAATAGATGGCCGACCGTCAACAGTCCGGCACCGACGGTTCGAAACGCGTTTGCAAATGACACCGGAATCTCGTTGCCCGGAATCGCATTCATCGCCTTTTGTAATTGCATCACCGCATCTTCCATTTGATGCTGCCCGACTTTGATCAGAGCGCGATGCTGTAGGCCGATCGGATGCTTGGGACTGGTCTTGAGGAAAGCCGTGTTGGTTTCTTCAGCTCGATCAAGTTCTTCATTAGTGAGCAAGATGTGGGTTTTGATAATAGAAAGGCAGTCACGATCACCGACGCGTTCGACAACGTGGTCGATCAAGTCAATTGCTGCCGTCGACTGCTTTGCACTACTCTTTGACAAAATCTGATTCAATTCTGGCACGATATCTTTCGCACAACAGAATTTGATCTTCTTGCCCGAGTTACATGGGCATGGCTTGTAAATATCAATATCCATCTGATTCACTCCAATGCGATTTGCCGAGCTGGTTGATGAAAACGATCGGCTTCGCAGTATTTATTTTGTTCTTCAGTCGACTGTAAACAACGCCGGGAACAGTCGCCTGCTAATCTATTCAATGTTCGAACCGATCGAAACCCTATCGGTCTTCGTCGGCTTCGTTAGAATCTGTGTTCTATCGGATTCAAAGTTATTGTATGCGAAAAGGCCCATCTCAATTGGCTGAAGAAGAACAATCTCAAAAAATTAGTTCAGCAAAACTGTCCGCTTGGTCGCTGGATCAGATCAACAATGTTGGGATGACCCTCGCTGAGACCGCGGCTCGTATTCCGGATCACATTGCGGTTGCTGCGCCGGCCAAGAAGGGGCAAAAGCACCCTCCGATCGCCTACGAAACGATTACGTTTGCAGATTTGGAGGCGCAAAGCAACCAAATCGCGAACACGATTATGGGATTGGGAATTCGTCCAGGGACCCGGCTGAGCCTGATGGTTCCGCCCAGCCTGGAATTCGTCTCGCTTGTTTTTGGACTGTTTAAAGCGGGAATCGTTGTGATCTTGATCGACCCGGGCATGGGTCGAAAAAACATGATCAGCTGCCTTGCGGCGGCCAAGCCCGAGGGGATCGTCGGAATTCGATTGGCTCATATTGCGCGGTTTATCTTTCGACGGCGATTCCCCGATTGTGTTCACAATATTCTGGTTGGGTCGCGACGTTGGCCCGGTTGCAAGAGTTTGCAGAGCCTGATGGTAACGGCCGCGCCGAGCCTGACCGCCCCTCCGCCTTGTACTCGTGACGCCGAAGCGGCGATCATCTTTACGACTGGCAGTACCGGACCTCCCAAAGGCGTCTTGTACCGACATGGGAACTTTATCGAGCAGGCGGCACAGATTCGCGATCAATTTTCGATCGCGCCCGGCGGTGCGGATGTTTCCGGCTTTCCGCTATTCGCTTTGTTCAATTCGGCTATGGGAGTGACAACGGTCTTTCCCGAGATGGATCCGACTCGTCCAGCAGAAGTTTCACCGCCGATCATCCTCGACGCGGCGGAGCAGTTCAAAGCGACTCAGTCGTTCGGTTCGCCGGCGCTTTGGAACACCGTCGCCACATTTTGCGAAAAAGAAAAAGTCAAACTGCCTTCGATTAGACGGGTGTTCACGGCAGGTGCTCCCGTTCCACCGCACGTTTTGGCTCGGGTCAAAAAGTCGATTGCAGCCGATGGCGAGATCCACACGCCTTATGGTGCGACAGAAGCTTTGCCAGTTGCCTCTAATAGCGCAACGGTTGTACTCGGCGAGACGGCCGCGAAAACGAACTTGGGTGGTGGAACTTGTGTCGGCAATCACTTTGAAAAGATGAATTGGAAAGTGATCAAGATTTCGGACGAACCGATTACCGACTTTGCACAAGTGATCGAACTGCCGCAAGGTGAGATCGGTGAATTGATCGTTCGCGGGCCCGTGGTGACGACTGAGTATGTAACTCAAACTGAGGCGAACGCTTTTCACAAAATCACCGATGGCGATTCGTTTTGGCATCGCATGGGGGACGTGGGCTATTTGGACGATCAGGACCGGTTCTGGTTCTGCGGCCGAAAGTCACATCGTGTGAAAACGGCTGGCGGAACGATGTTTACGGTGCGCTGCGAAGCGATCATCAACACTCACCCAGGGATTTACCGAAGTGCGTTGGTGGGCATCGGAGACAAAGACAGTCAAGAGCCAGTAATTATTGCCGAACCTTGGCCACAGCACTGGCCGGCAACGAAGGAGCGAAGAGATCGCTTGGCGAAGGAACTGACTGGCTTGTGCGCGCAGCATGAATTAACCAAGTCGATCGAGACGGTTCTTATTCGCAAAGCGTTGCCTGTGGACATAAGACACAACTCCAAGATCTTTCGCGAGCAACTGGGGCCGTGGGCGGCTAAAGAGCTGGGTCGCTAAGTTGTTCAGATGACAGCGGCGACTACGCGATTACACAATTACTTGCCCACGAAAAAACCACACAGCATTTTTGCCGTGTGGTCAATTCAGTTTCATCGCAAATCAATATTTGCGAACATTAAAACGCTGGTTAGGATTTAGACCCTCTCCAACAAGCCTTCTTTTTCTGCGATCGCGGTGATTGCGGTTTCCAAGTTACCTGATGCGGTAAATTGATTGGCCAGCATCTCTTGGCCCTTTGCAGTGTGTACGCCGATCGTTCGCTCTACTTCTTTGGCTTCACCAATAAAAGCGACTTGTGTTGGGGTCACAGCGGCAACGTTTACTCTTGAATCTTCAACTGTGTATTGGATTGAAAATTCGACGAGGCGATTACAGGTTTCGTCCTCCCAAGTTGTTTGAAAACTATTCACTTCCTATCACTCCAAAAATCAAAAAGTTAAATGGCACTCAAACCTTTAGAACTCGCGACGTCCTGAGGGACGCATGGGCGGTTTGCAATGCGATGCCAGAATGGCAAAAACTGCTAATTTCCACACTAAGTTCGTGGCAGCCCTGTTAAAAACATCGGCGACCGCTTGGGTGGAATCGGAGTATTCTTCACGAAAACGTGATGCAAACAAGATCGAATCTTCCTAACAGCCAGTTACCTGTTCTTGGACCGCTGATACATCTGAGTAAACAGAGGAAACTCGCACCATCAAGGTTCGGCAGGGTTGTCACAACCCCCTTAGGAAGGCGATAGCTGGTTGAGAGAATTTTGGAGAAAAACCGGCAAAACGGTATCAAATGCAACCGATTCCCCACAGGACGCTTGGACAACTAAGGTGCAAGAGCCTCATTAACGCGTCGGGTTTCCAATGCAGAGGATTAGCGGACTATCGAGCCCGTTGTTGGTCGAGCACTTGGGTCGCTATGCGGACCGCTTCCAGGTACTTCTTTGGCTCGGCTTGGAATTTGGCTCTGTTGTCTGCTGAACTGAACAGTACGACTTTTTGCTCGCCGGCTTTGGACATGAACACACCCAACGATTCAATGCCAGGGGTGAGTCGTTCCCGGTCATAAAAATCGACAGGATCAAAGCCCGCGAGGATCGGGCTGTACTTATCGGGAGTTTGCAAAAACAAACCCATCTTTTCCTGAGAGGCGAAGATGTAGGTCTTGCCGCGATGGACACAGCCCCACTGCTTATCTCCTGGCACCCACTGACTGTCAGTCAACAAAGTCACAGGGCAATTCCCGCTGAGCGCGAATTGGGAGCCAGACGACGCAGCGGCTGGCTGGCTTTGCTCCTGTTGAGGCATTGCGACTTGGTCTTGCCGGGCTTGATTATTGAACTGCAAGACAGGGTCGATCAGTTGATTCGGCTGATTTTGAATTGAAGCGGTTGATTGAGTAGGTGCAGTTGCAGCTCGAGCTTGTTCTTCAGCAAACATCGGATTGATGATCCGCTGCGGATTGACTCTCGGACGAACGATCTCGGCCTGCTGTTGAGGAATATTGTATTGGGGCTGAGGCGCTTGCTGGACTTGTTGGACCTGCTGGCCAAAAGCAGAGTTTTGAGCAAATCCGTTTGTTTGTCCTATTCGTCGATTCGTTATTTGAACTGGTTGTTGAACTGGCTGTTGGAACTCTGGAACCTGAGGCGTCTTTACACGGAATTCTTTTGTATGCTGAGACGCAGAAGCAGTTGCGCGAAAATCGCTTGGACGAAAATCGCTTGGGCGAAACTCGGGAGATGTTGTTCTAACTTGCTCGGCTTGGGGGTTCGACTGAGCTCCGGGACGAAAGTCGATGGCAGAAGGCGAAGTATTGATCGCGTTGGAACCGAAGTCTAATCCTTCCTGAGGAGCTTTCCCTCTGGACGCGATGTGTTCGATCAACTGACGTTGGACAGGATCTTTAGTTTCGCCGAGTTGGGACTGATTCAGTTTGCCAATATGACCTAACATCGAAATGTAATCTTCTCGTGTCCTTGGACTGTTCCGTGTCATTAACACAGTTCCGTTTGGATGGATCGCAACGTCAAACGGAAGACTTTCAACGCCGTACTTATCCACTAGGCCAGGATTCAGATCGACGTCGACCTTTACAGGTACTACTTGGGTAGCCATCGCGTCGGCAACGGAAATATTGTTGAACACAAACGATTCAAGCTGTTGGCAAGGTCCGCACCAATCCGCTGTAAAATGGAGCAGCACCAATTGGTTTTGGCTGGCAGCTTTCGCTTTTGCTGTTTCCAGATCAGTGGACCAATTGACCTGGGCTTGCCCCAAGGAGCAAAGCAAAGTGGCGACAATCAGGCTCATCGTGAATTTGGAAAACATGTCTATTTCTCGAGTTTTGAGCTTTTCTACAACTGGAATACGAGCAATGGCACAAAGGTCCTTGCGCCAAGAACGTGGAGTTCTCGTTAAGATCGTTATCGTCGGTAAAAATAGTAGAGTTTGACAAAACTGGCCTGGATTCCAGAAAATCACGTAAATTCCAAAACTGAAACTGGTTAGGTCCACTTTTTTTGGGGCCGCAAAAGGGTTGAAATTTTGAGTGATTCTGATGGAAATTTCAGCTTTGAATAGAAATAACCGGTATTTTTTCGAGGTTGCAAATTTAAGTTGGAGAATAGCTGGTCGTTCTAGCTTGACATTGGCGATACTATTAGTAACACTTCGAGTAATTCAAAGCTTCTTACCTGCAATCATTTGCAGGCATGCAATTGGGAGTCATTCCCAAATACGTCTGTGAATCAGACATCTTTCGTTCAAGCACGATTTGCCTTGATATTTTGTGCAGCAATTTGCTGCTTAATGAATATTGGCTATTAGCATTTTTGCTGGCAAACAGGCTGAAACGAGTTGTAGCTCAGATACACGCATACGCTGCAAGCCTTTGTAGTGGAAGTTTTGCACCAAAATTCTCAAACTCTTGTTGAGTTCGTCGAATTCCGGGAAGCATCGCATTTGTGGAAGTTCATTCCATTTGCGTTTTCCCATTCAAAGTTTCTATCGTTTTAAATGGCAAGGAATTGCTAAGTATCCGCAGTGCAGGTGGTTCAGCCTGTCACTCACAAAAAGCTAAATAGCTATCTTTCACATTCTAAGGTGACATCTTTATGGCAAAGAAAAGGGTTCGTCGTACTTCTTCGGATGACGATCATGGCGATAACGATCGCAGCAACAACGAAAACGATTCAAGCGAAAGCAAACCAAGAAAAAAAAGCCGCTCAAGGTCTCGAAGCAAAAGCGACGATGGACCGCGGGCTAGCAGCGACGACGACGGTGAAGGCCGATCGCGCAGTCGCTCACGTGACGACGACGGCGAAAGTCGCTCGACCAGCCGATCTCGTCGCTCAAAGAACGATGATGACTCTCGCTCATCCAGTCGATCAAGCCGATCCAGCCGAGGACGATCTGATCGGGACCGGGACGACTACGACAGTCGTGGAGATGACCGGCACGACAACCAGGATCGTGAT
>CAZDBA010000018.1:14786-42210 GCA_964503615.1 uncultured Pirellulaceae bacterium
CCGTGACCGAGGGGACAGCCGTGACCGTGACGACCGTCGAGACGATGGCGGAGAACGGGATGGCGGTCGCTCGAACAACAGTGGAGGCGGACGATCCAACAACAAACGCAACAGCAATCGCTCGGGATCAGGTAATCGGAACAATAATAGCCGAGGACGTGGCCGATCATCCAACAATCGCCGACGGCGCAACAGCGGAGGCGGAGGCGGAAACAAGGGTGGCTATCGTGGAAACAACTCAAACCGAGGTGGTTACTCTCGAGGCCGAAACAACAACAGCAACCGGAACAACAATCACGAAGACAACTACGATCCAACCGATGTCGATGAAGCAGAATTGACAGAAGGCGTAGGTTTGCTGGAGCTTCACCCCAACGGATATGGGTTCTTGCGAAGTGCCAACAACAACTACAGTCGCGAACGGTCGGATCCATTCGTTCCCGGAACGATGATCGAGAAATTCGGACTACGCCCTGGTGTAATGATCACCGGCAAAGTCCAACCCGCTCGGCGTCAGCAGGGCCCTCGCTTGCGTCAGATTTCAGATGTCGATGGCATTGAGCCGGAGAAATACTCTGAAGTGCCGCGGTTCGAGGACAAGACACCGATCAACCCGGAATATTGGTACCATCTCGAGTCCGGTCCCAAACCGATTACGACTCGGGTGATGGACATGCTTACTCCGCTTGGAAAGGGTCAACGAGCGTTGCTGGTTGCTCCACCTCGAAGTGGAAAGACGTTCATGCTGCAAGATATTGCGAACGGCATTCACGTAAACCATCCGGACACCAAACTGATGGTCCTCCTGATCGATGAAAGACCTGAAGAGGTTACTGACATGCGTCGAAACATCAAAGGCGGTGAAGTCATTGCCAGTTCGCTGGATGAAGATGTCGAAAGCCACGTTCGAATTTCGCAATTGGTGATCGAACGGTGCCGTCGTTTGGCGGAGCTTGGTCAGGACGTTTTTCTGCTGATGGATTCGATCACTCGACTGGCTCGCGCTTTCAACAAATGGGTCGGCAATACAGGTCGCACCATGTCCGGCGGTGTTGACATCAAAGCGATGGACATTCCCAAAAAGTTGTTCGCCACGGCCCGTTCTTTTGAAGAAGGCGGCTCGTTAACGATTGTGGGTACAGCGCTGGTGGACACGGGCAGCCGCATGGACGAGCTGATTTTTCAGGAGTTCAAAGGCACAGGTAACATGGAGTTGGTTTTGGACCGCAAATTGGCCGATCGCAGAATTTGGCCAGCGATGGACATCACACAATCCGGAACTCGCCGTGAAGAATTACTTCTGGACGCAGATGCTCTGCACGCGATCACAATGTTGCGTCGAACGCTGACTTCGATGCACCATGTAGAGGCGATGGAACAGCTAACACGTCAATTGGAAAAGCATAAAACCAATGCCGAGTTTATCCAATTGATCAGCGGAAAGATGGTCCACGACTAACGATCCATCCCTCTGCGGTTTTCGTACGTTCTCACCAGACGGTTACTTCCATTGTGATTGGAAGAAAAACGAAAGAGGGATTACAAAAATCAGCACACAACCGTAAAATCGGATGTAGATTTGGAGGGCAATTCATTTGAACCTTTTTGGTATCCAAATGTCTGTCGTTCATGGAGAGTAAGCGAATGGTTAGCGGGTTCCTTGGAAAGGAATTGCCGGGCAACCGGTTGCGAGTTCGAATCTCGTGCTCTCCGCTTTAAACAAAAAAGCTCGTTGTTTGAATTCGAACAACGGGCTTTTTTTGTTGCGCTCAGCCCAAGATGCCCGCGACCGCTGAAATCTGCGAAGGCGTTGAATAATATGCGGGGAAAATTTATACTAACGCCTGTTGAATCGCACGAATTCTTGATTCAATCAAATTGATTCGGAAGCCCTTGTTGGCTGGCCGGCATGCTTACCATTTTTAATTGAAATGATCATGGCTCTCGATACTCTCAGAACCTTTAAGACCGGCTCCGGAGCCGACGCCAAATTCCAGTCACTTCCCGCTTTGAAAGAACTCGGTATTGGCGATGTGTCACGACTGCCGATTTCGATCCGAATCGTCCTCGAATCGGTCCTGAGGAACTTTGACGGTAAAAAAGTTACCGAGGAAGACATCAAAAATCTGGCGAATTGGAAAGCAAAATCGCCAGGAGATTACGAAGTTCCGTTTACGGTCGCCCGCGTCGTTCTACAGGACTTTACGGGAGTGCCTTTGGTTGTCGATCTTGCTGCGATGCGTGATGCAGCCAAAGCAGCTGGAGCCGATCCTGATGTGGTCGAGCCACTGGTTCCTGTCGATCTGGTTATCGATCACTCGGTCCAAGTTGACTTTTCCGGCTCTCAAGAAGCGTTGAACCGAAACCTCGAAATCGAGTTCATTCGAAATCAGGAACGGTACGAATTTTTGAAATGGGGCCAGCAGGCGTTCAGCACCTTTGGCGTTGTTCCTCCTGGCATCGGAATCGTTCACCAAGTGAACCTGGAACATCTTGCCAAAGGCGTTTTGGAGAAAGAAGGCGTTTACTATCCTGACACGTTGGTCGGTACGGACTCGCACACAACGATGATCAATGGAATGGGTGTCGTTGGCTGGGGTGTTGGTGGTATCGAAGCGGAAGCGGGAATGCTGGGGCAACCAGTTACGTTCCTGGTCCCTGAAGTGGTCGGCGTTTACCTGCACGGCAAATTGGCCGAGGGTGTGACAGCAACCGACTTGACGCTAAAGATCACTCAGATGCTGAGAGCTCATGGAGTGGTCGGCAAGTTCGTTGAGTTTTACGGCCCCGGTGCTGAGGCGCTCAGTTTGCCCGACCGCGCGACGATCGCCAACATGGCCCCCGAGTACGGAGCGACGATGGGTTTCTTCCCTGTCGACAGTGAGACGATCAATTACATGCAAGGCACTGGGCGATCGAAAGAACTTTGTGCGACCGTTGAGCAGTACTTCAAGTCACAAGAGATGTGGGGCATTCCGAAGAAAGGCGAAATCGACTACACGGACGATCTTGAGTTGGATCTTTCGACTGTCGTGCCTGCCGTTTCAGGACCCAAGCGGCCTCAGGATCGTATTGACGTTCCCGATCTTGGCACCAAGTTCGAGCAACTTTTTACTGACGGTGTCGCCAATGGCGGATTTGGCAGAGAGAGTTCGACTCGTAATGATGCTGCCGAATTGAATCTAACGACACGGGCTGGTTTTTCACCGGTCGGTGCTGGTTTGTTGAACATCGGCGGTACCGCGACTGCTGTCGAAACGGAAACAATCGACGAGCAAGTTACGCTTCACCACGGTTCAATTTTGATCGCCGCGATTACTTCCTGCACAAACACCAGTAACCCCAGTGTGATGCTGGCTGCCGGTTTGGTGGCGAAAAAAGCTAACGCGCTGGGCCTTACGGTGCCTCCCTATGTAAAAACTTCGCTTGGACCCGGTTCGCGAGTGGTTACCGATTACCTGGAAGCGACCAACTTGCAGTGTGAACTGGATCAACTGGGGTTTGAAACGGTTGGCTATGGCTGCACCACATGCATCGGAAACGCTGGTCCGCTGAACCCTCAGTTGGAAGAGGCTCTCAAGAGTAAAGATTTAATCTGTGCCTCGGTTCTTTCGGGCAACCGAAACTTCGAAGCTCGGATCCACGGCTCGATCCAGGCGAATTTCCTGATGAGCCCACCGCTGGTTGTCGCCTACGCATTGGCCGGCCGCGTCGACCTCGACCTGACCACCGATTCGCTCGGAACAGACACCGAAGGAAACGAAGTCTTTCTGAAAGACCTCTGGCCGTCTTCGCAAGAGCTTCAAGAAGTAATCGGAGCCGCGCTCAAGCCAGAAGTATTCCAGCGTTTGTACTGCAACCTCGATTCTGCAAGTCAAAAATGGGTCGATGTAAAATCGAGCACCGGTTCTACCTATGCTTGGAACGAGGATTCGACTTACATTCAACTGCCTCCTTTCTTTGATGGTTTTTCGCGCACTCCTGCAACGGGTGGAAACGATATCGTTGACGCGCGACCTTTGGGGATTTTTGGTGACTCGGTAACCACTGATCATATTTCTCCTGCAGGAGCGATTACGCCAACCAGTCCTGCCGGGCAATATTTGGTTGGCAACGGAGTGGAGAAAGCCAAGTTCAACAGTTTCGGAAGCCGCCGAGGTAATGACCGTGTGATGACACGCGGAAGTTTCGGTAACGTTCGTATCAAGAACCTGATGGCAACTCACGGTGGCAAACAGGTCGAAGGTGGATACACGCAGTATTTCGGCGATGCCAAAGTGCCAGCGCCCGATACCGATGTCGATGCGATCGCTGGCGGCAAGCCCTCGTTTATCTACGACGCTTGTGTCGAGTACCAAAAGGAAGGCCGTCCCTTGATCGTGATCGCGGGTGCTGACTACGGCATGGGTTCTTCACGCGACTGGGCAGCCAAGGGAACTTTGCTGCTGGGCGTCAAAGCGGTTGTTGCAACAAGCTTTGAGCGGATCCATCGCTCGAACCTGATCGGAATGGGTGTATTGCCATTGGACTTCGCTGATAAATCCGATTTCGACAAAGTCAATTCGCTGTTCGATGCGACATTTAGTATTACTGGGCTTGAGGGAGAGTTATCCCCGATGCAGTCGGCGACACTCACTGCGAAATCGAGTGATGGCTCGGAAGTAAGTGTTCCGCTGAAGGTCAGGCTCGATACGCCTGCGGAAATCGACTACTACCTGAATGGGGGGATCCTACAGTACGTCCTAAATCAGATTCTGGATAAGGCTGAAGGGAAAGCTTGATTTTTTGAGATTTGCCTGCTCAACCGAAATGGCCGTCTACTTCAGAATAAATTTATCGGCTGCCATTTCGGTACCTATTTTAACGAAAGTTCTAGTATTTCCTTTCCCATCTGACCATTTTTTCATCAGGTCGGCTGTTGTTCGCACTTTTCCCAAAAACTGAGTTTGACTTACGTATACTCATTTACGAATAATTAGCACAGTATTTGTGGTTCGGATTTAGTTCTCTTCCTTCCTACTTATCCCGCTTGCAAAAAGTATACCGTTGTCTTTTCCTTCCAACACAACCGATTCTGAAAACCTGATCGAGCTGGGAGTCCATTCCGACAAACACAGCCAACGGCATCTAGACCAAGATTCAGGTTCTTCCCAAGAATCTGGTCGTCGTAAACGCAAGCGGCACAAGATGTACTGTTTCAATTGCAACCGAGAAGAGTACCATTACAATACACACGGTGAAAAATGGTACTACGCCTTCTTTTTAGGCTTTAGTTTTGGTCTTGCCGCACTTTGGGGCCCATTTCGATGCGTTTGCTGTGGTCATCGCAGAATCAGCCGCTTGCACCATATGCATCCACGTATGATTGGTCGACGTGCAATAGGTCGACAGGCTGCTCCAACCGGAACAAGTCGAGACAAAGATCAATAAACGATCCCCAAATTGAACTCGCTCGCAACTTCACCGAAAATGTCTCGCTAGCAATCTGAGATTTCCAGCTTTTCCGTAGCCTCCCAACAACCATTCCACTAACCTGCCCGTCCATATTTCTCACTTGGCAGGCAGCATGTCGGGTTCGTTGACATCCAGTTCCAGTCGCCCATTACGTCTAAGAATGCGCGCGGATGTTTCATCGAATCGCCAAATTTATCAAGGACGCGAATACTGGGTAGTCAAAGACCCAATCTCGCTAAAGTACTATCGCTTTGAAGAAGAAGAATACGCGATCCTGCAGATGCTGGACGGCCAACTGAGTGCGGATCAAATCAAGCGCCGATTCGAATATCGCTACGCGCCTCAGAAATTGCCTCTACGCGAGTTGTATCAATTCGTAGGGCAGCTTTATCGCAACTCTTTACTCGTCTCGGATTCCCCTGGGCAGGGTATCGAGTTGAGCAAACGCGACTCGAAAAACAAACTGAACAAAATCAAAGGTGTTTTTACCAATGTGTTGGCGGTCAAGTTTCGGGGGTTCGATCCGAATTCGATTCTCAATGTATTGGACCGTTGTTTTGGCTGGTTCTTTTCATGGCCAGCGTTTTACATTGTGCTGCTGGTCGCCACTAGTGCATTGGGATTGCTGACCACTCACTTCGAAGAGTTCCAAACCAAGCTCCCCAAGTTTCAGGAATTCTTTGCGACATCCAACTGGCTACTGCTATTTCTTGTGATCTCGGTGACCAAAGTGATCCACGAGTTTGGCCACGGAATGGCGTGCAAACGTGCGGGAGGCGAATGCCATGAAATGGGCATGATGCTTCTGGTCATGACTCCATGTCTCTATTGCAACGTAAGCGATTCGTGGATGCTGTCAAGCAAGTGGAAACGTGCGTTTATTGCCGCGGCCGGTATGTACTTTGAGCTGATCATCGCTTCGGTTGCCGTTTTTGTTTGGTGGTACAGCCAACCGGGCATCATCAACCAACTGGCGCTCAATACAATTTTCACTTGTAGTGTTAGTACGATTTTGTTTAACGCTAACCCCCTACTCCGCTACGACGGATACTACATTCTAAGCGACCTGTTGGAAGTACCTAACCTGCGGCAAAAGGCCTCGACTATTCTCAATCGAACATTGAGCAGCTGGTTTTTGGGAATCAAAAGTTCAGTAGATCCGTTTTTGCCAACCAAGAAGAAGTGGTTGTTTATCACTTACAGCCTTGCCGCCGTTGCCTACCGTTGGTTCATCATGTTCGCGATCTTTTGGTTTTTGTACCGGATGCTCGAACCTTATGGATACAAGATAATCGGCCAGCTCATTGCCTTGACCGCCTTGTGGGGCTTGGTCGGGATGCCGCTGGTCAAACTTTACAAGTTCTTTGCCGTTCCGGGGAGGATGCAAAGCGTGAAAAGCTCTCGCCTAGTTTTAACTTCGATCGTCGCCATTGCGTCAATTGTTGGGTTCCTGATGATCCCATTGCCGCACTACGTTCGTTGTAGTTTTTATGTACAACCACAAGCAGCCGAAAATGTCTTCGTTGAAGTTCCCGGCACACTGACTCAGATTCACATCCAACCGAATCAGCCTGTTCGTGCAGGTGAGCCAATCGCGACGCTGGTCAGCCAGGATTTGGACTATCTACTGGATACGATGGAGCGTGAGACATGGGACGCCAAAATCGGTTATGAGACGGCTGAAAAAATCGCAGACCAGGATTCAACGCAGATCGCGTCCGCCAAAGCTGCTTATGCGTCCTACGTTGCCTCCGCCTCCAAATACAACCAACGGCTCAAGGACCTTGATCGGCTGGAGATTTCTGCCAAGACATCGGGCGTTTTAATTTCGCCCGCGGTAGTGAAAAAACCGGAATCGGAATCGGGCGATCTTGCCAGTTGGCATGGTGTACCGCTGGAAAAACGAAACCGTGGTGCCTATCTCGAACAACGAACCCTTCTGGGGCACATCATTCCCAATGAGTCTGGCATGGAAGCTGTATTGGCGATCGAGCAAGAGGATATTGAGTTCGTTCAATTCGACCAAGACGTTCAATTGTGGGTCGACCAGTTAGCCAACACGACTTTGAAGTCAAAAACGAATCAAATCTCGCCAGTCAAAATGGAGTCGGTCCCAAAAGCACTCTCCAATCAATTTGGCGGTCGGGTTTACACGACCAAAGGTCCCGACGGAGAAGAACGTCCGGAAAATACGACTTATCAAGTTAGCGTCCCGATTCAGGGCGCACAGTCTCTTCTAAACGGCGCGACAGGAAAAGCCAAAGTTCACGTAGGCTATCAAACGATCGGCGAGAAACTCTGGCGAGTGGCTTGTAGGACCTTTCGTTTTGAGCTCTAGATTTTGCCTGATTTCTGTTCACACAAACTCATTCAAACAGCTTGCCCAAATGGGAAATTTGTGCAAACTTTTCTTGTGAGCAGCGCATGCGGTCTTTGACTAATGGCCTGCCAATCGAAACAATAGACTTTTTCATCTTCGGGAAATCGGGAAACATGGCGATTGACAAAAAGACCAAAAAGAAAATCGAGGTCGCTCGCAAAAAGATTGAAAAGCTGCGTGTCATTCTAGCCTGCGCCAAAGAACAAACGGATGAACCGGATGAGGTCGAGAAAATTCAATCCGAGATTGCGGCCAAGGAAGCTGAGATTGCAGCTTGGAAGAATTCATAAGGTTTTAGTCTGACGAATCCATGTTTGGCTTCTTGAATATTAACAAACCGGCGGGCGTCACGTCTCGATTCGTGACAACACAGATCCAAAACCTGTTCCCCAAATACAAAGTTGGGCACGCTGGCACATTGGACCCTTTGGCAACTGGCGTTCTCGTTATAGCGATAGGCCCAGCCACCCGGTTGATCCCCTACCTTGCTCGGAAACCGAAATGCTACATTGGCAGTTTTCAAATGGGATTGACCAGTGAAACACTGGATAGCGAAGGGGACGTATCTCCAATCGAAAATCCGGTCGAAGTTTCGTTGGAGCAGATCAAGACTGTACTTCCTGAGTTCCTGGGACAGATCAAACAAGTCCCTCCCAAATACTCGGCGATCAAGGTCGACGGCAAAAGGGCGTATCGACTGGCCCGTAAAGGCAAAGAGTTTGTTATTCAAGAAAAAGAGGTTGAGATATTCAATTTGCAACTTCGAAAATTCAATTACCCTAAGTTTGAAATTGAATTGCGTTGCAGCAGCGGAACCTATGTTCGAACATTAGGTCAGGACATCGCGCGGGCATGCGGTTCCGATGCGATTATGACCCAACTTCGGCGAACACAAGTCGGCACGTTTGACAACTCTAACTCTACCGAATTGGAACAACTGACCAATACAGCGATCGGCGTTCAACGCTTGGAGTCTCCCGCCGTTTTACTGCGAGATTTTTCTAAACGAATCATTACCGAGCAACAGGCTCAGGACCTATTCCATGGAAGCTACCTTAATCTCGACAGTCGCTCAAAAGAGGTCGTTGTGGTCCACGAGGGCAGGCTGATTGCGATCGTTTCCAAAGTCGAAAAAGGCGTTTTTAAACCGCAAACTAATTTTATCCACTACTGGATTCGAAGAGGTGTTTACGATTTTGGCAAGCAAGTAAAATCGAAATAATTGCGTTCGGCCTACCAATCCAACGATGTTTCGTAGCCTTGGCGAATAAGCTCTTCGCCGCCCTCTTCTTTGAACCACGCTTTCGTATCATCGGTAAAGTAGTTCGTCCAATCCCCAACCGCGCCTTTGCGCAAAAACTCGCTTGGACGCTCCTCTTTAAATCCCGGCTTCAACACGCCTTCCAGCTTTGCCGCCCGTTTCGGATTGACTCCTAAAAACTCAAACAGGGATTTGCGAACGCCTTCTGTGTCAGCATGCAAATCTTCATAACGAACGAATTTCGCACTCAATTCTTTGTTACTTTCAACAGATGCCCTGTCTGCCTCCAAATGCTCGCGCCACATCCGCACGGACTCTATAACCATCCGCTTGTGTCGCAAAAGCAGTTCAGGTTTTTTTTTGAAAATCCAGGGGTCTGCTTCGAAGCGCTCCAGATCTATTTTCATCGCAGGAATACGTTCGAACAAACGGTGAATCTTCGAATTATTAAACAGATGAAAGGCTCGACTGACCAAGACGTCTCGTCCATCGCGAACAATGGAAATGCAAGGAGCATTTATGATAATTGTCGGTTCCAATCTTGCGGGCGTACGATCACCAATCAACAGGGCACTTGGTTCAGCGTTGTGTCGCAGCACTCGTTTTACAAATTCTGCAAACTCTTCTCTCACAAACTCCTTGCAATCCCGCTCTTGGAACAAGCTGTGATTTTTCATCATCTCTTTGAATGGCAACGCAATTTTTTGCCAATGATACTCACCTACTACACTGATCGCTTCATGGCTGTCGATCAAACTGCCAAGCCAATTGGTACCGGATTTCATGAATCCACGAATACAAAAGTATTTGATGTCGCTCATTGAAGATGGTGTCGCAAAGGTTCTGTGTGCTGTTCAGCCAAGCGTCGTCGAATCGCGAAGGTGATCTATTCCGAGACGAGAGCTATTGAAATCCAAAGTTCTCTTCAAAACTAAACCGACTTTGATTTTCAGTTGCCCATGGTAGCCTTTTGCATGAATTTTCCACAGACCACCCTGTTCCGCTCAATTCACACCTAGCATCTTCAAGCCTTAAAAACGCACGTTGGCAGATCTTAAAACTTGATCTGTTTCATTTCAGGGAACAACTCGATGAGTGGGCTCCAATGGCTGGAAAGCGGAGCAACGATATCGGCTCGGCGCGCCGTGTTAGGCACCGCAAATTCGATTCGCCGGGCATGGAGGCTGATCCAACGAGCTCGTAAGTCGTTGGTCGTAGGGCCAAACTCTCGTTTAGATCCATATTGATGGTCCCCAAGAATAGGGAGATCTCGGCTGCTGGTCTGCAAGCGAATCTGATGAGTCCGCCCGGTGCCCAATCGAATTCGTAGCCAGCTAAGCCCCTCTGCGGTGCCTAGAACTTCATAAGACAATTCCGCCAATTGAGCGTCTGCATGATCTGGACCCACAATTTCCGATTGAGCAGAATCGGGCAATTTGCGCATGTTGTCGGTCCAACTGCCACTGGCCTCGGCCAATTCACCTTGCACCACCGCCCAATAGATCTTTTGGACTGTACGTTCTTGAAACTGAGCCGACAACAGGCGTGTAACGCCTTTGTTCTTTCCAAACAACATGATTCCGGATACCGGGCGATCCAGGCGATGGGGCACTCCGACATAAGCCTTTTTAGCTGGATCGGTTTGTGCCAATTTCAACTCACGCTTGATTCGCGCTTCCATGCTGTCGATCCCAGGTGGGGCTTGAGTCAACAATCCACCTGGCTTGTTGATCGCCAAACACTTTTTCTCGTCAAAGAGTATTTCGATTTTGGACATTGAAGTTGATAAACAGGATCGCGGCAAAAGAGAAACGTAAATTAGAATTTAAGTTTCATCGACTCGCAGAGAAATTCAAGGTACCTACGTCCCGTCCGAATTCGTTTGCAAACCTCTTTGACCAAGTCTTTTGACATAAGCGAATCAAAATCCAGGTTACAAATGGCCATGTGGTCTTTCCATTTGAGTTCGTCGATCATCGGATGATCTGCGGGATAATCTTTGGGCTTTCGCTTGAGTCGATCGCCTTGGAACTCAAACGCCTTTTTGAAGCCAGGCGCGGCTTTGATTTTCAGCCAACTGTTTGAGTCATTTGCAATCCGTTTTCGTATTTTGGCAAGTGCTTTGCTTTCCGGACGCCAGACTCCAATACCAAGAAACACTTGCTCCGTATCGATATGAACATAGATTCCCGGAGCATGCACATCTTTGCCTCGCTCGTGACGAAAATGAATACCCACGTTGGTTTTGTATGGTGTTTTGTTTTTGGAGAAACGGGTGTCTCTGTAAACCCGCATTAGTGAACCACCGACCTTCTTGGGGACCGCAGTGAAATGTGGAGTGATCTTTTTCAAAGGCCGTTCCATTGCAGTGATGAATTTGAGAGCAGGTGTTCGCACAGCGCTCTCATATCGGATCTTATTCTCCAAAAACCAATCACGATTATTGTGGAGACTAAGGTCATGCAAGAACCTGAGCGTATCCAACTGGAAACCCTCGAACGCAGATTGAGCTGGATTTGGCATGATTGATCACCCTTGCCCTTACTCCGGAAATTCAGTTGTCGAACGATAGAGATCATACACAAGTTCCTTCTAATCTTGGAGTTCATCAGAAAGACGAGGCTAAAAGTTGCGAAATTTCGTTTCCGATTAGCATCGGAGTTCCATTTCTTCTCGAAAAAAGCCCGCTATGTTTCGGAACAACATTCTCTGGCTGTCTTCTAGCCATAAAGTTCAACGAATGTTGGCGGCTTGTTTGATTTGTTTCTGAAACCAATTCCGGGTTTCGAGATAGAGATATTGGCCCAATGATTGTCGCTGGGATTCAAAAAAGACTCGACCTATTTGACCACACTGAAGATCTCGGTCTTCACTTCTGTCGATGTCCAGTTCTACTTGGAAACGTGGCGAGAGAAATTGAAATGGCTGGTCAGACTCATTCGGTCTGTCAGCTGACGCGGTCGCATTTTTGACAGGTAGAGGACCTCCAAAACTGGCACAGAATGCTTTGTATTTAGGTCGGACATCTGCTCGCGATTCTATGCTCGTAATCGCGGCTTGAAACTTGGGGATTCCAGGCATGACAACTGTCATCGTGTTCCCCTCCCGGCCTTTTATCGAATCCAAATCGCCTTGGTCGATCGAAACGACCACCTTTTGCGACTTCGAGCTTGCGATCCTGAGCAATTCAGTACCATGCTGATAATACTCTCCTTGGATATTCGATAAATTTCTTCTGGATACAATTCCATCGAAGGGTGCTACTAATTGGAGGTTTTCAAGTTGCTCCTCCTTTTCATGCAACTGACTCAATAGACTTTCACGATTCTGCAGTACAGTCTGCGCGTCAGCAAGCTCACGTGCCTTGGTATGAATACGAGCCTGAATTTCCGATTCTTCGACCGAACGTCGTAGATTGCTCACCTCCGTTGAAAGCTCATCATTTCGAATCGAAAGCAACCGTTCGCCTGCTTTAACGCTCTGCCCGTTCGTTACGAAAATCTCAGCGATGAATCCGTCACCCCCAGCTCGTAAAACCTCCTCTTGCGAGAACTGTACAATTGCTGGCGCTGACTTTTTTGCCGGACTACCCAACCAGGTAAATACGGAAGCAACTAAAGCAACAATACAAAAGCTTGAAAAAACAACGCGCCCCAACGAGAAATTCGGGTTCGGTCCGCCAAAACTGGACTTAAAGAAACGAACAACCGGGGCACCCAACCAAAGTAAGCCCGCCCCAACTGCCATGATGATTCCCAGTCCATAAAACAAAACGCTGGCCGCGATTAACAGGCTGAAACTGATAAGGACCTTCCAACAAAACGCACAAATTCCATAGATTCGAACCAGCGGCAATTCGTTTGACGGGCAAATGTTCTTTGTTTTTGGGGTTCCGAAAAGGGTACTTTTCAAACGATCTGCAAACCATCTGAGCCCTTTAGTGTATAAGTTGGGGATATTCACAGCATCGGTCAGCATGTAGTAACCGTCGAACCTCATCAGTGGGTTCGCATTGAATAGCACGGTCGTTACACTGCTCAAGAAGAAAATATTAAAACAGATATCCTGAATGAACTGGTTCGAGCTGTTTGCCCAAACGATCATGGCGATGAATGAGATAAACAACTCGACGTACATCCCCGCTCCTGCAACCACAAAGCGATGCCAACGATTCCTGAATCGCCATGACGAAGTTACATTGACATAGGGCATCGGAGTAAAAAGCAGTAAAAGCAGGCCGGCTTCAGGAACATCTCCACCATATCGTCGACAGGCAATTCCATGCGCCCACTCGTGAATCGCTTTTAATACGAGCCAAACGAGCAACATCCACATCCACTTGCCTTCTGCGAGAATCCCAATGGAGGCCTGACCGAGTTTGTCCCAGTTACCAAATAAAAAGTACAACCCCGCGAATCCAGTAGCGATCCAGACCAGGGCAAATTGGAAACTAAAAATCCATTGCAAATACTTTTGTGTGCTGTTCAGGATTTGAGTCGGATTAAAGAGTTTGAACTTGATCGCGATGGGGTTAACCAAAGACAAAATCTTTTGCTTCTGAAGTGACTTTGCCTGCGCACTAAGGCGTTTTCCACTATCGGTCTCAGTTGCGAATCCAAGATTGTTCTGGATCAGCCAACTACAAATTTGCGAGGCAGACGCTTCGCTGATGGGTGTGCGCCGAATCGTGTTAATTTGTTTTAGGACCTCGCCAACGGTCGACTTGCCATCCAATCGAGATACGAGTTCGAATTCCGTGACTCCGATCTGATAAAATTTGCAACGAACCGTGTCTTCAATGACGTAGATATCCCGCCCACCCTGCTTACGAGTATCGAACAACAGTTCGGCGCGCAACTGAATGGTTTGGGATAGCCATTCCTGCGATGGTACAGGTGACATTGTGGCCAATTCTGAGGGTTCGAATGTGCTGAGAGGATCCATTTTCTATCACCAAATCAGCCAGTAACGCGCTTTTTCCCACGCTTTGTGAAACAGGTTCCATCCAATTGGATAGGTTCCGCTTACGATCTTTGCCGTACCTTCCATACCCGGTCTAAGACGCCCGTCGGAGTTGTCCATGACGACCTCCGCAACGAAAATGTTTTGATCAGAGACTATTTCTGCACGAGTATGAATCCTTCGAACCTTTCCCGTAAAAGTCTGAAACGGGTAAGCGTTGAGTTTAATTTTTACAGTAGCGTCCTGTTTCACCAGTCGAATCTCAGACTCGGGTATACGAATCTCAGCGACCATCTCTTCTAATGGTCCTACCTCGAACAAGGTTTGTCCGGTATCCAAAGGGGCGCCTTGAGCTTTATCCAGATCACCACTTACGACGATACCGGCTATCGGACTGCGGACTGCGAGATTTGCCAATCGCCCCGTTAACAACTTCATTTGCGATTCGTGCCTCTTCATCTCGCTGCGGGCAATGTGGGACTGTGCAATATCTCCAACCGCCAAAGCAGAATCGCGCCGTTTCTTCGCGGCGTCGAGATCAGCTTGGACACCAGAGAGCTCGATCCGAAGCGCCCTCCCGTCCATTCGAGCCAACAGTTGGTCCTTTTCTACAATCGCCCCACTCTCCACCAGTGATTTCTCAAGAATTCCATCGTAGGGAGCCGCCACAAAACGCCTAACGACCGGTTCCAACTGACAGTCGGCTCCGATTCGGTATGGCATGGGAATCAACATCGCAAGAACAGCCAACAACAAACCGATCGAGAGCTTTTTCTTCACCGATTTACCCAACGACCGCTTTAACTTGGCTTTCGCTATCTCGACAAAACTTCGATTCGCTTTAAGAACCGTGTTCAAGTGCCCACTGACAAGATCGTTGACCAGCGAAACATACTCAATGAATTTTGGTTGGCAGATTTTTGCAGATTTTCCTGCGACCAAAATGGCGCCGATTACTTTGTCGTCATTTATGACCAAAGGCAAACAGATGCTGCCATCAACTCGATTGGTTCGACAGTACTGCTCAAGCAATTTTGATTCTTGCCCGACATTTGAAACTTTTGGATAAACCAACGGTGTGGCCAGTTTGATTGTACGATCGCAGGCGGCCAACGCCGTCTTAGTTACAGGAGAACCACTTTCCACTTTTTCCACATCCGAAATAGCAACCAGTTGATTGCTACCTGACGAATCAACGTGAGAGAACGAAACTTGATCCGCATCAAACAATCTTCGCATATGATTGACGATAATCATGCCGGCTTCGGTAAGTGATTCGGTTTGGTCTAGCCCTTTCACCAAGGCCATCGCATCGTTAAGACCGTTGAGACGGGTAAATGATTGGCGGATTACGGCATTCTGTTGCAAGCCAGACATTGCTTGAGCGATCATGTTCATCAGCCAATGATGCCTGGTAGGTGCTTGATTTTCGACTGAGAAACAGCCCGTTAAAACGCCAATTGTTTGCTCCCCTTGCAAGATCGGACTGGCAACCCATTGGCAGGGCGTCCGGCTTTTTACGGAATCAAAATAGAGGCGCCCGCTATCCAAGGCGGCTTGAGACAATTTCGCGATTCGGTCGGCTTCGAGAGACACCAAAGTATCTTCGTCCGAGTCGATAATCGGAACGGGCGTTTGCAATTGCCTGGCTTTGTCGATCTTGGTGAACCACATCCCAAGGCAGTCACCGTTATTCAGTATTACACTTGGCAGTTTGGTGATGAATTGCTGAAACGTTTCTGAGGATCGAGTTATCTTCTGCAATTCATCGATCAATGGAGCGGTAACGAATTCTTGATTGCAAACCTGCAATGGATCTGAAGCATGCGCTGAGCCTGACGAACTCAGGTGTGGAATCGCGGTCGAACTTGTCGCTGGATCATTCACTGTGTATACCGCAATAGAGACACTATGCCGTTAGACATTGAGGGTGCAAATCTCGCCGCTTCGAATTTCGCCGTCTGAATTGTCAATCACCAGTTTGATTTCGACTGTTCCACTTTGGGCGTCGGTTTGAACACCGATACTGGAAACTGTGCCTGTGACCGTCGCACCGTTTGCCATCGACACTTCAACTTCCTGTCCGATCTCGTACGACGTCACCATCGAACTGGGAATGTTGAATTTGGCGAACAGCCTGTCCAACTGCACCAATGACGCGACCTCAGGTCGAATAGGTGAAACAAACTCTCCTTCGCGTCGATAAACTTCTCCGATCGTTCCTGAAAAAGGAGCAATGATCGATCTGCGAGCAAGCTGAGCAGCTGTTCTTCGTTCTTCAATTTTACGTGTAGTCGCTTCTTCTCTGGCTGAAAGCAGTTCGGATTTTGCAATCGCCGTTTCCAATTCGGCGCGAAACAACTCGCTTTCGCTCGCACTATTTGTTCGAATCAACTCAACAATCCGATTTTGAATCGCGACTCTTTTCTCGTATTTTTTCTCCGCTACAAACAACTCGCTTTTCGAAGCGGCTAAATGCTCGGCAAGTTCCAATTGGACCTGCTGGATCCGATCGTCCAAACGAGCAACTACATCGCCTTTTAGAACGACATCGCCCGGTTCTACGTTTAGTTCATAGATGACCCCTGTTTCATCGCTGGACAGGTCCACGCTGCGATAAGGTTCTATGAACCCTTCGATTTGACCGTGGGCTGTCAGCACGACTCCATAAAGCACGATAGCCAGCCCGATAATCGGGCCAACTGCTTTTGGGTCATAAGGGAAAAAAGAGGTAACAGCTTTCATCTTGAATCGTTCATTACTGGATGGGAAACTTAAAGTGGCCGACCAGCACGAACCTGGTCAAGGAACTCTAGGTCAGCATTTAGCTGAATCACGCGAACGAGCGACACCATTTTCATATTGGCTAACTGGAACCAAAAGAAAAACAGCTACAACCGCTACAAACCGATTTGGATAGTTCTTAAGGCGACCCTGTAGGTACAAGAAACAAAAAAAAGCGGATGTCATTAAACATCCGCTTTTTTAATTTCCTTGATCACAGCAAGCTGCTGATTCAGATTTCCTTAAAAATCGTCCAACTCATCATCATCATCAAAACCGTCTTCGTTTTCGAATTTTTCTTCTGGTACTTCGCCGAAGGAGCCTTCTTCGTCCTCAAGCAGCAAAGCGTGACGGTAGCTCTTAAGATCGGTATAACTATTTTGAAGTTTAAAGCTACCATCAGGTTGCATGACCAAAATCTCGCTTGGCATGTTCACTGGCAGCTTAAAATCAGCATTCACCGGCTCACCTCCCATAAGATCAACAACTACGGAATTAGTTACGACTGGGGTTGGCTCACTTTTCTCCAACAAACGAACAGAGCCATCTGCGGGATGCATAACGTGAGCTTTAGGAATGAAATAGTTAAGAACTTCTCCCCGACGGACCAACTTCAAACTTCCAACCGCTGTGTTGTAGTCTCTAGACAACATAGAAGTTACCAAATTGGCTGATTGCTCTTCGCGAGGCAACTCAAACGTGTCACACCGAAGCGTTGGAGGCTGAACGATTGAACCAGCATAGAACTTAGCATCCGACCCACCACAGGTAACAGGTTGGGTTGGCTCACTCCATTCAGTATGCCAGGCAGAACCGAGAACCTGAGCTAACTGCTCTTGACGAAATTTCCAAGCAGGGCTGTCAGGAACGTTAAACTGAGGCACTTTCATCGCTTCTGATTTCGCTCGGACACGATTCCGAACTTCTGGGTCCTGAAAACTGCTGGACACCATTTTAAAGGTGTACGCGGCCAGATTCTCGAGCTGTTCTTCGCCGTCTTTGCCCTCTCTTCCAACAGCGCCTCCTACCATCTCACCGTCCATTTCGTCCCCTGCAAACCGGTTGGCAAAAGCTCCGCCACCGTTTGCACCAGCTTCTTTGTTAAACCCAGCGGGATCGTTTGGATCATTCAACCACAATCGAACTCGATACTGATAGGTCTTGCCGGGTTTTGCGGTCAAGTCGAAGAAACGAACCAGTTTTTTCTCCGCCTTTGGAGCGCGGAAAGGGTCAATGTTATTGTATTGGGTCCTATCAGTACCCATCATCATAGCCTCATTCTTTCCATCCATCATGCCATCGTCCATCATGCCATCGTCCATCATACCGTCTTTCATACCCATAAATTCACGAGAGCCGCTACCGCTCTGAGCACCAAGGCTTCCCTCGCTAAAGTCGAATTCTTCTTTCGGGCCTGCCTCATTTCGTTTTGCGAAAGAATCGGGGACCATTTTTCGTAAAGGCACGTCTGGATGTCGCGCAATGTCACGAATGTCAGTGACGGCTAGTGGAGGCACTGGACGGACTGTCACAGAATTGTAGTAATCTGCGTCAATGACTTCTGGAGATTCGGTTCCATATCTTGTTTCAGCAATTCCTAATCGTTCCGAGATGTCTTCCCATTTCTCACTGCCCGCAATCTTACGCTGGACTTCCATGTACAAGTAACGCGGTCGGTCTCGAAGAGGATAATAAGCTACCGCATTGCGAAACGCTGCTTCGTACTTTCTAAACTGCGCGTCGAAGTTAACTACGCCGTTTACAGCAATAAAATCTCGTACTACAGGAGCAACATTTGGGTTGCTGCGTCCGACGCCTGAGCGAACACCGACCATTTCCCTCGCCATCACCTCAGAAACCCGACTCCCATACGGATCTTTTGTTTGAGAGCCTCTTTTTTGAGAACCCCGTTTTTGAGAGCCAGGTTTTTGAGAGCCACGTTCATCTTCGCCGAAGTCACTGGAAATTTCATCCATTTCATCCTCTCCGCTAAATCCCCGGCCGGAGCTGCCACGAACCACTGGCAACCTATCCAAGTCAGAATTACCGCTTGAGTTGCTGGCGACCATAATAGGCGCAAGAACTGAACGAGCAATCAAGCCTTCGGGAGCAACCAACTCTGGATCAAGTCGCTTACTCATACTCGCGGCTGGACTACCAGTGATGGCACCGACGTTATATTGCCGAGCATCCAGCTTACGCTCGTTTCCTTGGGCTACTCGCTTGTGAGCATCCAAGTCCGCCGCCCGAAATTTCTCGATATCCTCCCAGCTAGTCGGCTTAACAATATGACTGTGCGCTCTGTCAGCAGACGCCAAGAGATCTTTGGGCGACGTTTGAGTGTACTTTTCGGTCGACCATCCGTTGTAAAGCAAAAACAGCATTCCCAACAAAGCTGCACCAAGAATGACTTTTTCGACATGGTGCAAAAAGAATGATGACAAACCCTGTTTGCTCAAATTGACTTTTGGCTTTTTCATTGCTTCGCTTTCCAATCCTATTCGTCCAGGCGTCTTGCCAGTCACCTGTTCGATCGTTTAATTGTTTTGTCTGGTTTGGTTATTGAGTAGCTTACAAACTTTGCACATTTAAGGTTGCGCGGTCCCATCTGAACTCTTGATCAAACCTTCGTTGACCGGATTATAGATCTTCACGATACCATAAAACTCAACATTAATATCATAGGTACTTCGTCGGTGCGGTGCTAACAATGGCGCCTTCTCTCCTTCGCCAAACTCTCCACCCATACCAGGAATTGTTGGCCGAAACCCATTTCCTCCCCCAATCCCCATACCTTCATCATCCATAAAGTCATCACTCGCTCCGGCTCCCGATGCCTTGGCCATATTGGCGAAATCGCCAGCCAGTACGATTGGGTCCAAAGGACGATTCACTCGTACTTGCCAAATTTCAAAAGCAAAAGGGGAATTGGCACAAGCGGCGATAAAGTCATCTATCTTACGTTCATCCATTTTCAACGCAATTCGTACAGGAACCCTCTTCGCAACCAGCAGCTCAAGATTCTCTTCCGGGAACGTCTTGCCCGTCAAAATTTCCTGTACCTGAGTTGCTGTTAGTGGTTTGAAATTCTTGTCAACGTAACGTCCATGAAACGGACCAAGCTGCTCTTTGCCTTCACCGGGATACAGGTCAAATTCAACCACCTCCTCTGCACTGTTTCCAAAAGAGTTGTCGTCGAAATTGATGTCATCGCTAAAACCATCTCCCTCTACAGCACTGGCATAGGCCAACTTTGGATCTGGTATGGTCAAAACTCCTAACTGAGACATCGCCTCTCGGCCAAACGCGATGTGCGAAATCTGTTTAATGGTCGCTAGATCGTTTGCATCAGCTCCGCCATTGATCTCCTTGATAACTTTGAACATTGCTTCCAGTAGCCAAAGGTCTTGTTGCAAGAAGATAACCTGAATCGGGGTTGGAATCCCATCAACACCACTTTGACCGTCTCGATCTTTGAACTCGGTCATCTTCAAATTCCAAAGCAGCTGATTCTCTTCGCTCCAAACCACCACTGGCAACTCTTCGGGCACATCCACCATCTCGGTCATCATTCCTTCGGCCATTTCATCACGGCCGCTGAATTCCTTGAGATCGTCTACTTCCGGTTCGAGCTTTTCTCCGAACTCGTCATAGTCACAACGGGTGCCGATAATATCGCAAAGAGCGAGCATTCGCTTGGGAATGTTGCGCTTATAAACTCCTAGCCACTGCCCCATGTTCTCATTAGCCAAACCAGGAAAAGCTTCTGGCGGATCGAATTGTTCGTATACAGCAATGAACTCCTTAGCCTCTTCAGGAATTACATCTTCTGGCCATTTCAAAATATCGGCCTGTTCATCTACACGAGCACGCCAAGTTTGAATTAAAGAAGATTCCACACCTTCAATTTGCTTTTGCATCCCGTCAGTGGTTGATTGATTGGGATGTGCCCTGACCGTAACATCGTCCACACCGCTTGCGCTGGTTCGCTGAATCGTTTGCGCAGTCTGTTTGCTCGAATTGATTTGTTGAACATATTTATCGCGATTGGTTTTCAACGCCCCTGCGGCTAAATACCAAGTGACAAGCGATGCGACCGCGACGGCCCCACAGATCAACCAGAAACTGTTTTTCTTTATGAATTCGATAATTGGAATAAGTTGTTCCATGCGAATTGCTCCAAGTGTTGTGATCTTTGGATCGTAAAAAACTTGAACCGCTTTAAATCCAGCAGTTCGCCCCGTCTATTGCCCCGATTCCTGAGCCAGCTCAGCCGCATCAGCTGCCTCTTGTGCGGCTTTCTTCTCTTCTTCCAAACGAGCCTCCCTGGTTTCGAACCGTTCTTTTGGCGAACGAGGAAGCCAAGCCATTTGAATTGTAAAGTCGTACCTCATTGGCTGGTAAACCGTGGTGCCTTCTTCTTCAGCAGCATCGTCCATGCGATCGTTGTCAAAATTAAAGTTACCGCTTGGCACATTGATCGCGCCGTTGACGCCGCCGTTGACGCCGCCGCTCAGATCGGGCGGCACAAAACCATCGTCGATGACTCCCTCTGGCCCAAAACGAATCGGTTCTTTGTAACGATCTTCGGAGACTAAAACCAATGTTGGATAGGAAATCCCAAAGTCAGTAAATCGATACTCACCGCCTCCCTCGACAGCGTCCGGTTTACCTGGGAATTCCACTGTTCCGTTGATCAGTTTTTCGATCATCGTTCGGACCACGTAGTAACGGCCCCAGTCGCCTTTATTAAAGTTCTTTTCGCCATTGTGGTAGTGATGACATTTCAGTTCGATCACCCAGCCCGGCGAAGCCTCTAGAGCTTCGTCCGTTTGGACTGTTTCCAAAGCGACTTCTTCCAATTCACCGAGTTGGGCAATATCTGCTTCACGAATCTTTTTCGGAAACTGTTTGTCGTATATCGGCTTAATGCCCGATGTCCACTCTGTAAGATTCTCGAAGTACTTTGTTTCCATGTGATCGATATAGATCTGATCTCGGTCCTCGAACGGAATCTCACCCGGATCAACGAATTCGACAGTTTGCAACCGCTCGTCGACAGGCAAAGATTCGTGGATCGCCTTCATGATCTCCATCCAAGTCGCTTTGTCTTCCGTCGCAGAAGTCAACTCAGCGCTGATGGTGTTTAGATCTTCAAGCCGTTTCTTTAGGTCTTCATCATCCCGCACCCAGCGATCGCTTTGCATCTTTTCCGATTTGACTTTTTCCTTGGCCTGTTTCCAAGAGATATTTTCCGACGTGTACTCGTCACTGACCGCATAGGTTGCGTTTTGCTTGAAGAAATATCCCAGTAGCAACCCAAGCATCAAAGCTCCAACGGATGCGAGCACCCAAGGTTTTTTGGCGCGAATGATCCTTTCAGTTTTAATTTCCTGTGGCAGCAAATCGGTCTTTAAATGAGCTTTTTTCAAGCCCTGCAAACAAAGACCGTAACAGGGAGCCAAAGAAAGCACGTTGTTCGAAAACGACCTTTGCCCAATCACCTCTGAACCGGTCAAGCTATCGAACTTGGATAACTTTTCGATTTCGAGATCCAACTGCTTGTTCAGAAACGTCCGCAAGCCCGGAAGCTTGCCCGCGTTACCCAACAATACGACTCGTTCGATATTGGCCGTGCGGTCCATACTTTGAAAGAAAGTAAGCGAACGCTGGACTTCGTTAATCAGATCATTGAAAACGGGGCGCATCGCTTTGAAGACCAATTTGGGATCTTCAGCCTTTGCCGCATTCCGTTTCAGATTCTCCGCTTTGGCCTGGGTCAGCTTTAACGCGCGGGAAAGTTGTTTCGTAAAATGATTGCCGCCAATCGGAATGTTTCGCAACCAGAGCTTGATCCCGTTGGTCACAATCAAATCGGTGGTGTCGGTGCCCATCGACATGACAACAATCGACTCCGGCGGATCTTCTGGGTCGATATCATTCGGGTCGGGGATTTCATCGAGAATGTCGTGGATGACGACATTGAAAATCGCCAAGGGAGAAAGTTGGACGACATCAACGTCGATATCGGCCTCTTCGAATGGCTGCAAAGCACGGTAGACCGCTTCCCGCTTCATCGCAAACAATCCGACTTCCGCATCCTGAGTCCGGCCGTCTACGATCGACCCACCCAGTTGCTGCCAGTCCCAGACGACTTCTTCGATCGGAAAAGGAATCTGCTGTTTGACTTCGTATTTGACAATGTCAGGCAAGGTACGAGCATCGACAGGTGGCGGCTTGAAAAAGCGGCTCAATCCCGCTTGCCCTGGAACACTGATCGCAATCGAGTCGCCGCGCACTTCATTGCGTGACAAGAATTGCTGCAACGCTTGCTCTACCAACTCATCTGAATTGGTCTCAGGTTGGCTGAGAATCTTGGGGTACTCGATGTAATCGTACTTGTCGGCAACAACGGTGCCTTCACCGTCGACCATACATCGAAGCGCCTTAAGCGCACTTTGACCTATATCGATTCCCCAAACAGCGTTACTTTTTGCCATAGCTGCGTTTCGTCCTCTATATGCCTACCTGGGCGATTGCCCCACAGGTTTCTACTCGTGACAAGACGCCGAACCCCGGAAGATTCCAAGAGTTGGCTCCACCCTTAATTATGTACAGAGATATTCCCAAAACTAGCAATACAAATCAATCGAGGTAACGTTTTTAGTGTTTTACTAACGATTCGATCGGTTTCGCAAGTTGATGCTTGGGACTGAGGTGGAAGTAGACAGAATTTTGGCTGGTTGTCCTTAAGACCAGCAACCAAATGTACGCTTTTCACCTGCATTTTGTCAAATTTTTATCGCCAAAACGGACTACTTGTTCTGTTCTGTTTGCCGGGTTCTGAGATGAAACCTTCACATTCCGCCTAGTTAACCGCCCTCAGTATCGCCAAAATAATTACTATGATCTAGTTTATCGGAACCTTTTGTCGGCTCTTTGACAGTTGTCCCGTTTAAGAAGTTCTCGGAATGAGACGTTTCGAACATTTATACATATTGCTGCCTTGCCATAGCCTTGAGGACTTCCCAACTCACCACGTAGGAAAAGACGCCGCAAACCTGCTGGACTTTTGGACAGTTTTGTGGCACCCCCGGCTGATTGCCTCGGCAAGCTCGCCTCCCAAATGGCACCAAGCCGAGGAGACCCCAAGCGACCTCGCCAACTCTCTGGTCCTAGTGCCCCAAGTTTCACACACCGCGATCAAGCCAGATCTGCGCCTCAAGTGCGAACAAGCCAGTGCGATTCTGATCGACGAAAAACTCGGCAGAGACGACCTTGCAAAGTTGATCCTGGACAAACTGGACAGCGACTCTGATACACCAGAAGGGCAAGGCGCCCCCGCCTCGATCAACGCAGAAACGGTCGCTGATTTTTTCGCGCTTGGGTATGGCTATCTTCAAGTCCAATTGATGACGCAACAACTCCGGTACTCAAGCAGCTTGGACGAAAAGCGATTTAGTGAACTGCTGGTCGACGCAGCAGAAACGGCGATCGCCGAGAAGCCAAGGTTTGACTCAATCTCAGAAAAAACAACAGCCAAGCTGCAAGCCTGCTTTGACCTGTTGCTGGAAGAACGGAACCGATACTACCCTGTCGAAGCCAACTTGCTTGACTATACACTGCTTGCTGAAACGACGTTGGGCAAGTCTCTTTGCAACCAACTCAAACGCGATCAAAAGATGAACCTGTTGATGACAGGAAAGCTGGCTCAAACGATTGCACAAAAACACCCGGCAACCTATTCGGCAATTCACGCGGCAATCGACTCAGGAAAGCTTGACTTGCTTGGCGTGAATCAGACCGAGCTTCCTGCCCCATTGGTTTCCAAAAATACAATCGTTCGAGATTTGACGCTCGGTCAAAAACAGATCGAGGAAGTTTTTGACCAACCTCCGACAATATTCGCGCGGCGTACCTCGGGGCTCTTCCCTGCCCTGCCTGAAATATTGGAAAAGATGGATATCCAATTCGCGTTGCATTCTTCACTGGACGTAGGGCGCAACCCGGTCTGCACAAACTCAAATATGCGGTGGGAGGCTCCTTCCGGTGAAATGGTCCTCGCGCTTTCCCAAACACCAGTGGATGCAAATCGGCCCGAAACGTTTTTAAAACTTGCGATCACAATCGGGGAAGCTATCGACAACGAACATTGCGCTTTTGTCTTGTTCGCCCATTGGCCAAATCGTTACTCAGCAAGCTTTGATGATCTGCTTAGGACACACAAATACGGACCTTTGCTGGGAAATTTCACCGGCTTCCAAGATTGCTTTGAGGCCGTATACGATCCCGGATACGGCGAAACCCATTCTGCATCCGAGTATCGAAACGCCTACCTGAAACAAGCAGTAGCAGCGAAGCAAGCCAATCCGATCTCGCGATACATTGATTACTGGCGACAAAGCTGGCGAATCGCCTCGCTTGAAAACCTGCTTCTGATGGCAGCATGTTATCGACAGAGTAGCGAACACCAAACAAGCGCGGATGAAATCGAAACTATTGCGTTGCAAATTGACCAGAATTTGCAATGCGATCAAGACTTCGATATCGACGAGCAACTTGATTCGTTGCAACGTCGTTTGCTTGCCAGTATCAACCCCGTCGATGAGAAATCGAATTCGATCACAGTAATCAACACCACGAACTTTCCCCGCACCCAAAAAATCAAATCGGCTGGAAATTTCCCCACCAGCAATTCTGTCGACTCGATCTACTTGCGGGTCAGCCAGAACGACGAAACGACCTGGATCGCAAATTGTCCCCCTATGGGCCACGCGACACTGTCACCCGAAGTATCTTCAAAGAAGAAAAAGCCAATTATCGCTGTTGTCGACGGCTACAAGATGCGAAACGAGTATTTTCGGATTGCAGTCGATCCTCAAACTGGCGGCATGCGAAGCCTGAACCTATATACACGCCGCGCGAACATACTGACTCAACGTTTGGCGATGCGGCGATTCTCAGGCCACTCCGCAATCGACCCCGGAGCCTATAGCGAAATGGTCGTTAACGACGTTTCGGTCGTAGCGGACACACCCTTATCCGGAATCGCAACTTCAACCGGCTCGTTAATAATCGCCAACGAAAAAGTAGGTGAGTTCCAGCAACGAATATCAATGGCCCGAGGATCCAGACTGGTTCATTTCGAAGTCGAACTTGATGAACTGCAGGAACTCGATTCCGGCGATGCATGGGGAAACTACTTCTGCAATCGGTTCGCTTGGCTAGAAGAAGCCGCTACGCTGTCTCGCGACGTGCACAACACTCGATACCAAATAAGCGAACAAAAAATTTGCGCGGCGAGCTTTATCGAAATCGCCGAGCCAGACTACCAGATCACTTTTCTTACCGGCGGAATTCCTTTCCATCAACGAATTGGGCGGCGACAGTTGGACTCGCTTTTGGTAGTTCCCAACGAGTCGCGCAGGATATTCCAATTCGCGTTAAGCATTAACAACCCGTACGCTCATCAATCGGTTGTGAATTGGACAAGTGAACCAATCGTGCTACAACTCCCCCATCTTGCCAACCAAGCCAGTAGTTCGCTTTTTCACTTCAGCGCAAAGAACATCGCCCTAGTTCAGACTCGTCCCCAGTTTGCCGAATCAGGAAAGTTGAACGGAGTGAGATTTCGACTGCAAGAAACAGAGGGGCGCCGTGGTGATCTGAAAATTCGCTGCCCCTATAAAATTGAACGAGCATTCTTGCTAAACTTACGTCAATGTCCGATCCAAGAGCTGAAGATTCAAAACAACCAAGTTCAAACGGACTTTCTGGGCTCACAAATGCTGGACATCGAACTCCGATGGTAAACACTGCGATCCTGCCTACCTTTTGAGGCTCGCTGAATCCCCGTTTGCCTTTTGCACAATTAGCTTACACAACGAACGACGCATGATTATCACTATTGACGGCCCTGCGGGTGTAGGCAAAAGCTCTGTTGCCAAACTTGTTGCCAAGGAGTTAAAGCTGAACTACCTCGATACTGGTGCCATGTATCGCTGCGTCACCTGGGCAGTCCTGAGGCGCGGAGTTAATCCCGAGGACGCAAACGCCGCTTCAGAGGTAGCTGACGAAACCAATATTCGATTCGAGGATGATCAAGTTTTTGTCGAATCGCACAACGTAACGATAGCGATCCGTTCTGACGAGGTTACAGCCAACATCTCTCCAATCGCCGACAATCCAAAAATTCGACAGCGGCTGGTTGATCTCCAACGAAAAATTGCTGAAGAGGGAAACTACATTTGTGAGGGCCGTGACCAAGGCACCGTCGTATTTCCCGATGCGATTTGCAAGATCTTTCTGGTTGCTTCGGCCGAAGAGCGGGCAGCCAGGCGGGTCCGACAACTGGAAGAGGCAGAAGTGCCAGTCGATTTCGATACGATCCTTGCTCAACAAAACGAGAGAGACCGCCGTGACTATAACCGTCCTGTAGGAAAACTAGTTAAGGCAGACGATGCTGTAGAAGTCATCACAGACAATAACACGCTGAAAGAAGTCTCATCACTGTTAGTGCAAATCATCCGCGAAAAAATCAAAGAGAAGAGCCAAAAAAAGTCGATCTAGAGGCTGATCAAAAG
>CAZDBA010000019.1:0-42017 GCA_964503615.1 uncultured Pirellulaceae bacterium
CACTACGAACCGCCAAGGAGTTTGAATCGGCCTAGTATTGCTGCCCTGGCGCTGGGATTGGGATCTGTTTAATATCGGCCATTCGATAGGGGCGTTTTCGTTTGTACAACTCAAGTCGCCCGTTAAGTCCTTCGGTACGACTTCGGCCGTAGGTTTCAGAACTGATCGAGTCGGTGATCAGGTCGACCGCTTTCTGCTGATGCAGTAGTGCTTCGTCGAAATCACCTAGTTCCGCGTAGGCTGCTGCTGCGATTTCGAACACAACAGGCGAGTCATCGTAGATGGCCAGTAAAGGCTTTACGATCTCCAGACTTTTTTTACCGTTGCGTTCTGTTTCAAATGGCGAGGTCGCCAGCACCCAAGCGTGCAAGTATTTGAGCAACGTTTCGTTGGGAGCCAGTTCCGCCAGCTGCTCAAGCTGCTCAATCGCGACACCAAAGTTGCCTGTGAGAAATTCGCAATGAGCCAAATGCCGCTTTGTAGGCAGGTCACTTGGTTGCAGTCGGTTTGCATACCTTAAAAACGATCGAGCATCTTCAAAAGAACCTTTGTTTAAATAGATGAAGCCCAACTCGGCAGCTACATCGTTCAGGTTACGTCGATTCTCCCAAACGACCAGTAAATACTCAGTCGCTTTGCGGTACTCTTCAATGTAGTAGTACATGCGGCCAATTTCAGCGTGAACCTCCCACCGCTCTGGGTAAATTTCCAGATACTCTTTCAATTGGTCGATCGCTTCAATAACTTTTTCGCGATGCTTCAGCACCTTTGCACGTCCCAAGATCGCTTTGGTGTTGGTTGGGTTTATTCGAATCGCTCTATTAAACAACAACTCGGCCTCGTTTAACATCGATTGTCGATCCACACTGTCTTTTACCATGGTTGAATCGAGGAGACGTAGATTCCCATAGCCGACACAGGCCAATTCGCATCGAGGGTCTTTTTCCAACGCCGCAGAGTACGCTTCACGAGCCTTTTTCCCGTCTCCTTGCGCTTCCAACTCAACGGCACGACGACAAAGCTGATTCGCATAGCTGGCTTTGGAAAGTTCCGCAAACATTTCGCCGTCATTTTCTGAGCCGATCTCTTCGAATCGATTTTGCAATCGAGCAAAATTGCCGATTCGTTTCGGGTTTACCCAGTAACCGGGCAACAAGGAAAAATCCTTCAGGCATCTCCAGTAGTTGCCTCCCAGTGAGTTGAAGTCCAATTGCACTTGGTCTGCGGAAATTTTTTGGGTCGGATAAAATACTCGTATATGATCTTCCGAGTCCACCAGCCAACCGAAGGGGGCTGTGGGAATGCGTTGGTCGGACAACCATTGGCCGTACAAGATCTCCATTTTGAGCATCATGCCTTCCGAAGCCGCACCGTAGCGGAAAGGGAAGTTTGCGTTTTCGACCAAGTCTCGCACTTTTGAGTGGCTGCTTGCCATGTCGGGTGAGTCTTTGTCGAGATAAATCGCGACGACATCGATTTTTTCCTCCGCCAACTCAGACGCTTCCTCGCCAAACTCTCTAAGCAGTTCTTTAGATTCGTTTGAATCGTCAATGAACACCACAGCCATCCGCCTCTCGTCGATCGTTTGCAAAGGGACCCAAGCCATACGTTCGCTTTGGAACTGAAGCCGCGGCATTCTCATTGGAGGGTTCAGCAAGGAATGCGTTGCAGAAATTTTTCGACTGGGCTTGGGTTCAATCTCTTTGAATAGTCCGATGTCAAAACGGGTGTCCGTAAGTTCCGCCGGTTCTGATTCACCTTCAACGATCCGGTAGCGTGTTCCCGGCTTGATCCCTGAAAAACTCTGTTGCTCACCGAGTGGCCAATGAACGATCACTCCCTGGATAACTGCATCTTTGGGAATGCCGAAATGAAGTCGTTTCGATGATTGCGCGAGAGTTCCGGATCCTGCCGTGACCGACTTTATCAGTGGCCGACCACGCCCCTTCAAATAAAGTTCGACCCGAGCACCAATGGCATCGCTGTTGGACTTGGTCCCTCTCAGTTGAATTCCCACAAACTGATTCTCGGTTTCTATTTGATTACCGAGTACTCGAAGCATGGGAGCGGTTCGTGAAGTTACGATCAGGTCCAAGTCCCCATCGTGATCCCAGTCGGTCGACGCAATGGCTCTTCCGTCATCTGGAAAGTCGATACCCGACGAAGCCGAATAGTTTGCAAACCCGATTGGCCCCATACTTAACAGGCACACGTTTTGCTGATTTTGCCCGAAAGATTTTCCTCTTCGTATTTTGTCAGTGATATTTCGGGTTACTAACTCAAACCGTTCCCGTTTGGTAAGGTCGGGAAAATTCGTGATTGAAGCATCGGTCTCGGCGTTGGCCAAATAGATCGATGTCAAAAGTTGTTCGGCTTTATCCTGGGGTCCTTGTGTGAACCAGCCGTTGGTCAGCATTAAATCGTCGAAGCCATCATTGTTAAAATCCATGGCCACGCTGCTGAACGAATTTTGCGTTGCAAAGATCGGTTTTGGTAATTGATATTCAGTAAAAGACTTCTTCTTGCCGGGCTTGGAATACAGGATTCGGCTTTCTTGAGAAGTCATTTTATAGATCTCGCCAAAAAACGAACTTCTTTGCTCGTCGGTTGGCAAAAACTGGTACGAGGCTTCATAAAAATTGTTGGCCATAAAAAAGTCAAAATGGCCGTCGCCGTTGAACTCGCCAAACGAACAACTACGAGTTGCGGTTTCCAAGTCTTGAGCGGGAATTTCTTTGTTGATGTCGATAAACCAACCGTCATTGTTTTGGTAGAAAACATCCACGCCAAACTCGTTGGCAAGCATAAGATCCTGATCACCGTCCAGATCGTAATCGCACCAGATCGCGCACCGTGTGTGGCGAATATTGTTCTCTCGCAATCCAACTTTGTCGGTAACGTCAACGAAACTCCAGCCCTCTTCGTTTCGTAGCAAAACGTTTCGGCCTCCTGAAGTTGACCGTACATAAGAGTCGGGCAGCGGCAATAGATCCTGTTCGTCCAGGATCATGTTGTACTTGCAAATATAGAGATCGAGGTCGCCATCGTTGTCAAAATCGGCCGCTGAAATCGAGCCACCACCATGTCCTGCGAGCAGTTTGTGCTCTAACAGAAAATTGCCTTTGCCGTCGTTGGAAAACAATAGCAATTCTTCCGAAGTCGTGATGGCGAGATCTTCGTCGCCGTCGTTGTCCAGATCCACAAACAATGCGGCTCGGCATCCATCCAGAAGGTCAACATTCGCGCTCTTTGCGGTGTTGTCTACTGTGCCGTCTGGGTTTTGGGATAGCAAAATGTTGGGCAAGCCCACAGGCTGACAAAGGTAAATGTCTTCGAGCCCGTCTCCATTAGGATCACCAATCGCGATTCCAAGGTTACCCGTAATGTCGATTCCCGGGATCAACTTTGCCCACTCGTCGACACCGATATTCAGTTGAGACGAATAGACATCGTCATGCTGGAGAACATTTTCAGTAATGTCTTGAAACGCAAGTCCGTCGTTGGACGCAGATTTGACTTCTTCGTGCGCGATGATCTGCAACTCGCTTAGTTCAATATTTCCCGGGTTTACCTCGTCAATCTTCCATCGTGTCGAACACATCGAAGTCGATTCAAGTCCCACGTTCTCACGTATCTCACCAAAAGTCCTGGCAACTACGGTAACTTTGAGATACTTTTCTGAAATCTCCACCTTGGTTGGTGTCAATTTTGTTCTGAATTTCCTGGCTTCGTCCCATGGCTTGTACATGTTGTCGACCAGGTTTTGAAGTCCGTCAGTTTCGAACAGAGGCGCTTCCTTTGAGTAACGCCATCGAGAGACTTCGATGCGACTGGTCGTAAAAGCGGTTTCGGCCCTCGGTCGGTCCACACCGCTGTACTTTAGATTTGGAGCTTCAAAGTCAGTGCGCTCTACCGACTTTTTAATTCGGCAATCGACATGTTTGCTCAATTCGTGCAGCTGAACTCGCAAAATGGGAAACCAGTTGCCAGGCACATCAAGGCTTTCGTCCAGCCGGTCGGTTAGACCGAACGAAGCCTGCAATTTTTCAGGACTATCGGTACTGATTAACCGAGTATTCGACGGGCCATAGTTCTCAGGCTTTGGTTTAGAGCACGAGATACAGCAAACAATAAAGATTGCCAAGCCCACGTAAATCCATTGGAATTTAGATACCAAGGAGAAGTAAGATTGAAAACTCATTTTTCAATGAACCCTGGATTGTAGACAGCACTATTTCGGCGCCCCGATATTGTATCGAATTTTCGCTAAACAGCGACATGGGTATCTTAAACATAAAAAAGCACTGTCAACTAGAAAGATAAAAGGCCCAGCCTTGCCCTCTAACATCTAGCCCACCACGAAACCCCGCTAAAGGGTGATGATTAATTCGTTTTCTAATTTATGAGTTGTTTTAGATGTAGGTGGGAAAGTTCAGCCAAGGTCCTGATCCGTCAAAATCTTTGTGAAAATAAGCACCCACAACCATTCGAGGGCAATGCGCTAGAGGATTAGATAGACCTTGGATCTGTGCCAAAAGAAGCAGTGTTTAAGTTTCGCGGCAAACATGCCAGCCAGCTAAATCGCGTCGCAGCGTCTAAGGCTAATTGCGCGGGTTAACAGCTTCCGCTTCCCAATCGCCGTTGGTTACCGATTTTTTCTTGGGAACCTGTTCCGAACTCCAGTCATTATCTTCCAGCATGGGAGTGTTCGTGGGTTCGTTTGACAATCTCAATCCTACGCCGTCGTCTTTTTGGGGATTGGTATCAACTTGTTCCCCAGACCAACCATTGTCTCCGGTGGTTTTCTTGCCATACGAGCTAGGCATTGTTTTTGAGGATTGCCCAACTTGTTCAGAGTCCCAACCGCCTGCGGTCCGGTCGCGACCGGAGCCCGGCATCGCCACACCTTTTCTGGGTTGGTCCGTTTTTTCGGAGCGTGACTCAACGAAATCACCGTCTAGCCCTTCCGCTGCTCCCTGTTTGATCCCAGGTTCACTGGAAGATTTTGGAGCGGGTTGTCCGTTTCGAGAGAATAAAAGAAAAGCGCCAACCGCGATCATAATCAACAGCAACATTCCGCCACCACCTCCCCGTCTGGGAGCCGGCTGATTGGATTGGGAGGGAATTCCATAACTCATGATACGCTCACTGAATCGGTGGTTAAGTTTGAAACATCTTGGCAACGATCCGGAATTGAAATCGCTTTAGCTCAATTTCTCAATTAGGCAAAATCAAGGTTATGACGCTGGCAAAACGTTGTCAAGCTTCAGTTTGGGTTGAGTTTGACGGTTATAACCCCTTCCTACCGAGACCTCAAACTTTATCAACTCACATTCTGATCGGAATAACCCGCAAAGTCGCGCTAAACCTTTCCGATTGTTCCTGTTTTATTGATAAGTTGAGTTTACGGGATGTAACGGATCTGCCGATTCCATCTTCAGCGAAACCGGTTTTCAGCCGTTTCGTTCCCGCAACAAAATCAGACTTTGAAATTTCGAGACTCATGCATCCTCGCGCTACCTCAATAGGTTGTGCAAGGTTCACAGGGTTACGCCGTAGTTTCAATTAGTTCGTTAGTTCGGGTATTCAAGTTCTGCCCTTGGTCGACTTTGACTTTGGCAGAACCACAGGCACAGGCGAGTTCGCCCAGAACCAAGGAACAACTGATCATGACGCTTAGACGATCTTTCGTATTAGGACTGCTTTCTCCCGTTTTCGGCGCGGTGTCCATCTTGGGATTTTCAGGCACGGCGATGTGTCAAAGTGACCTTGGCTCAACTGACCTACGCTCTCAGGAAACTCAATGGCACAGCCAAACCGCTCCGAGTTCGGCAAGAATTGTTCCGCACAATAACGGCTACAACTCGACACAGTCCCTACGGAAGGGTGCAACGCCTGCGGAAAGGATGCCTCAAAACGATCGTAGTTTTCAGCGACTTACCAGCCCAACCAGCCCGCGCCCTGTACTAAATCATCCGAGCTCCGTTCGAATCGCTTCGGTTCCCGAACAGGATGGGCAAACGGTTCAAGTTCCCAGTCGTATTTCGGCTGAGAGCACCATTCAGCAGGTTGCTCACTCAAGTCCTCTCCAGCCACCTTTAGCCTCGCGGACCTACGTCTTGCGAAATTGCGATTGGCGGCAGTTCGAGATCAACATGTTGGAAATGTGGATGCAAGAACCAGAGGTCCAATCGCTCAAAGACGGAGAGATCATGCGAGTCACGATTCCCGTGCGTGACTCAAACACCGCCAACACGATGCTTATTAATCGTGGCGAGTCCAGTTTGTACTTCGAAGGTAGCGACAACAAAGTCGAAGAGTGGCAAAACGCCATGCAGCTTTTGGATCGCGTTGAAACTGAACACGATACAGATTCGGTACGACTGATCAGTACCGTTGGTGTCACCGAAGAGGAGTTTCGCACCGTAAGCTACTTGATCCGAAACCGACAGCAGCAAGACGACAACGAAACGATGGGTGCGATTCAGTTGCCACCTCAAGAAGGGAGTCAGGAAGAGCCAAGTGGTGGTCCGGTTAAAGCTCGGGTTATGAGCGATCTTGACTTGTTGATTTTGACCGGTGACGCCGATGACGTAAAAGCACTACAAGACCGAATCAACACGTTTATCGAAGAAGCGAAACGATCCGTTGCGATCACGGAAACCATTTCACTGCAAAATGCCGATCCGACTCAGACGGCAGAGATCGTGCAAGGAATTTTCGACGCACAGTATGCTCAAAATCTTGGTGTTGCGAACATCAACCCAATCCCGAATCCCAGAGGTTTGTTGGTTACGGGAAAAGCATCAGCGATCGAAACCGTAAAAGCAATCGTGAGCCAATATGACCAACAGTCTCAAGAACTTCCTCCGGCGACTGCAGGATTCAAACGATATAGCCCACGCTACATCTCCGCTGTAGATGCAAAGCAACGAGTTGACGAGTACTTTAATCAGGCTCCCAATCAAGGCACCGGAAGTCCTGGCGACCCGGAGAACGTGCTAACGATTGCTGATGTGCGATCGAACACCTTGTTGGTAAAAGCTTCTCCCAGTTACCTGCAACAAATCGATCTGTTGATGAAAGAACTGGATGTGGTTGGCAGTGGCAGTACGGCAGAGATTCGTGTTTTCAAACTGAAGAATACAGAGGCCGTGACTTTGCAACCGATTTTGCAATTCGCCCTCAACGGCAATGTTCCCAATGCTCCGCAGGGTTTTGCTCCCACCACGACCGGAGCGATCGCTCAACTTCCAGTACCAAACCAAGTCGGTGCACAACCCAACGTATCACAGCAAGCAAGTCGCATGTTGCAGATGATGACTGTTGACCGATCGGGCAAGCAAGTTCGAAGCGGGATCCTGTTTGATGTCACAATCACTGCTGACCAGACGAGCAACTCGTTAATCGTAACCGGGCCAGCGGAAAGCATGGACTTGATCGAAGCCTTGATCCAGCGGCTGGACGTTTTGCCCGATGTTGAGACGCAAATCAAAGTCTTTCAGGTCATTAACGGGGACGCATCAGCTTTGATCAATATGCTCGACACCCTGTTTACTAATGGCCAAGCGAACCTGGGTGCCCAAGGTGGTACTGGCACCTTGCCTTTGCAAAGTGCAACAGCCACCGAGGGGCAATCTCTCGCGAACTTGCGATTCACATTGGACGAACGGACAAACTCAATTATCGCTTCCGGGCCCGTTGGTGATCTCGAAGTCGTTCGAAGCTTGTTGATTCGTTTGGACGAAGAGGATATCAATCGCCGACAGGTCACCGTGTATCGCTTGAACAACGCTTTCTCAAACGATGTGGCGGACGCAGTTAATGATTGGCTGAACGAACGAACTGCTCTTGTCAGCGACAACTTTGACAGTCCCTTTGTTGCTAACCAACGCGAGGTGATTGTAGTTCCCGAAACGGTAACGAATACGTTGATCGTCAGTGCATTGCCTGAATATTTTGATGAAGTTATCGAGGTGATCGACCGTCTTGATCGGCGACCTCCGATGGTAAAAGTCGAAGTCCTTATCGCCGAAGTCAGTCTCAATGCTTTGGAAGAGTTCGGTGCGGAAATTGGGGTTCAAGATTCACTGTTGTTCGGTCGTGGCCAATCAATTGCGGACACACTTGACTCCAACTTGCTCACAACGGGCGAAACTTTTGCGGGAGCAGCACAAGCCAACTTTGGCGTCGGAACGATCAATCCCGATGTTGGCTTTGGTGGTCTGGTGCTTTCCGCCGGCAACGAATCGGTCAACCTTGTGTTGCGAGCCCTCAAGGACCGTAACTGCTTGCGAGTGCTAAGCCGACCTCAGTTAATGACCGTCGAAAATCTTCAAGGTCGTGTCGCTGTCGTATCGAACGTGCCTCGTGTTACGGGCACCACCATTACGAACTTTGGCGTTCAGAACAATATTGAAGATGTCCTCGTGGGTGTAACTCTCGAGGTAACGCCGCGTGTTAGTCCTGATGGGATGATCGTAATGTTTGTTAACGCGATCAACTCGCAATTGGGAGCATCCGGAGTCGTCGTTGCCACCGACGCCAACGGCAACCCAATCGAAAGCCCGATCATCAACGAGACTCAGGCTCAGACAACAGTAATGGCTCGTAGTGGCCAAACTGTTGTACTTTCCGGATTGATCCAGGAATCGAAAGGGGAAAGCCAGCGTGGTGCACCCATTCTTTCGAACCTGCCTATCGTGGGACCCTTGTTCGGATTTGAATCAGACACGGCAAACCGTACTGAACTGTTGATTATATTGAAGCCATTCATCGTCAACGATGGTGACGATTCGGTTCGCCAACAAAACAACGAAGAATTTGACCGGATGAATTGGTGCATGTGCGATGTCGCTGAACTGTTCGGCTCGACGAATTACGACGATACCGCTTCTTCGTACGCAGCTCCAATGACCGTTTATCCCGATGCCGATCCTGCGGGTTTGAATCCGCACTATTCGCAAGGTTATCCACAGTCTCAGTATGGGCATCCGGTCGAACAAGCTCCAGCGTATCCTGTTCAACCTGGGTATCCAGCTCAACCTCAACCTGGGTATGGGCAACCTGTCCCTGTCCAACAAGCTCCACCGATGGACTTTGAAACTGGTGGAATGCAGTTTCCGCAATCCAACGGTAATGAAAGAAAGGGGCTTTTGAGAAAGTTCCGAGAAGCCACCAACACACCACCCGAACGGAATCAACCCGCGATCAACCGTTCCACACCATGACAACTTTGTTGGCTCAATTCGCCATCGCTGACTGTCTTTGTCGTTGCGGGACACTCGTTCAGGTACTAGCCACCCAGGGCTCTGATCGAAATTCGAAGACAGAACAAACCCAAAAGCTCAGCCGGGTTTGTAGCGATGGCGAATCGCCAACTGAGTTTACAGTCCGCAACGAAACGTATGAAACTGACTTAAAAGTGAATTGCCCAAAATGGTCTGAGCTACGTGAAACGCACCTGCTCGACCTGGTTCCAAAATTCGGAAATTGAAAATGAACAAGCTACCTATCCTGACAGCCTCTGCTTTGATCGCTTTGCTCTCGTTTTCAGGTTGCAAGACGATGAACTTCGATGGACCTAATTGGATTAACCAAATAGAACGTCCTCGGTTACTGTCGCCCTTAAATATGGCAGGCAAGCAAAAAGAAGAGCTGATGGGTACCGCTCAGAAAATGGCAGTGATCTGGAAAGATACCGTCATGCAAAAACCTGGCTCGCCCATCACACGAGGTTTTGGCGGCAGGATTTACTTTTATGATAATGAAAACAAGGCGATCAAAGTCAATGGCGAGATGATCGTGTACGGTTTTGATTCGGAATCGGGCAAGTCCGAAGCGGACAAAAAGTTCGTATTCAGAGACAGCGAGCTTCAAGGGCATTACGGCAAGACAGACCTTGGGCATTCTTACAGCTTTTGGATTCCGTGGGACGAGAATGGAAGCCCCCGAATGGCTGTGACTTTGATCCCAATCTTCAAAAATTCAGATGGAACGGTTGTCAAAGGCGGCCAGACGATCAACGTTTTGCCCGGTCCAGAACCGAAAAATCATCGTCAAGAATCTAGTGGACACCGAGGAACTTTCATTGGCCAGTCAGGTCAATCAGGCCATTCGGAGAATGTGAATGGTTCGGAGATTCAACTGACTGGTGCCGAGGAGCCGTATCCTGATACTTTGCATAGTGGCATCGTTCAAGAAGACAGATCGACGCGGATCCGTACGACTACGATCCAGTTGCCCAAAAACATCGCACAACGTTTGGCTACATCTCCACCTCCTGTCACAGGACCTGTGAACACTGTGAAAACGACCACTCGTAACATCGGTGTTGCGGATACTACGGTAGATTTGCGGCAACAGCCTGGGGAGCTTGAGCGAGTGGGCCCACCGGAACCACCTGCACCTGCTGCTACTTCCGCGCCCGTCCCTGCCAAGCGTAAACCGCAAGTGCGCAGTCCGTATCCAGAATTTGGCAAAGCAATGCTTGAAGACGGCGATGAGGTTCGTGTTTTTGGTAAACCACAGCCGTTTCATTAAACAGAATTTAAAAAACCCTATCCTGGAGCCGTGAAGATGAACGACTCACTCCACGATGCCGCTTTGGTCTTAAAGAGCCTGCCAAAAAGCGAAGCGGCCAAGATCATGTCCAAGCTGGATGTGGAAGATGTTCGCGCAGTGATGCAGCAATCGGACAAGATCGGCAATCGGTCACAAGACGATGTACAGAGTGCTTTAAAGCGATTGTCAATCCAGGCAAGTGCGTTACGACATGTGAGTAACACCGACGAGCAAGTCCACCTGCGGGCCGACCCTCCTCAATCGACCAATCCCCTGCATCGGCACAAGCAAGCGTCGAATCCGTTTCAGTTTCTAGTGAATTTGCCGAGCGATGTTCAAGTGGAACTGCTTCAAGACCAGCAGCTGGAGGAGATCGCTTTAGTGACAACTTATTTGCCCACCGAAGTCAGCGCTCCGATGCTAAAGCTGATGGAATCCTCACTGCAAATGTCTGTACTTCGCCGACTTTGCCACCCCGTAATTTCCGATCAGGAACAGGTAGCGCAGTTGGTAGTTAGCTTGCGAAACCGTTTGGAGATAAAGCTGGATCAAATCGAGGCAACCTCCGTACAAAGTGCAGCGCAACCCCAGCATTGCGACAACAGCCAGTCGCAGACCGAAGCTTTGAATTGCGATGGCCCGGTTGAACCAACAGAACTTGATGAGCAATTGGCTTTGCTACGCTTCGAGGATCTGAAAGATTTTGAAGATCTTGATATCCAGACCGTGTTGAAAGCCGCAAACACATCGTGGTGGGCACCCGCTTTAAAAAACTCTTCGCGCGGCGTGCGAGAAAAGATCCTGGTCAATATGGCAGGGAAAGTGTCAGTTCTTCTAACTGCCGAAATCGCCAAGATTCAAGTTTTAGACAACGCCCGCTCGTCTTACTCGCAATCAAAAATCGTGGAGATTTGTATTCAATTGGCAAAACAAGGCAAAATTAAACTGCCCCGGAAGTTCTAGGCCATCGCCGGCCGAGCCTCCTAACAAATTTGGGGAGCGTAAATCGCATTGACGAGAAATCTCACTTTCGCTCCCCGAAAGGTGACGTCGATTCACGGTTCAACGTTGCTTAGCCAAGCGGATCCCTGTGCATTGCCATTGCAGCGGTGGGTGAAAGAAATTCCGATAGGTTGGGCGGCTGTGGTTGGGAGACGTAGCGGTTGAACCTCCTCGTAACACCATCGTGTTCACCATGAATTTCCCGTTGTACTCGCCGATCGCACCTTCCGCCTTGGCAAAACCGGGATACGGCAAATAAGCACTCTCGGTCCACTCCCAACGCCGCCCCCAGTTCAGCTGTTCCGATGCTGCTTCCCATTCGAACTCGGTCGGCAATCGCATTTCTCGCCAAGCGGCATAGGCCCACGCTTCGTAATAGTTGATGTGACAAAGAATCGTCGCCGGATCGACTGGCTTGAATCCGTTTAAGGTGAAATACCACCATTCGCCATCAACGTTATGCCAATAGAGCGGGGCTGTTGCGCCGGTTTGATTCACCCACCCCCAGCCTTCGTCCAGCCAATATTCGTGTTTTGCATAACCACCGTCGTTGATGAACTCCAGATACTCGCCCGCGGTAACCAGGCTTTTGCTGATCTCCGTATCATGCAAGTAGACTTTGTGTCGTCCGAGTTCATTGTCGTAGTGAAAGCCGCTTTCTCCGTTCACGTCAAAGCCTATTTCGTAGACTCCTTCTTCGATCGCTACGAACCCCACATCGTTGGTGTCGTTGGTTTGTTCCACCAAGCTGTATCCGTTTTGGTAAATCGGAAAAATCGGATTGTGTCCAAGGATGAATTTTAGATCGGTCAGCAGCAACTCTTGATGTTGTTGCTCGTGATGCATTCCCAGTTCCAGAACCTGCATCGTTCGTGGAGTGAGGTTCCCGCTGGCCATAAGTTCCTGGACCGCTTTGTCAACGTACTCGCGGTATTCGTAAACGCCTTCAACACCAGGTCGAGTCAAGTTGCCTCGGTCGGCACGTAGCGTTCGCTTGCCGACAGTGTTGTAGTAGCTGTTGAATAGGTAGCTATAGTCCTCGTGGAATTCCGAATAGTTTTCACCGTCAGGCTTCAATACGAACTCTTCAAAAAACCAAGTCGTATGAGCAAGGTGCCATTTCGGCGGACTTACGAACGGAACCGGCTGCGGAACGTAGTCTTCGGTTTGAAGCGGCGCGCAGATTTCGCGCGTGTAGTCACGGACATTTTTGAACTCTTTGAATGTGATACTCATCTTGTTACCGGTTTCCGATATCGGTTACTGCCAAACGGTTTTCTAAATTTGCTTATAGCGCCAAGTTCGTTTACGTGATCTCGGTCAGTCGTTCTTCGACTAATTTTCGTCCCAAATCAAAATCAACTTCCTCAACCGAAGACTTACCCTCACACAACTTTGCAAGGATCTCCATTTGGATTTTGCCTCGAGCAAACGCATCTTCGTAGGGCACAGTGTGAAACATCACTTGCGAATATCGTGGGACAAACTGATTTGGGAATTGCCGTTCGAGTTCAAAGCCAACCTCTTTTTTTAGCTGGAACTGTTCGTCTCGAACACTGTCACGCATTGTGATGTAATTTTCCAAAGCCATCTCGGCAATCGCATCCGCGCTGGGCTTTCTGGTTCGACTGAATTCGGCAATCACCGCCGCCCAATTCTGATCGTGGCTATCCAGCAACTCGCAGAGGATTCTACAATCCTCAAATGCCGCATTCATGCCTTGGCCGTGGAATGGCACAATCGCGTGCGATGCGTCTCCCAATATGACCACCGAATCTCCCAAATGCCAAGGCTCGCACCGCAAGGTTCCCAAGCGGCCGGTCGGATTCTCAAAAAACTCGGTCGCTAAATCGGGGATCAGATCCATTGCGGTTGGAAAATACTCACTGAAAAAATCCAGCACCGCATCAGGCGACTTTAAAGATTCAAAGCTGACCTCGCCCGCCTGCTTCATAAACAAAGTCACTGTAAAACTGCCGTCCAGATTTGGCAGCGCGATCAACATGAATCCGCCACGCGGCCAAATGTGCAAAGCCTCCCGCTCAATCTGATGCTTGCCGCCCTGCCCCGGCGGAATGGTTAGTTCTTTGTAATCATGGTCCAGGAAGTCCGATTCACTCTGCCCACACTCGGTCAATGGCATCATCTGTCGCCTGACTCGAGAGCCCGCTCCATCGCAACCGATCAAGATGTCGTAGCTTTCGACCTGTTCACTTTCGTCGTGTCTCATGAATTGAACGGTCTTGTTTTCAAAGTCGATACTCTCCAAAGCGGTTTCGAAAACGACGTTTACTAACTCGTGGTCTTCTGCCGCCGTCATCATCAAACTGTTCAACAACTCCCGTGAGACACTGTGAATCACCTCGTGTTCACGTTGTCCGTACGGCGTAAATTCCTGGCCGCCATCGGACAAATGCAACTGCCGCCCTTTCATGGGAATCAGCAGTTTCTGAACTTTGTCCATCAAGCCGGCTGCAGACAAAGCGGAAATGCCCCGCTTGGCGAGCGCAAGATTAATCGAGCGGCCCGCATCCGTTTCCTGTTGACGCATGTCGGAGCGTTTTTCGTATACCGTTACGTCGTAGCCCCGTTGCCCCAGCATGACCGAAAGCAAACTACCGGCCAAACCGGCTCCGATGATGGTGACTTTTTCTTTGCCCAAAACGGCTTCCTTTGTTTCTACTCAGCTAAACAATGTTTCAAGATTTCAGCAAACCGAAAACAGTCGTCAAACGAGTTGTAAAGTGGAACGGGCGCGACTCGGACTACGTTCGGCTCGCGCCAATCTGCTTCGACACCTGCCTTTTGTAACCCCGAGTGGACTTGTTTACCGGTCGACGAATGCGGCTTCAACGTCAGAGACAATTGGCAACCTCGTTCTGTTGGCGTGATAATCTCGACTTGGTCACCTGCCATTTGCGTTAGGCAATCTTCCAGAAACTGAGTCAGTAATTTCGACTTTTCCAGCAGCGGACTCATTCCCCCGCATTCAGAAAACAGGTCAAGGCTCGCCCGGATCGCCGCCAGCGACAGAATCGGCGGGTTGCTCAATTGCCACCCTTCCGCAGTCGGAATCGCACGAAACTCGTTCTTCATTTTAAACCGAGTCGATTTTTCGTGTCCCCACCACCCCGCAAGCCGCTTTAGCTGCGTATCACTCGCGTGTCGTTGATGAACAAAGCACCCGCCAACGCTGCCTGGCCCACTATTGAGATATTTGTACGAACACCAGACCGCGAAATCGACGTCCCAATCAGAAAGATTGAGTGCGATATTTCCTACCGCATGAGCCAAATCGATTCCGACGGGAATCTCATGTTTGTGGGCCGCTTCAACGATCGCGCGAATGTTGAAAACTTGCCCCGTGTAATACTGAACCCCCGGTAGCAGAACCAAAGCTAACTCGTGTTTGTGATTTTCGATCGCCTCTATGATCGAATCGGTGGAAACGGGAGAGTTTACGTCTTTGCCTGAAACGAAAACCATGCCAGCTTTCGAATCGAAACCGTGGAAGTCGATTTGAGATTGCACTGCTTGAAAATCGGACGGGAACGAATGGGCTTCTATGAGAACTTTAAAGCGATCCGCCGTCGGACGGTAAAATGTAGCCATCATTAAATGCAGATTCGTCGTCAATGAGTTCATCATGACGACTTCGTCTTTCGATGCCCCCACGATCTCAGCCATCGTTTCGCTCAGGAATTCGTGATAAGGCAGCCAGGGAAATTCGCCGCTGAAATGTCCGCGGACGCCCAGTCGTTGCCAGTCGTCGAGTTCCTGTGAAACGAATTCACGAGTCCGCTTGGGCTGTAGCCCCAAGCTGTTGCCGGCCAGATAAATTTGCGGCTGGCCGTCATGCAGCGGGATATGAAACTCGTCACGAAACCGTTTCAAAGGATCCGTCGCGTCCAGTTCATTCGCTTTATTTTCCAGTGAGTTCATTGATGCTCAGCCACCGATCTTCGTGGGTTTAAAAATGATCGGGCGAGAAGGCGCCGCATCCGAACAAAATGCGGGAAACTGATTGTTAAGCAAGTAGAAACCGTCTTCGACCGAATCGGGAACAAAAATCATTTCCGAAATCGTTTTCGTCTGGCAACTGTCTTTCGCCAGCTCATGCGTGCCCTCTTTGACTTTCCAAAACAAATGATGGTTCGTCAACAGGCCCTCATCGTTCATCCGATCCACCGATGGCAAATCAACCAAAAGATGTTGGTACCCTCGTTCTACCAACAACTCCATCGCCTGTACCGTTAGAAACGCAGGTCGATTGTTTTCGTCGTACGTCTTCAACATCGGTGAAAGTTCATTCGAAGTACGAACGATCAACGAAGTCGTCATCGAACGCAGCCCAGTAGAACGCTCAAGCGTTTCAAAAGCGGAGGCCAACGCAGCTCGAGAAAGGACTTGGTCTTCTCCGTTTAACGCGGGCCGGTAAGTTTCGCCGCGATCCGATGCCGCTTCAGCCGATTCGGGGTGGACCGTGATCAACGTCGCTGTCGAAAGCCCGCCCGTATCATCGTGCCCAATGAAAATATCCTGGTTAACGATATGTCCGATTGTTTCGGTGTGCGTGCCGTTGCAATGCGGTATCAATTCGATTCGGTCCACGTTGCAACTGCCGCCTTGTGACGTGTCGCCAACGAACTCGCCCAAGTTGAGCGGCGAGCAATTCGCTTTCTCCGTCCCGTAAAAATTCGGTTGCGAGCCAGCAAAGTCCATTGGGATCGCCAACGAAGTGCCCGAGGCGGTCGAACATTCGTATTGCTGACCATCAAACTCAAAATTGATCTTCATGGGCAACCTTCCAATCGCTCGAGATGGGCCGTGTCGTTAATCAATTCTGCCGAGTAGTCTCCCTCTTCATTGCAATGCAGGATGTTGAGTCCCGTGTTCGAATGGTCAAACCGCTCCATCTCATGCAATCCCTCGCCCGCGATCGAAGACAACAAAACACGCGAAGTCCTTCCATGTGTGCACACGAGGATTCGTTGTCCTTTATGTGCTGATTTTAGTTTCTCCAAGACACGTTCGATTCGTTGGTGGCACTCCAAAGGCGATTCACCTTCTGCGATTTTTCGATCCAGTAATCCGTTTTGCCAATCAAGCTTGAGCTGTCGAAACTCCTCCATCTCATCTGGCGTTGGCGATTTGCCTTCCAAAACACCCCAACTCATTTCCCTCAACGCGGGCTCGACGATTAATCGATGTCCGAGGTGTTCTACCCAAGGCTCGCACGTCTGGTGAGTTCGTTTGAGATTACTAACGTAGATCGCATCGAAGGGTACCTCTTTGTACATCTCATAAAACGCAAACGCTTGTTCACGCCCCAGTTCGTTGAGGTCCGAATCCACTCCGCTGCCTTGTACAATACCGCGACGGTTAAAGTCGGTTTCGCCGTGCCGAATCAAATATATTTCCATACAACCATTATTACGGCAATTTGAATTCCTCCAAGCCGATGCAAAGGACCCTTCATTGGTATTTTAGGTGGTTCAAGTGCTTAGACCACGACCGGCACTCGGTTCGTTTCGCTACAATAGTTCAGAGCTAGTGTTCACGACGAACCGACTCTCCGAAACGGAACGGGAAAAAATCAGGTGGCTTCAGAAAAGATTCTAAATTACATCGACGGACGGATGTTCCAGCCGTCCAGCGGAAAATGGCTGGACAACTTTGAACCGGCAACCGGTTCGGTTTACTCCCAAGTCCCCGATTCCGACGGGACCGACGTCGATCTTGCGATCCAATCGGCCAATGCTGCGTTTGATCATTGGTCTCAGATGGATCCGATGAACAGAGCGGCGATATTAAACCGCGTTGCCGATCGAATCGATCAAAATCTCGACGCGCTAGTCGCTGCGGAATCACGAGATAACGGCAAACCGGAGTGGCTGGCTCGTTCGGTGGACATTCCTCGTAGCTCCAAAAACATTCGTTTCTTTGCAAACATGAGCACAGGACTTTCCAGTCAGTCACATTCGGAACGCGGCTCAATCAACTATACGCTACGAAAACCGCTTGGAGCCGTTGGTTGTATCACGCCATGGAACTTGCCTCTGTACTTGTTGACTTGGAAAATCGCACCCGCCCTCGCGGTTGGTAACACCGTGGTCGCTAAACCGGCTGAAGTCACTCCGATGACCGCTTACTTGTTTTCGCAAATCTGTATCGATGCCGGTTTGCCTCCAGGCGTTTTGAACATTGTTCACGGCAGCGGTGCAGAAACGGGCAATGCGTTGATCAATCATTCAGATCTCAAAGCGATCTCTTTCACCGGCGGAACTAAAACGGGTCGACACATCGCGTCGGTAGTCGCTCCGCAATTGAAAAAGTTCGCACTGGAATTGGGGGGCAAGAACCCTAACGTGATTTTCGCAGACTGCGACTATCAGCGAACATTGCAAACTACCCTGCGCAGTTCGTTTGCGAACCAGGGCCAAATATGCCTGTGCGGCTCACGTGTCTATATTCAAGATTCACTCTATGAGAAATTCCGCGATGATTTTGTCGAAGAGGCGATGAAGATTAAAGTTGGCGATCCGCAGCAGGCCGATTCGAAACTGGGCGCGGTTGTCTCCAAACCGCACTTCGAAAAAATTCTCAGTTGCATCGATCGAGCCAAACAAGAGGGCGGCACGATTCTGTGCGGGGGACAGGCAGCAAAGGTCGAGGGGCGGTGCAGCGAGGGATGGTTTGTGCAACCGACCGTAATTGAAGGGTTGTCCAACAATTGTCAAACGAATCAAGAAGAGATCTTTGGGCCCGTTGTGACTTTGCAACCTTTCTCCGACGCCGAACACGCGATCGAACTGGCCAATGGAACTGAGTATGGCCTTTCTGCATCGATCTGGACGGCTGACATCAATCGAGCTCACGAGGTGGCAGACAGAATCGAATCGGGTGTCATTTGGATCAACAGCTGGTTGCTCCGCGACCTGCGCACGCCGTTTGGCGGCATGAAGCAATCAGGCGTCGGCCGCGAAGGAGGCATGGAAGGAATCCGATTCTGGACCGAGCCAAAAAACGTTTGCGTAAATTTTGGTTGACCAGTCAAACCATAAAGTACACCACGGGCCGGGCCCCATGTACACCAGCAAATTATCCTGATCCCCTTTATCCAAACGTGGCCCTCAACCACTGACGATCTAAAGTGCCAAGACGACCTAAGATTTCGCTTAAATTCCTATTCGCACTCACTGTCGTGATGGCGGGCCTAATGTGGCTGGCAACTCAATACGGTATGCGTCGGGCCAGTTTTTCGATCGTAGATACTCAACTGGTAACCGATGTGGACGGTTCGGTCTCCGGTATGTTTCAGTACCGACTAACCGAGTACGGTGACGAAGGCGAGCCCCGTTACCTGGATGTTGTCTGCACTTTAAAAGCGGTCGAAGCATCCAGAATCTCGCAACTGAAAATCGGTGACAAGTTTCGCAGACAGTATCGTTTTCACCCGTTTTTGGGCATCTTCAAAAGCCAAGACCCTCATTACGAGTTCTATCAAAAAGAGTTGGGGATCTCGCCGCGAGACCATGTCATCGGGCATATGGAACATAAACACTATACCAAGGTGTTTATAGGGCGGGTGACTGCCAACTGAATTTGTCTTTTTCGTCGTGGACATCTCTAAAGGTTTCCCGCTTCTAATTTACTGTTCGATCGGCGATTTGTGTTTGGCGAGGGAACTTGGGTTTGAATATGTGCCCAAGCCAGTGGGGTCCCTCGCGAAATCGTTTGGATTGCCGTTTTGCCGATGACTTGATCCAGATGTTTCGGGGCCAGTCCAACACCAGGACGAATTGAACGCACGTTCTCGCTTGAAAACCGCTCGCCAGATTTAACCTCTTTCACTACAAACAACGATCGGCGAAAGTTTCGATTGTTTGCGTCGCCCTCGGTCGGGCCGTAGTGAACTTTGCCAAGCGCCGCAGAGGTGTTGCGAACCGCCGCTACCATCTCGGCAAACTGGTGAGGTTCGAGAGAGAAGTGGCTGTCTGCCGTCTTGATCGAACGGTCAAGGGTCAGATGTTTCTCAATAATCGTGGCCCCCAATGCGGTTGCGGCCACCGGGACTTCGATTCCCATCGAGTGATCGCTTAGCCCGACCGGAATCTGAAATCGAGATCGCATATCGGAAATCGTGCTGAGGTTCATGTCGGCAGGATCGGCTGGATAAGCGCTTGTGCATTTAAGCATCGCGATATTGTTTTTCGCGCCGGCTTGCTCCAACGTTTCGATCGCCAATTCGATCTCAAGGTCGGTCGCCATACCGGTTGAAAACAACACGGGCCGACCGGTCGCAGCCACCTTCTTGAGCAACCCTACGTCGTTTATCTCAAACGAGGCGATCTTGTAAGCCGGAACATCTAACTCTTGCAGATACTCAACCGCCGTGTCATCGAACGGGCTGCTGAAAAAGTCGATTTCCAGTTTGTCGGCCAGTTGCTTTAACTCAGCGTGCCATTCCCAAGGCGTGCAAGCTTGTTGGTAAAGTTGATGCAGTGTTTGGCCATCCCAAACGGTACCCTGTTCGATCTGAAAGTGCTCGTTATCACAATCAAGCGTGATCGTATCGGCGGTGTAAGTCTGAAGTTTGATCGCGTCAGCGCCCGCCTCCTTCGCAGCATGAATAATCTTGCGAGCGGTTGCCAAATTTCCACCGTGGTTGGCTGACATCTCGGCGATGATGTAAACCTCGTTGCCAGTTCCGATCGCGCGGTTGTTGATTTTCATGTTGCACCTGCGCTTAAGCTGATCGAGTTCGTTTTGTTTCACTGCGATCTGAGGCAACTTGTTCTCGTCTGAGAACGAGTTTCCTGGCCGGCTGGTCGCCGACTGTGTGAATGGCCAATTGAGTCTGGCCCGTTTCGTGCTCTTCGGCAAAGCCCGCTTTGCGGAACGCTTTCAGTGAACTTTCGTTCTCCGGTTTGATCCAAGCTACGATTTGTTGAATGTCGTCGGCGGAAAAGGCTCGCCGCGCTGCGGCTTCTATGATCGCTGTGCCTAGCCCCTGACCTCGGAATTCGGCTGCGATCGAAATGCTTATCGTCGCCTCGGTTCCCATCGCATCAAAATTGAATCGTACGGGTCCGATCGAATCTCCAGAACTGTTCTCGACAATCCAGATGTCGACCAGCCTGTCAGTCATCGTACTCTCGAACCATGCTTGATGCTCGGTCCAAGGGATTTCCTGATTTTGGAACGCGCCAGTGCGTACGGCAGGTTCGTTTCGCCAGTTCCAAAGCTGCCGCGAATCGGTTTCCGCCGCGGCTCGGAACGTTAGTTCCTCTTGCAACATGCGACGGGCGATACGCTGGGCGCCTTGTCCATCGACCAGGGCTGCGGTCGAGTCCGCCATTTGTTTGCGAAGTTTAGAATTACTGACAAGTTTTTGAACTTCGTCGGTCAATAATTCGATCGGCACCGAATCGGAATCGCCCAGCCAAATCATGCCTCCGCTTTCGTGAAAGCTGCGAGCCACCTCGACTTGGTTATCAGCCGTTGAAATAACGATCGCAGGAATGCCGCAGCGAGCCAGCTCGTAACAAGTCGACCCGCCGGCGGTAATTGCCAAGTCGCATTGACCAATGATTGCGGACATTCGATCGGTATTCTGATGAAGTCGAACTGAAATTGGTAGTTCGCGACACTTTTCCCGTAAAGCGGCCAAGTGTGGGTTGCTCGCGCCTGCAATCACGTCGACCGAAATCTCGCTTGCGTTGGATAGGTTGCCGATCGCTTGTAAACATGTACTTGTAAAGTTCCCTTGGTCTGCACCGCCCATCGTGATCATAATTCGCTTGGCGATTTTAAGGATCTTCTTTTGGCTTGCATCGACATGAGAGAATTCACCTCGCATCAAAACGAATTTCGTGCCCAGCATCAATGTTTCCGGGCTTAACGGTTCGTAATGGGATGGGGTAGCGTAGATGTTCTGGTTAAGTAGCAAATCGGCCGGTTTGTGTTGAGCATGACCAAAATCGTCGATCACTAACAACTTTGCCAAAGATCGTTTGACGATTTGCTGGTATTGGTCATCGAACTGGTAACCGTCTACGACCACCCAAGCCGCTTGTGTTTGTTCGGCCAGATCGCGAGTCTGAACTGCGTCGTCGATAGGCGTCTCTGCAGTGATGATTTCGATCTCCAGTCCCATCCGCTGCAGTCGTTTTTTCAAGCTGCCGGGTAAATTCGCAGTGCAAACCATTGTTGCTCGACCGCCTAATTTACACCATGCGGCCCCCAAAGCTGCGGAACGCATCACGTGTCCGGTTCCCACAGCGGGCCCTACGTCGGCGCGGATCAAGATCGACTCTATATTCATCACTATGCCGCCTTTTGCCGAATATGCTGGTTTAGAATTTGCCAACTTGGATTCTCATGGACCAATTGCGCCGCCTGCCGCCAAGTGAAACGGTTGTCGCCAAAATGGTCGTAGATCTTTCGAATCAGTTTCATGTCATCTGCCGTATCCACGGTCCATCGCCAGTCAGAAAGGTCGATTGGACAGCGAATCCCTTTCAGTTTGAAGAGATCAGGTCGGTTGTAGATCATCAAAGTGACATGTTCGCGTAGGTTCGGTTCAACCGCAGATTTATGAACACGGTCCAGAGTTTCGCGAGTAAAACACTCGACCTCCAACCCACGTGGGAAGGTTCTTTTGGGGTGAAAGTTGCAGGTGTAGTTGGCGTCCGATTTGATTTGAGACGCGACCACTTTGTCGATGATTTCTGGAGAGGCGAGTGGGCAGTCGGAAGTGATTCGCACAATGTAATCGGCATCAAACTGGTTTGCACATTGCCAGTAACGCTCCAGGACATCGCGTTCACTTCCTGCAAACACGTTCCAGCGGTTTTGCTCGCAAAATTCGACAAGTGGTTGGTCGGCAATTTCGTTTGTCGTGGCGACAACGACCGAATCAACTAAACGACTCCGAGTCGTTCGCTCTACAACATGTTGGAGCATCGGTTTGTCGACGAGGGTGTGCATTACTTTTTCGGGCAACCGAGTGCTGCCCAAGCGGGCTTGGATGATCGCGACAACTTTTAGCATTTTCAGGCTCCTTGATTATTTGGCCAGCCAAGAGGTCAGGCGGTTGCGTGCTGATTGCAAGATTGGGAAGTTTGAGCAACTCGAATTGCTTGTACGACTTTTTCCACTTCTGCGTTGGTCATACTTGGGAAAATTGGCAGGGAAAGGACTTGTTCGTATCCCGCTTCGGCGTCAGGGCAAAGTCCAGGTTGTGTGCCGAATCGCTTGCGGTAAAACGAGTTCAAATAGATCGGTCGATAGTGAACGTTGACACCGATCTTATTGGCTCGGAGTTGGTGGAACAGTTCATCTCGCTGTTGGCCGAACTCTGGTGTGACGCGGACTACATACAAGTGGAACGCGTGCTCACAAGACTCGCATCGCTCAAGCGGCTGGATCCCAGCAATCTTCTCAAACGTCGCATCATATTGTTCCGCGATTTCGTTGCGGCGCCGCGTGAATTGAGGAAGTCGGTCAAGTTGGCTGAGCCCCAAAGCACACTGCAGGTCCGATAGACGATAGTTGAATCCCAATTCGGTCATGTCGTATTGGTACGTTTGGGACTTTTCCCGATCACGAAAATCGTTGTCGATTCCATGGCTGCGAAATTTTCGCATCCGTTTGTTAAACGTTTCGGAGTCGGTGGTCGCCATGCCGCCTTCGCCAGTAGTGATCGGTTTGACCGGGTGGAAACTGAAACAACTGATGTCGGCCAAGCTACCGACCGGACGGCCATCCATCGCTCCGCCCAAAGAATGACAGGCGTCGGAGATCAACGTCAGACGGAACTCATCAGCAATCTCTCGCAACGCACGGTAGTTGCAGGGCTGGCCGGCAAAATCAACTGCCACGATTGCTCGTGTGCGTGGAGTGATTCGGTCTCGAACACTTTGCGGGGAAATTAAAAGCGTGTTTGGATCGACGTCTGCGAAAACCGGTTTGGCATTCATAAACACGACGGCATTTGCAGTGGCGACAAACGAAATCGCGGGAACGATCACTTCGTCATCCGGTTGGATGTTTGCTGCAAACATCGCGGTGTGCAATGCAGCGGTCCCGTTGGCTACAGCGACGGCGTGTTGTGAGCCCGCTTGTTCGGCAAAACGGTTTTCAAAGCGATCGACCAGCGGGCCGGTTGTTAGCCAGTCCGATTTAAGTGCGGTCACGACAGTTTCGATGTCATGGTCGTCGATCGTTTGCTTTCCGTACGGGATCATGACTAAGCCGCCTGTAGCGAAGGTGTTTGCTTTAGACAGGGGCAATGTTCAGCGATCAATGTTTGAAGTTTCTCCGGGTTCAACCACTGCGTGTTGTTGTCGCTGGTGTAATAGAATCCTGGCGGGCAGGCGGTTCCCGTTTCGGGGTAGTTTGCCGGTTCACTTGTCCAACTGCGAAACGAAGGTTGGATAATGAAGTGTTTTTCGAACTCGATCGTCTGTCGAGCTTCGTCGCTGGGGATCATGCACTCGTGCAATTTTTCGCCGGGGCGGATCCCGATCGTTTTCGTTTTGCATTCGGGTGCCACAGCACGTGCGATATCCAGGATCGTCGTACTGGGGATCTTGGGCACAAAGACCTCGCCGCCGTTCATCCATTCGAAAGCGGTTTTGACCAATTCGACTCCCTCATCCAATGTGATGATGAAGCGAGTCATCGTTGGATCGGTGATCGGTATTTCGCCGGTGTGTCGAATGTTCTGAAAGAACGGTACAACACTGCCATTAGAGCCGATCACGTTCCCGTAACGAACCACTGAGAACCGAGTTCCGTTATCACCTGCCAACGAATTTGCTGCGACGAATAGTTTGTCGCTGCAAAGTTTCGTTGCGCCGTACAAGTTGATGGGGCTTGCCGCTTTATCGGTCGAAAGGGCAACCACTTTCTTAACGCCGCAATCGATGCTCGCACTGATCACGTTTTCGGCGCCGCCGACGTTGGTGCGTATACATTCCTGAGGGTTGTACTCGGCCATGTCAACATGTTTCATGGCAGCCGCATGGATTACGAAATCGACACCTCGAAATGCGCGGCGTAAGCGGTCGATGTCCCGAACATCGCCAACGAAGTAGCGAATCTGTGGGAATTGGTCAGCGGGGAACAGGTTCCGTCGCATCTCGACGTGTTTCTGTTCGTCACGGCTAAAGACGATCAGCCGTTTGGGTTTGAATTGAAGCAGATACTGCGCGCAACGCTTTCCAAAAGATCCGGTGCCACCGGTGATCAAAATCGTTTTGTCTTTAAGCCAGAACATCCTTGTTCCTTTCCGAAGCCATTTAGTAATTTGGTGAGCTCGGCGACCTAAGAATCTAACTCGGCGGGTAAGGAATCTCCAAGACGGATCGGAGTGATAGCATTTGGCAGGAAGGTTGGATCACTTTCCACACCTGCCAGCAAATCGGTTACTAAGCGACTCGCTTGCGGTTTTCTTGCTTTAGCGCTTTGATAAATTTGCCGGCGCGGTGCCGGAGCGATTCGGCCAGCTTTCGCTTGGCGGGCTTTGCGTAGACGACTTGACCTTTGAATTTTCCGTGAAACAGGTTCTCCGGTTCGAAATAGGTGAACTCGATTCCGTGCGTTTGGAACCAATGTCCGTATTGCAAAGCTCCCGTCCGCGAGTGGGGGACCAGCTCACGAGACTGGATCAGTTCGACCGCTTGTTGATGTGTTTTGGGCTGGAAGGTGCCAGGTAAGTGTTGATACATGCTCGGGCCTAGCAATATCGACGGCTTGCTCCAAAAAACAGCTTCGATGCCAACGCTGGAACCAAACGTGACCACTTTGTTGGCGGCTCGCATCAGCTGATAGGTGTCGCAAGGATCGGTGGGTGAGATAATTGTCAGGTTGGGTGACTTGAGTTCCAACATTTGCCGCTTGATCTTGTTTTCTGTATTGGCAAGATTCGGGTGCATGCGAACGTAAAGATGGATCGAGTCGTCGCCTTGGAGCGAGTCGGCCAACCGTCGGATAGCAGTAAGTTGGTTTGAGTACAGTTTGTTCTTCCAAGCGTCGCCGATCGCAACGAATTCATCATCGGACGTACAAAAGATCGCGACGTTATGGGTTTTGGGGTTCCAGTTTTCAGGCAGACGACCGATTTGTTGACCTTTAACAAAAGACTGCCAATTTCGCTCGACTCGATTGACTCGGTCGTGGAACCATGAAGCCGCGATTTTTTCACGCTGGTTCGGATCGGCAGAGTTCCAACTGGATACGATCGCCGCGTGGATCCCATCGATGTCATGGGGAAGATGGTTGGGGAACAAGTCGAAATGAAACTGGTCACATCCTCGTTCGTGCATGTAACAATCAACGCCGGTCGCTTGGCAGGCTCGTAAGATCGCTCGCATCGCTGCAAAACGGCCGTTAAAAACGTAAACACGATCGGGTGTTTTTTGTTTCAGGTACCGCAATGTAAATTGATAGGCTTGATAGGCAGAGCGGTACAGTTTGACGATCAATTCGCGATGGGCAATCAAATCGGGTTCGGGATCGCGGCAGAAAGAAACCAGAGACGAAAGAACGGCATAGCCAATATCAAAGTTATCGATTTGGTGCTGGGTTAATTGGTCCGGTCGCTCAAACTCGGGGACAGCGATCTTGGTTGCAGGTGTTTGGAACGGGATGGGAGGAGTCTGTTTGGTGAGCAGAGTTAGACCATGCTTTCGCCGTCCTATGCAGTCTGAGCAGGTGGAAGTTTCGTGAGTGCGGTTGAAATCGCAATTTGCCAATTCTCCCATGCATGAGATGTAATCAACGGAATCGCCGCGGTCGTAGTGAAGCTGAGCGATCTCAAGCTCCGTTTCGAAGTGCGGAGCGACCGTGGCGTACGGGGAAAAGATCGCGATTTTTGCTGGAGATTTAACGCAGTCCCAACATTCGGCAATTTTCGATTCTCGTTGGTTGTTCATCTTTGTGCCTTGGTCAATGTTGCAATCCCATGGGTATCGTTCCTTGAGCACCTTTTGCGACGCGGCAATTTATTCCTGAGGTTCGTTTCGGGCAATACTAATACGGGCCCAAGTTGGACTGCTACCATGTTTTATCGGGTTCTCCGCAGGATCGCTTGAATCTGGAACCGAACGTGGTGCCTAAACACCTTTTTGCCCCCTCGTCGATTTGGCATTCTTGAATTCTAATGGTGGCCACTCAAACGAGTGCTGACGGTAAGTTTGAGTTTCCGTTTTGGCAACTTTTCAGGAAAGTTCTTTTAGAAGTGACAAGTGTATTGATGGCTGACAGTTCGGTTTCGAATTCAATAGAGAACGCCCAGCCAGATTGGCGTAACGAATACCCCTTCCAGTCGAACTTTATGGATCTGGCTGGAGTTCGCATGCACTACGTCGACGAAGGCAGCGGGCGGCCCGTGATCATGATCCATGGTAATCCGACTTGGTCGTTCTATTATCGACGGCTCGTTTCGGAATTGTCGGGTGAGTATCGTGCGATCGCGGTTGACCATATTGGTTGTGGTTTGAGCGACAAACCAACCGGCTATACGTATCAGCTTGATACACATATCAGTAACTTGTCTCGTTTGATTGAGGAGCTGGATCTGCAGAACGCGACTTTGGTTGCGCATGATTGGGGTGGCGCGATCGGGCTGGGTGCGTTGTTACAGCATCGCGAGCGATTTGAGCGAATCGTATTGTTTAATACTGGGGCTTTTCCTCCACCGTTTATTCCTTGGCGAATTCGCGCGTGTCGCATTCCGCTGTTGGGCAAATTGGCTGTTCAAGGTGGAAACCTTTTCGCGCGGGCTGCCGTGACCATGGCGACATCGCGGCGCGGGGGGCTGGAATCGACGACGGCGTCCGGTTTATTGGCGCCCTACGACAGTTGGGGCAATCGGACTGCAATTTTTAACTTTGTGAAAGACATTCCCACCCGCTCAAATCAGCCGACGTGGAAAACTCTTGAGCGAATTGAGTCAGGGTTGAGCGATCTGAAAGAGATGAAAAAACTGCTAGTTTGGGGCATGCAGGATTGGTGCTTCCGACCAGAATGCCTGGAGCGGTTCATTCAGCATTGGCCCGAAGCGACAGTTAGGCGTATCGAATCGGCCAATCATTATGTCGTCGAAGACGCTTCGGATCAGGTGGTTGACGAACTGAAAACCTTTCTTCAGTAGCTGATTTTCGCTCGCGTTTGGTCAAAAAGCCAAGATACTTACTGGCGTGCCTTCGAAGCGGGGTTGGAAATCGCAACCGCGGAGAGAACAATGACTGTTAGTAAATTTTGAATGGTTGATTGATGGCAGAGTTTGATCCTTATTTAAAGTGGTTAGGTATTCGGCAAAGTACGCGGCCGTTGGACCACTATACGTTGCTTGGGATCGAGAGATTCGAAGATGATCAGGAAGTCATCATTTCCGCTGCTGATCGGCAGATGGCTCATGTTAGAAGCTTTCAAACGGGCGCGCGGGGTGCAATCGCACAGAAAGTCCTGAATCAATTGGCGCGAGCGCGTCGTTGTTTGATGACCGAGGATAAGAAAGCGGAGTACGATCGGACGCTTCGTGTCCAGTTGAAGGCTCATTTTGCGGATGCCTCAACAGTGCCGCCCAAAGCCGCTCCAGATTCTGAGCCAGACCAGCCAGTATCGCGTCCGCAAATCGCTCCCCGCACCAGCATAACACACAACGTCCCTGAATCGGATGTTCTGGTTGACGACGGAATTCTGTCTGGTGAGCGGCGGGTGCGAAGGCAGAAGAAAAGCAGCGGTGTGCTGTGGACCGTTGTTGGCGGGTTGGGCGGCGGCGTGTGCGCGATCATCTTTTGCTATTTTTTGCTGAACAACCTCGGCCTGTTTAAAAGCGAGGATGAAGCGGGCAAAGTAGAAGAGCGAGTCGAGAGGACGATCAAAGACAGTGAATCGAAAGAACGAACTGGTGACGATGGCGAATCAGAAAAGCAATTGGCCAATGGTAGCGACGAAGAATCGCCCAAAGACAACCAAGGTAGTCCGCCTGTTGAAATAGCTGAGTCTGAACAAGAAAATCCGAAGGTGGATTCGCCTTCTGATTCTAGAGGGGACGCTCCCTCTGATCGGTTGCAAGCCTTTCGAACCAAGCAGGTGCAAAATCGGTTGGACAATTTGCTCAATCGTTATCAGACCCGATTGGATGATCCGAATGGTGAGCCCCAAGGTGAACTGGCCAGTTTGCGCCGTGAGTCTCAAGAAATCATCGAACAGCACCCAGCACTCAACTTGGTCAATCGTATCGAGATTGAGTTTCCGGTCGCATCAGATTCGGGTGAAAGCGTCGTTCCTCCTGAGGCGGGAACTGCAACACTTGAAACCAAGGTTGCCGAAGTAAGTATGCCGACCTTTGGTTCAGCGCCACCCACTGGAAGTAAAAGGGTAGATTTGCCAACTGCGATCGCCATCGAGGAAGAGGAAGTGCTGGTTGATTCACTTTTTGAGGCTGAATTCAAGGCGGCTAAGAACGATCTGGTAGCGGGCCGTCAATTGGCGCAACGGTTAGTCATTGAAGCAAACCGAGCTGCTGTTAGTGACTCACGTAAGTACGTTTTACTCGTCAAGGCGATGGAGGTTGCCAAAAAGGTAGGTGACGGTGAATCGGCCGCGAACGCGTTTATGGGACTGGAAGATAACTTTAACAACGTCGCAGATTGGAATGAGATCCATAAGACCATGGATTCCATCAGTCGAAAAATTAAAACGCCAGCGCAAGCCAAAGTTTTTTATTCAGGTGTGCAGCGCCTGTCCGATCGAGCTTTTGCGAGTGGGAATTTCGGCGAAGCTGAATTTCTGGCCGGAAAAGGATACAGCGTTGCCCGAAAGCAAGATCAACCGATGGGGCGAGACTACTATCAGCGCGTTCGCAACTATTTTGCGGACCTGGAACGCATTCAATCCAAGAACCCGGATACCGATTTAAATCTGGATTCGTCGGACCCGAGGGAGCTTTTAAATCGGGGGAACTATCTTGTTTATCTCAAAGGTGATGCCGAAGGTTTTAAGTATTGGGCCAAATCAGAAAAAGAGTCGTTGAGTGTTTTGGCAGCAATGGAAATTGAGTTTGAGGATGCTCCCTCACTCGCAACTCAATTCGAGTTGGGAAAGGCCTGGTACGAAATGGCAAGTGAGTATGAATCGTTCGAAGACCATTTTGGCTTGGCTCGTTCTGCCTCTTTACTCAGGCCCGTACTGGACGAATTAAATGATCGAGACCGTTTGGTTGCCAAAGTCATGGTTGGTCAGATCGATCAGAAGTTCGCTCCGATTTTTGAAGACAGGGACACGATTGGTGAATTTCCAAGCGTTTTAAAAGCGAACAACATTTTCTATTTCGTTGGCAATGATTCCAGTGCCAGAAAGCAGGGGCCTTCGGGAATTTTCATCCAATTCAAAGGGTCCCGAGAAGCCTATCTGTATTTTGAAACGATCGAAAATGACGAAGTCAAAATACGTGAAGGCAAGACCGCCGCGAGACACAGCCCTGCCGGAGTTTATTTCGCGACTCGGGATAGTCGTTTCCGGATGGCGCTTAATGGAGCTGGACGACCGATGGAGCTGGTTGTGGAAGAGTACGATCCTCGTCGCAAAGCATTTTCCGGAAAGTATATGTTTCAACAATCCACTCCACCAAGTAGTCTGCCCGACGGTTACGTGGAATAGCCCTGAGCTCAAAATTGATATGGAAATGGAAGAGCAATTCCGAGTTGAGCTTGAGAAGGAGCAGTTGATCTTTAGCGCTGCTCACTTTATCACCTTCGTCGACGCAGACGGAAACACGATTTGTGAACAGTTACATGGGCACAACTATCGCGTGCGATGTGAGGTGTTTGGTTCTCTAAATGAACATGGCTACGTGGTCGACTTTATTGCGCTGCGTGATACGTTGGCAAATCTTGTAAAGCAGTTCGACCACAAGATGCTGGTTGCAACGGAGCATCCCACCATCAAAGTCACAGATGATCAGCGAGAGGTCACTTTGAGTTTTGAAGATCGCCGCTGGGTTTTTCCACGGGTCGACTGTGTACTTTTGCCAATCTCGAACACGACGGCTGAATTGCTTGCCCGTCATCTTTGCGACCGCTTGATCGAATCGGGGGTCATGGACGGTTCTGTCACGAAGGTTGTGGTGAGCGTCGATGAAAACGAAGGCCAGTGGGGCGTTTGTGCCAAGTCGCTTTGAGCCTTCGTCCGCTTTCCAATCCAGGTCACGATTTGCCGACTGGAGTCGCCCGATTCGCTTTGCAACGATTGTGTTGTTTGTGTGGGGTGTTTTCCGGGGTACTGCTTTAAGAAAAGAGCCAAAACGTTAAGCGGCGACAATGGGTTTGTTTTCTTCTCAGATTTGGCAGCGATTTGCCCGCAAATGCCTGAGTTGCGCGGTAGGTTTTTACGTCTTTATCACGCTTTTCAGTGGGCTTTCATTGTGATTATCAAACCAAGTCAAATAGAAGAAATCAACAAGCAACAAGTTGCTAACAAGACTCGTAAAGTCTTGCATCTTATCAATGGCGAACATTTCTCGGGTGCAGAGCGGGTGCAGGACTTACTTGCCATGCAGTTGCCCCAATTCGGTTACAACGTCGGATTCGCCTGTTTGAAACCAGAGAAGTTTCCACGAGTGCGACAGTCAGAATCTGAATTGTTCGAAGTCGCCATGAAAAGCAAATTCGATTTTAAGATCATTGGTCGAATTTGTGAGATTATTCGTTCCGGCGATTTCGAAGCGTTGCACGCTCATACGCCACGCTCGTTAATGATCGGTGGGTTTGTAGCCAGACGCAGTGAAATTCCGCTGATTTATCACGTTCACAGTCCGGTAGGTCGCGACTCAAATAAAAAGTTTCGCAACAGATTCAACACGTTTATGGAAAAACGAAGTTTGAAGCGGGTCGAAAAAATGATCTGCGTTTCCAATTCGCTTTACGGTTACATGAAGGAACTCGGGCACGACCCGAAAAAGCTGGCTGTTGTGCAAAACGGTGTGCCAGTTGTAAGCGATTTGCCAGAGCGGAATACTCCTGAGGGCACTTGGACGATCGGTACGATGGCTCTTTTTCGTCCTCGTAAGGGAACGGAAGTACTGTTGAAGGCAATCGCCGAACTGAAGAACAAAGGGATGGACGTTCATCTGCGAGCCGTTGGCCCGTTTGAAACACCTGAATACAAAACCGAGGTTCTTTTCCTGGCCAAAAAATTGGGGCTGGAAGAAGCGATCACTTGGACCGGCTTTCAAAAGAATATCAATCACGAACTGCAACAGATGGATTTGTTTGTGCTGCCTAGCCTTTATGGCGAAGGTTTGCCAATGGTCGTGTTGGAATCGATGGCATGTGGTGTTCCTGTCGTGGCCAGTCGAGTTGAGGGGATTCCGGAAGCGATTCGAGATGGTGTTGATGGTTTGATCTTTGAGCCCGGTAGCGAAAACGATCTTGCCGAAAAACTATCTTCTTTGATCCAGGCACCAGAGAAATGGCCTGCCATGCGCAGTAGTGCCTTGCAGCGACAGCGGCAGCAGTTGTCAGATGTGAGCATGGCAAGCCAGACCGCAAAGATATACGACGAAGTCCTTGGATAGATTCGCGCCTGCTTTTTATCCACTCAATGGCTCGTTACAGACGAAATAAACAAAGCCCACTCGATTTCGAGTGGGCTTTGTTTTTGATCTTTAGTTGTGGACCCAGAGTTAGGCCGCTGAACGAAGGATTCGTGGACCAGTAAATCGAATTTGTTTTCCGAGGACCGCCTCACTTACGTCGATCAGTTTGTCGCCGTAGTCAGCAAATTGATATCGGTTTTCCACACGACTCTTCGATCGTTCGCGGATTCCTGCAGCAACTTCAGGTTGGTTGGCCAGCATCCGAATCACATTGACGGTTTGTTCGTAGTCGCCATAGGGTACCACGATTCCTGCTCCACCGGCGACCGCTTCTTGAGCACCGCCAGAATTCGCGAAAGTGATTACTGGTAAACCGGTAACCATCGCTTCGTGGATCACACAGGGAAACGGATCGACACGAGAGGACAGCAGGAACGAATCAGCGCCTACAAAATAGGGTTCAACATTGGCTCGTTCACCGATAAAGTGCACGTTGTCTCGTGCTCCTGATTTTTCCAGATCCAATTGCACGTAGTGAAAGGGCGAATGAGTCCAGCGAGGGCCGTCTCCAACCCATACAAAATGGATCGGAGTCGCGGTGTTGTTGGTTTCTGTCACTCGACGAGCGATCGCTGCATAGTGATCAATCCCTTTACGAAGATCCAAAGTCCCACAGCCTAGTACGATATATGCATTTTCAGGCAGGTTGAGCTCTTGTCGAATCTGCGTGTACGCTTCATCACGGGTGATGCTGGTTCCAAAGTCAGGCTTGAGCAAACCCTGAGGAAGGACCATTCCTTTTCCGGTTGGTATCGGCGTTTTGGCATCTGCCGCATCGCGAACTGCGTGGACAGGAAAGATGACTCGGTTGGAGAGTTCGTAGACGTTTTGATAATCCTCTTCGGAGTAAGAAGAGGGTAATTCGTGAATAAGGGACAGAACCGGAACACCAACGTCTGCAAGTTCTTTGGAGATGAATCGCGATTCCATGCTATTGCAGATTGCGAGAATGGGCGTGTTATCCCGCTCGCGGCCGACAATCTTTTGAACCCGTTTTCTAAGTTCGTCTGTTGGCTTTCGTGGTATGTTCAGGCAGTCAATGGGCCGAGCTGATTGCTTTTGAAAATCTTCTACCAGGTGTCCGCCATTGTGTAAGATCGTTTCACATTGAATGTCGCAATTCTCTTTGAAGTGCTTGAGAATATTCAAAATGATTAAAGGAGCTCCCGTACGAGTCGCTTCATGAGATACGAAAAGCACTCTAGGTTTGGCAGCGCCTTGGCTCTTTTCGCTCTTTGGCTTTGTACCAAAAAGGTGCAGGCCCTTTTTGGTCATTTTCGAAATTACTCCCACCGACTCTACTCCACTAAATTCATTTGGCTTGATCGCTTGCCAACTCTGCGAACGAGAGTCAGCGAAGATGTTATTGGGATCGGACAAACCATCTGGGATATTTGCTACAACAGGTCCAGTCCTTAGGCTTTGACTTTTGATGCAAGCAAAGAGGGCCCGTTAAGCGACCGGGGACAGTATCAATTCGTTGATCAAACGTGAAGGCCACTGGGGGTAGCTAGCGTTGCTGATCCCTTGTGTTGGAAGTTGGCCGGGGAAAGAAAAGTCAACGCCCTATTAGACTTGGGAAATTCTGGAAAATTCCACAGGCAGCCTCTCGAAGAATAGAATCTCAAGCCAACCTGATGATAGCTAGCGGGACGCTAAAAGCAGTTGGATTCCCCTACCCCTCTCAGGGGGCGAAAAGTGGGAGGCGCGCATCACGCCGACTTGGCGAACAAGAATTGGAATCGTGTTGAATGTTCGCGGGCTTCTTCCACCGTACTGTCACCAATGATTCGGCCACCCTCCATGATAATTACACGGTCAGCCAACCTGAGAGAGGCTTGGCGATGGGTAACGATGAAGGTGGTGCGATCTTTTAGGAAGTCTTGTAAGCAATCGAGGACCAGTGTCTCTGAAGCCCCGTCCATTTGACTGGTCGCTTCATCCAGAACCAGAATTCGAGGGTCAGCCACTATGGCTCGTGCTAGAGCGACTCGCTGACGCTGTCCCGCAGATAGCAGACGTCCATCGTCGCCAACCTGTTTGCCATAACCGTTCTCGAATTTGTCAACGAACTTGTCGACGCCAGCCACTTTCAAAGCATACAGGATCTCGTCCTCAGTAGCGTTAAGCTTTCCGTAGGCAACGTTTTCCCAGATGCTTTCGTTGAACAGAACCGAATCCTGTGTTACCCAAGCGATCTGCCCACGCAGTTTTTTGGGGCTCATTTCTCGAATGTCTTTACCATCCAACAACACTCTTCCGCGGTTGGGATCGTAAAACCGAGCCAGCAAGTTCATGAGTGTCGACTTGCCCGAACCGTTTCCACCAACGATGGCGACCGTCTGTCCGAATGGAATCTTGCAGCTGACTTTTTTAAGTACCGGTTGGCGGGGAAGATAGGCGAAAATTACATCTTCGAATTCGATGCTCTCAGAGTGCATTGGGACTGGTGTAGGATTCTCTGGCTTAACAACTGTTTGCTCGCCATCGTACGCCTTGTACAAGTTTTCGCATGCGGTTCCGCCGCGGACCAAGACGTTAACAACTTCGCTCATTTTTCGTGCGGGGTCACTGGCACCTGCCAGCATCGTATAGAACATCACGAACATACTAGGGTCGATTGGGCGATCACTGATCTGGATTCCAAAAAGCATCGTCTCACGGTTTAGAACCAAGTAGGCTCCAGCAAGAATCGAAAGCGCGATCGAAATGATTCCGAGAACTTCGGAGACGGGCCGCAATAGCGAGTCATAAAGCGAAATCCTCAGTGACATATTGTAAAGCGTATTGGCATTCTTTTTAAAACGACGGCGTTCAGTTTTCTCGCGGTTAAAGATACGAACCGTTTTGATGGCACTAAACGTCTCGATAAGCGTTTGAAAGACATCTGCCATGCCTTCCATTTCCTTTTGCGTTGACTGCTTCATTCGCCGGGAAATGCTACGAACCACAAATGCCCCGATCGGGACTATGATCAGTGACAGCAGCAACAACGGTAGGGATATATAGGCCGCGATCGCCAGACAGAAGATCATTTTCATCGGTTCGCGGAGGCACTTGCCATAGAACATTTTGAGGCCACCGCTAACCATCAGCATATTGTGCGAAAGATGAGTCATCATGTTCGATGTGCCCATCCGGTCGATCCGCTTTTGGTCGAGGTCCAGCGCCTTACGGTAATAGATCCGCCGCAGGTCCATTACGGTCTTGTTCGCAACTCGCGCAACCAGAATCGTGCTGATTACTAACAAGATGCCTTTAAGGATCGAAGTTATCAACAACCATACCATGGCAAGCACCAAGGTATTGAAAGGGGTTGAAGGGGCATATCGTGCGATAAACGGTTTTAGATTTTCGTATCGGGTCAGGTGTTTTTGCTCACCCTCCAGTCTACTGCGTTGTAGCGCGATTTTGTTTCTGAGCAACCCTTGTGCTTTTTCATCGCTGGCTTGTTCAGCCTCAAGCTGCAGTTTCTGGATCTCCGTTTCGATCAAACCGAGCTCTTTAGTCGAAGCTTTCAGTTCCTCGTCGACCCAAGAGTGTGCCGTATGACCTTCCAAGACAACCTTGACTACCGGAAAGACGGTAGAGATGCTGGCAACCATCAAGAACGCGATCAAAGTGGAACAGATCACTGCGCCAACGATCGACCATTTGTAGCGAAGCGACAACAGTACCGCTTTGAAAAACGCTTTCATCCTTGAGCGGGTTTCCTATATAGGTCTTTCATTGGTTTGAACTAATGTTCAACCATGCAAAATGTTGCATCAAAGAAAGATGCAACCAGTTTTGGCTTTAATATACCGATTCCGTCCGGTATTTCTGATAGCGAATTACCAGATGCAACTGCAAATCGTCAATAACAATCTATTTCAATCACGGTTAGGTCGTGATAGCAAGCTGGATTCCGAATTTGATGATGCGGTTGTAGCGGCTAAGAAATCGAACACGATAAAGGCTGAATTCGTGAAGCGAACAGGAGTCCTATTCTCAAGAATAGCGACAAACCGCTAGCGGGGCACTGGGAAGAATCCAAAGAGGAGTTAGGTAAAAGAGATTTTGGCGAATCCCACTACGAACATTCGATGAGTTCACGTAAAGGCGCGAAATCGCAAAGAAACAATCGCAATGAAGACTCCGCGCCTTTAGCTTAGCCCACACCCAGTTTTGATTCGATCCGTTGGATCGCTTCTCGAGTCGAGAATTGGGCGTTGGGTAGATCGATTCGCTTGTCGTCACCGATCCAGCCTTTGACACGCTTGCCGGCAGCGATCACCGTGCTGTGCGTCCGACCGCCAAAGAACTGGCCGATTTCGGAGTAGGCGTTGGAGGTGTATTCTCGACTGAGCCACATTGCCAACATCCGAGCAGCACTGACCTGTCGGGTGCGGCTGTCCGATTTAAGGCTTCCAGGAGTGACTCCGCAAACATCACAAACCGCTCGTTCAATCTGAGCCAACGAAGCCGCTGTGGAGGTGATCGAAATCAAGTCGCCCAGAATCGTTCCGGCATGTTCTACCGTCATTTTCTTTCCTGACGAAATGGAGTCAGCCTGAATTCGGTTGATTGCTCCGCTAAGCCGTCGGACATCACGAGAAACTCGCGAAGCTACGAACCGCAAAACGGCAGGCGGAATCGAAAAGTTTCGTTGTTGGCACATTCGCTTTAAAATTTCAAAGCGGCTTTCCTCGCAAGGATACTGCAGCGGGCATATCAAACCGCCCGTCAATCTCGCGCAAAGCTCAGTACCTAGTTGAGAGAGTTCCATCGGCGGGCGATCGGCCGACACGATCACTTGCTTGCCTGCACGAATCAGGTGATCGATGGTGTACTGCATCTCCACCTTCGTCGCATGCTTTCCACTCAAAAAGTGAATGTCGTCGATTGCCAACAAGTCAAGGTCGCGATACTTGCGACGAAACATCGGCAATCCAGAACCGCGAAGCGAATGGACAAAATTGCTCGTAAACTGTTCCGCGGTAATCATCACACAGCGGCCCAAGTTTAATCGTCTGCGGAACTCGGTCACCATCCCATCCAACAGTAACGTCTTGCCACAGCCAGAAGGGCCGTAAATCAACAGCGGTGAAAACTGGCCGGGATGCCGTAGTGTTTGTTCGCTTGCGGTTTCGGCAAGTCGATTTGATTCACCAAAGCAGAACTGACTCAATCCCAGCTTGCGCTGTTTCGGCTTAGTCGCGACCGTCAAATCGTTCGCAGCTGTTTCACGAGCGACCTGAATCGCAACCGTTTCGTTGCTCTGGGGTTCGGCAACGGAATACTCGATCGGATACTGCGGCCCGCAAACTGCACTGGTCACATCTCGCAATTCGATTCCAAACGAATTTTGAATTCGTTGCAATTCAAAATCGCTGTTGGAATAAACTGTCAACTTGCGATCTGCAAAACGAAGACAGTCAGGAGAGGAAAACCACAGCTCGAATCGGTCTTCGCCCAACAGTTCACGTAGGTGGGCTCGGATCGCACGCGAAGTTTGCTCCGGATCCATGTCGATCCGAACGGCAAACTGAGGTGGCTCTGATTCGTCCGGTTCAGTTGGTTTAGAAACAGAAGTAGCATTCAAGTTATCTGCCGACGAATCGGTGTCAGTTTTGGCTGACGTTGAAAGGCGGATTGTGTGTGGCTCTTGATCCTTCCCCGAAACACTCACGCAGATAAACTCACTTCCTGTCACAAACGCGTCTGGCTTTGTCCCAACTCAAAAAAGAGTTTCGAAATGAAGAACAGTGTTGATCTGACCGACTTCGAAATGTCAGGCAACAAACTTCTATTGGGAGGGAACAGACCGCAGTAAAAACTGCAGACACGCTTGGTTATAATCAAGTAATTTGATTTTCGTACTTACCACAATTCCGATCGTGGGAGACTGATTCTAAGATCGCTAGCACTGCTGTCAAACCGTTAAATTGAAATTCTTTTTTACTTTAAAACCTCTGACGAAAATCGGTCGCAAGTTTGCGGAGATTTCAAGAAACAAGTCGTGTAAATTTTTTTTTCTCGTTAACTCGCTTGCAAAATTTAGAGCAAAACTAAAACGAATAATCCACACAGGTTGTGCAAAAAATGTTCAGCAATAACGCAGCCCAAACCGTCACCGATCAAACACGGAATCAGGCTGGCCTTTTAGCCTTGTAATGTTGCAAAGAAACGTTCGGAAACAGGCAAAAACTAACGAGTGCTTGATGCAACGTTGACGTTTTGTTGCATGGCTTGACTAAGCACAAAATTTCCGTTGGGGTTGTTGACTTCGAGAAAAACCGCAATTTTTTGATTGGGGTTCTCAGCACGTACAACATCCGGGTTTCGCATGATCAACGCGCCGGTTTGGCCGTTCCTATTCCCGGTAAGGTAGAGGCCTGCGTAAAGCGTAGGGTGAGAGCGAAAATTGTAAGTCTGAGTCATCAGCTGCAACAGGCGAGTCGTATCACCTGTCCAACCTTGAAAAGAGACTCTCTGAACACGGTGGTTGGCATCGAAATGATAGGTCAACGATCCGTGCAAGTCGTTTTGATTAGTCCCTGTCACTAACACAACCCGCATTCCGTGCAAACCAGGTTCGGTAGGCGCTGTAGAGACTCTAGGCCAACGGTTCTTTACCCAGTCCGGTGAGACGTCGAATCGGAAAAGTTCGGCAAGGTTAGTCGTCGGCAAAAACTCCATCGGTGCGGCGGTCAGGTCGGGACCGTTGGCGGTGCCAGGCAGGATAACTGTTCCACTTGCAGGAATGCTTCGCATCGCTGGAGGGATAGGGCTGGAAGCAAAGTGGGTAGGGATGCCAGGTGGAACGGTTTGATTAGAGACAAACTGGCCGTTGGCACCTGGAAACGTTTGTATTGGAGGAGGCGACTGTGCATATCCTGTTGATGCTTGATAGGCAGGAATGCCATAGCTCGCTTGTCCGCCGAATCGATTCTGCGCGGTCGTCTGATTTTGAAGCGGATTGCGATTCGAATTGTTGTTAAACATCAAGAACGGCAATCCAATGCTGGCTGCCAAAAGCACGGGAAGCACAAAAGATCGCATGATTGATTCCAAGCTGGAAAGAGAACACCGTCTTTACTTATCGGCGTTCAGTACCATTAAGGAACGGGGCTTTCCGTGGCGCTGAAATAATCGGCGCTACACTGTTGGTGAAATGGAGCCATTCCACGATTCAGCCGGTTCAAACGTTACATTTTAACCTGCTGAGTGCTTGAAGAGTGAATTGGCCGCCAAGACTGTGCGGTTTCGAATGAAAAGATTGGGCACTCTATCCCGTCTAACTGCAATTTGCACACTCAATCAAATCATGCAGCTCCACTTCGCGTCAAAGTTGACTTGGAAATCCTTGATGTACTTGGCAAGTAGCGTTTAGGGTAAGAGTGCCCAAAGTCGAACCGACACGCGGTGAGTTTGAGTACTTGAGGAGGGTGATGTAAGGAAAGCTAAGAACCGAAGCGGGCGAAAATAGATTGCCTCTCTAGATGTAGTACGAAACTTCGCCCGCTTCGTATAAGAACATAAAGCAATGTTTGTGCCAAAGTCAAAACGCTATTTTATCAAGGGAAATGATAGTATCGAAAGAGCTGACTGTCTCGAAATAAGATTGGCGCCTGATTATGCAATTAGATTAAGGGCTGTAGAGGAAGGTCAATCAAGCCGGCTTATCCAAAATGCTCAGTTAGCCATTCATGATCAATACCCATGACCGCCGAGGCATACGCTTCATCACTGGGGTAACTCTCTCGAACAACATCGCAAGAGTAGGAAAATTCACTGAGAAGCGTCTCGGCCCGTTCGATTGGGAACTTGCGGCGGATTTGCTTGATAAAAATCCCAAAGTCCTCTTGGTGGATCGCTTCGGCGAACGATTCCCAACGCTTCATCATGTGGCCATGGTTGTTCTGCAAAATGAGCTTGCGACAAAAATTATCGATACATTTCATCTCCAGAATCGCAGCGCAAGTCCCCGCCAAAACCAAAGCACGATCTCGATCTGGCATTTGTAGCTTGTTTTTAAACGCTTGTGCGAGTCGCAAGTACAACACAAGTTCCCTGACGATTTCAACCATGTTCTAATAATCGTCTGGAATACACAAAAAGGCAACCCGTTTAAGATACCTGAAATATAATGCCGCTTTCTGAATCATGGATCACTCGCCCGCAAACGCTGCAGACAATAGATGCGATTCGTGAGCGAATCGTAGCGGGCGAGGATTCGGTGAAAGTTGCGAATTCGTTGAGAAAAGAGGTGAGTGCCGAACGTTCGATGTTTATCCTGGCTCAGGCTGAGTTGCAGATACGGGCCAGAAAGAAATTTACATTGGCTGATTCGATGCTTTTCACCCGAGTTGGACTTGAGCAGTCCACTTCCGAGACAATCGCAAAATTCAAGCGAGGACGTTTGTCAAAAAACGAGCCGGTCCTGGACATTTGTTGTGGGATCGGTGGTGATGCGATCGGCTTTTCCGATCTGCCTCAGTTGTCGATCATTGACCAGGACGAAACGACACTAGCCTATGCAAGACACAATTTAGAGGTCTACGGAGCTTCGTTTGCTTCACCCGGCGTCACCGCAGTCGCTCAACCCTTTTCCGAAACTCAAATTCCGCCAGAAGCATTCGTGCATATCGATCCAGATCGTCGCGTCTCAGGGCGAACGGTGCGAGTGGAAAATTTCTCGCCCAGTCTCGACGCGATCATGAGTCGACTGGCGCCTGACCAATCGGCTTGCATCAAACTGGCCCCCGCAACACGCTTGGAAACGGTGATCAACCGGCCGCACCAACGTCATTGGATTGGGCACCAAAGAGAATGCAAACAACAATTGCTATGGCTCTCTTCCGATTTGGAAACTCAGCCTGCCAACCGAATCACTTTGGTCGATCGAGAAGGTGGAACTGCAGACTTGGAAATCGCTGAAGTTCACGAGCGTCGCATCGTTTCGCCAATGGGGGAATTTATCTACGAACCTCACGCCGCAATTCTGGCCGCGGACCTGGTCGATTCGGTCGCCAAACAATTCCAGTTGGGACGTTTGTCCGTTGGTAGCGTTTACCTTACCGGCGGTGCGATGGAGCGTTCTGAATTCCTCGCGGGCTTTCGTTTGATCGAGCAGTGTTCGATGAAGCCCAAAAAGATCCAAGCCGCATTGAAGGCACACGACATTGGAGTCGTAGAATGGAAAAATCGAGGCGTTGATGCAGACGCAGTATCAAGAGCTAAAAAGGTCCGAACGTCAGGCAGCCAAAAAGGAACCGCCATTCTGACTCGATTGGGAAAGCAGTTTGTTTGCTTGATTTGCCAGCGAGTCTGAAGCCCTGCCAACTTTAAGTGTTATTCGTCGCGTGCTGTTTGGTTGTCATCAGGAACGAGACCGTCTTTACTGTCGTGATAGATCTGGCCATTGATACTATAGAGAATCTATGTAAGTCTTCTTGCTTGCATTCAGGCCTCAGCCAGGCTTCCCATTCGTCGGTATAAATTCGAGCATTATTCTCGTCAACCAGGTCCAGCTTCCATGCTACCTCATCCGAAAGAATAGAGTCCCAAGCGTTTACAATTGGTTTGGAAATCGTATTTGCAAGTTCATAGCCAAATGTGTGTGGCTCGTCTCGCCATGTCTTCAGAATGATGTATCCGTTTTCAATTCGCCAACTACCACTAAATTCTCCATCGAAAAAGGTTCGATTCGATTTGAATTCAATTTTGTTATCAGTCGGCGTACACCAAGTTCCAACGAATCTCAATTCGGAGTCAGTAAGTTTCGATGGTAAGGTCG
>CAZDBA010000020.1:0-13595 GCA_964503615.1 uncultured Pirellulaceae bacterium
CACCCAAGACGTCGGGTCCACCCGTACGTCCGCCTCGTCGCTTTTTGCCGCTCTCCTGATTCTGTTTGTTGAATTGATCCAGAGGAGCCGCGCGGCCTTCTTGTTTCCGCGCTTTGGCGGCATCCTTTTTGCCAAGAGCGATATCGGGACGTTGGACTTTTTCTCCCGTGTTCCCTGAATTACCGGTCGGTTGTTTGACTTCCGGCATGGCAGCGACGCGAATGACATTTCCGCCAGGACGTGGCCGTTTAACGGGTTTGTCACCATTCGATTTGGGCGAGGTTTTACCACCACTAAGATCTCGTAGTGGACGGTTGCCGCCATTTTCACGAGTCGGCCGTTCCATCAACGGACGTTGAAGTGGTGCAGGTCGGTCCGAGGGCGTCGGTTTCTTGCGCGTAGGACGGGTGGGCTTGGCTGGTTCTGCTTCTGGTTTTTCTGTTTTTGCTTTCTTGAAATTTCCAAGAGGCGAAGAAGCAGGAGGTGTTTCCGCTGCAACATCAGGCTCATCGGCCGTTTCGGTAGCTGGTGGTTCCAATTCGGGTTCTTCAACCGAAGGTTCTTCTACCTCTATCGGTTCTGGTTTGCGAACCGGATCGGGCAACTCACGCAATGGAGCTTTGAGGTCCTGAGTGCGATCAGGTCGCACAGGTGCGGCGACATCTGGCTCCGGCTCTTCGACCGCGGTACCACCGCCAGATTGAAGGAAAGATTTGACTTTGGCCGTTTCCTCATCGTCCAGGCTAGCAAGCGCAGAACTCTTGCCTTGGATGCCTATTTGTTCACAGGCGTCCAGCAATTGCTTGTTATCCAGACCCAATTCTTTTGCAAACGCGTAAATGCGTACGGGCACTTGAAACGACCTTTCTGTATCGGACCGAAGCCATTTTTTGCTCAGGCGTGGTCCCGGTTGCCAAATCTTTTACATATACACAATCTCCAAAATCTGGTGAGCGAATCAGGCGGCAACCAATTTGCCCGCTCGACACCAGACGTCGACAATTTTCTAACTACGTTTTAACTTGTTTTGGTTTCACTCGCGGGAGTATCCGCTTCGGGTGATTCCGTTGACTCTGTTTTTTCTTCAGCAGATTCGGCCGATTCAGGGGCAGCTGCTTCGGCTGAAGCGGCTGCTGCTTTGGCGGCGGCCTCTTGCGCGGCGGCGATTGCTGCGGCTTTCGCTTTGGCTTCGCTTTCGCGCTTTCGGGTTTCTGCTTCTTCGGCGCGTCGCTGGGCTTTTTGGGCAACAGCGATCTTCTCGGCCTCAAGTGCGAACTCGTCCGCTTTTTCGACGATCTGATCGACTTGTTCGGCCGTCAATCCACCCATTTCCATGAGGTCATCAGGCTCAATTACGGACAAATCATCGTAAGACAAATAGCCTTCACCGACCAGCCGATTCGCTAGTTCGGCATCAATATCTTTGATGACGCAAAAGCCCGTAACTGCTTTGTCGATCTGCTGTTCCAGTTCTTCCTGAGTCATGATTTCGATGTCCCAGCCGCAAAGCTTGCTGCCGAGACGAACGTTCTGACCTCGCTTGCCGATCGCCAGCGACAATTGGTCTTCGCGGACCAATACGATCGCTCGTCCCAGCATTTGGCAGAGAATGACTTCGTCAACTTCCGCTGGCTGCAAGGAGTTTGGAATGAGGACTTGGGGGTCTTCGTCAAAGCGAACGATGTCGATTCGCTCACCGTGCAATTCTTCGATAATCGTTTTGATTCGGTTTCCTCTTACGCCGACACAGGCACCTACGCAGTCAACTTTGGCGTCGATACTACTAACAGCGACCTTGCTGCGGTGTCCAGGTTCGCGCGAAATCGCATTAATCGAGATTACACCATCATTGATTTCGGGAATTTCCTGTTCGAACAGACGCTTAACGAATTGGGGACGTGTTCGACTGAGGACGATTTTAACGCGACTGCCTTGCGGTTTGACTTCGGTCACAATCGCACGGACTCGTTCGTTGGGCTGATGGTTCTCGCCGGGGATCTGTTCGCTGCGCGGCAAGATCGCTTCGGTTCCACCCAGATTCACGGTGGTTACTCGGCCTTCGTTACGGTGTACGGTACCGCTGATTAGTTCGTTGATCAGTTCGTTAAACTCGAGGACTTGTGAGTCCCGCTCCGCTTCACGCACTTTCTGGATGATGACTTGTTTAGCTGTTTGCGCGCCGATACGTCCGATTACTTCTTCGTAGTCCAGCATTTCCTGGCCGCAACGGCCAGCGATCTCGCCACTTTCCCGCTCGATCATAAACTCGATATCGGCTTCGTCGCCAAAGTGCTTACGCGCAGCGGACACCAATGCGGACTCAATGGCCCGAAAGACGATTTCCTTGTCAATATTCTTATCGCGATGGAGAGAATCAACGATTCGAAGTACTTCGCTGGCGTTCATGTTTTAGTCTTTCAAAATATTGTTTCCGGTATCGGTGTCAAACAAATGCACGTACTCCGGCCTGATTGTCGTTTGAACAGTATCACCTGATCGAAAGTTGTGATCGCTGTCCAGTTTAGCCACCCATAAAGGCTCGTCCGACTGACCGGGAGCGCTCAAGTGAGCGATGGCCGAGTCACCAAGCTGATCGATGGTTACGACGGTCGAAGTCGTTTTTCCATCGGTCAGTTTGTCGGTCGATTCAGTATGGGTTGTATCGGTTTCAGTTGCGTTGGGATGAGTAAGGTTCACGGCTTCTGCACGAAAACCGAGAGTTACTGTTTTCAACTGCGGCTGTTGCCGGGCTGCGGTTTCTAGCGCCTCGCCCAACACAAGTCGCAAGCGACTGGACCGAAATTCAATTTTTCCTTCCGTTGTAGTTAGTTTTCCTGTTTCCAGATTCATGGGAGTGGACCCGATGAATCCAGCCACAAACAGGTTGGCTGGTTGTTCGTATATTTCCATTGGCGGAGCGACTTGTTGAACTTTGCCGTCATTCATTACAGCCACTCGATCTCCCAAAGTCATTGCTTCGACCTGATCGTGTGTCACATAAATCATGGTTGCATTTAGTTCACGGTGTAATCGTTTAAGTTCGACTCTCATTTGTTGTCTTAGTTTCGCATCCAGGTTCGACAACGGTTCGTCAAACAAAAATGCCGCCGGTTCCCGTACAATCGCGCGGCCTAATGCGACGCGTTGACGTTCACCGCCGGACAACTGATGCGGTTTGCGATCGAGCAAATGCTCTATTTCTAATCGCACGGCCGCTTGCCGAACCTGATCGTCGATCCCTTTTCGAGCTGCTGAAAGTTCAGCCGCCTGACGGGGTCGAAAAAGACGAATCAAACCACGATTTAAAATCCCTCCACCAAATCTAAGTTCCAATCCAAAAGCCATGTTCTTGTATACCGACATGTGCGGATACAAGGCATAGTTTTGAAAAACCATTGCAATGTTACGATCTTTCGGTGCAACGTCGTTAACGACGAGATCACCAATTTTGATCGTACCATCACAATCATTCAAACTTTCCAGTCCAGCGATCAAACGCAGTGTGGTGCTTTTTCCACACCCACTAGGTCCAACCAAAACCAGAAACTCTTTATCGGCAACAGTTAGACTTAAGTCGTCAACAGCTGTTGTTTCGTTGGAGAATTTTTTCGTAACGTGACTAAGTACCACTGCAGCCATGAATCATGCCAATGCGGCGCTCAGTTCAACGTCGAAAAACCCACCTACAAACCGAAAAAATGGCCCTGCAGTTTGGCAAAATATACCGACTGCCGAGCCTCATACAGACTAAAAGATACAAATTAGCCCGCCGAAAATCAATGGCGAAACCTCGACGATTTCAGCGAACAATCGAGTTTCAGGCCCTACAACAGTGTTTCAGGGCTTACTTATCTGCCGACCCGGGTGAAAGTGCCTTCGTTCTGGTCCGCAATTTTTTTAAGCGTCCTTTGTCCGAAAGTACTGAGAAGTGCAATGGTGTGTACGCTGATTCGCTGGTTTTCGCCTTTGCCGTTTACCATGTTAACGTTGTTGGCACTTAAAAATGCCTCCGAATTGTCCTGTATTTCGCCATCAGAAAGCAGGAAAATCGCGTCAGGCTGGGCAGCCAACGACAAACTGAGTGCCTGACGAGGGTAGGTGCCACCTGAAGGCGTTTGAGACCTAAGCCAGCTAAAGGCCAAACCGATGTTTTCCTCAGTGGGTTCAACCAGAACAATCGAATTCGCATTGCCCATGATCACAGAGAATCGATTGTAAAGAACGATGCAGAATTTTTGTTCGTCGGTTAACTCGAGTATCGAACGTTCCAGCTCGTAAACGGCTCGCTCCCATCGCTCCCCTGTCATGCTGCCAGAGCAATCGATAACAAAAACGAAATTGGTGCCCTCCGCATAGGCTCCAAAGAAATCAGCGGACTTGCCCGGTTCACCTTTGTTAGCGGGTCCCCCAGCGGTCGGGCCACCTTTTCCTTCTTCGGCTGACAGTCCGCGACTAGCAATCGGATCGGAGAAACCATCGTCCAAAAATTCAGGATCAAACTCAAGCTCGGGCGCCGCTAATAGCTCCGGAGTTAAATCGTCCGAAAGGTCAGAGACCTCCTCTTCCTCCAACTCGCTTGCCAAGGAGGATTCGTCCGGCTCAAAGTCGAGGTCGTCGATTTTGTCCGCTTCACTAAAAATTTCTTGTTGAGGCGCCTCGCTCAACGTCAGGGCCGCCTGTTGTTGTGTCTCAAGACCTCTAAACGTCAGCAACGCCAGCGCAATCAACAGTAACGAATGAATGATAAAGCTGGTTGCCCAGCCGGACAGGAACGTGGTGATTCGATAGAAAAGGTTTTCAGGCTGCTCCGCTGTAACGTGAGACTGCGAAATTGATTGAAGCAAATCTTGACGATGTGCTTCCAGCTGCGCCGGGCCTACGACTTGTAGCTTTGGAGTCTTTATGGGCAACGAGCTTGGTTCGGCTAGCATTTCTGAATCTGGAACCGCATCGGTTACCAAAGTTGGCGTAGAATCGGCGCTATCGGTCGGTTGAAGAGTTTCGACCGGAACCGGATGGTCTACCTGAGTTGGATTGGAATTCCTGCGCGGCAAAAGGGGAGGTAAAACTGCAAGCTTAGCCTGAGTTTTTCCGTTCCGATTTTGCTCGGTGGCTTTTTCCATAATGTTATTCACTCTTCACGAAGGCTCGTCTTGCCCGAGACAGAAGCCACTCTATTATTGCCCCTCCGACCCTGTGTAGCAACTTTTTAATGGGCGTTTGCCCGTTTGGCACCAAATCTTACTCTCATGGGTAAAGTCGCTCATTAAAGCTTATCGGCAAAATCGCTAGCTCCACCCGTCGAATTTTCATATTGTCCGTTTATCGCAGGCTCCTATACTCCGCGCCGGAATGTAGCGGTTTTTCCAACACAGGAATCGGATATATGAATGTCAAAACTGGGGTTTTGTCACGCGAAAAGTCATTGGGCGTTTTCTGCGTTGCGTTGGTTGCTCTTTGCAGCTGTCTCGCCGTTGGGCAAACGGCGGCTCAAATTTCGATACCGCGTGAAGTCCCGCGACCTTGGCGACCAGCGTTTGGAAATTTGACCGAGAATCCGGCAGGCCAATCAGATACCCGGACGAACGAAGCAGCCGCTTCGATAACGCCTACGCGAGGTCAGACACCTGCGGCGCAAGTAGCTGCCGTACCCGGTGCCGGGCAAGGCGACCAGCCGGGACCTGGATCGTTCAACAAAATTACCAAAGTCACTCAGACACTTAGCTCGCTACCCAACGAAGCGGGGCAGGTTTGGCGCGAATACGACATCAGTCCCTACACTTCGCAAATCAAAAATTCGGAAAAGCCAGAACAGGCTTTGATTGAGTGGATCTTGCACGAGACCGGGAAAGAAATGTGGTTCACTCAACCGATGGGGATCCTCAACGCGAACCAGGACAAACTGTTTGTTTATCACACACCAGAGATTCACAAAGTGATCAAGCCGATCGTCGACCGGTTTGTCTATCGCAAAGGCGAATTGCAATCGATCGAAATCAATTTGGTCACCGTTGGAAACCCTAATTGGCGTATCGACCACTATTCCGTATTGCAGCCGATCGAAATCCCGTCGGCAGGCGTCGAGGCTTGGATGGTTTCCAAAGAGAATGCCGCGCTCCTGTTGAGTCAACTTTCTAGCCGCTCCGATTTTCAAAAACATGGCGGTGGTTTGGTACAGACACACGATGGTCAACAGTTCAGTATGGAGCGCCGTTCGCCAAAGCAATTTGTGCGTAGTGTGCGTTGGGTCCCCAATCAGCAACCCAGCTACCAGCCGTTGCTGACGCATGTTGATGAAGGATTCGACCTCAACGTGGCTTGCCTCAATTCGATCGATGGCAAGACGATGGAGGCTTGTATCGAATGCAATGTCGATCAGGTCGAAAAGCTTTCAACGGTCAAAATTAACGTTCCAGCTGCCGGCGGAACCACACAGAAAATGAGCCTGCAAATTCCCCAGGTCGTCAGTTGGCGATTGCTCGAGCGGATTCGTTGGCCCAGCGACCAAGTCCTGCTGTTGAACGTGGGGGTGGTTGCCAATCCAACTCCAGATGACGGCGGGCTACGGCCTTTATCCGGAATTCTGGGCGGTGGCCGGCAAAGATCAGATGGCCTGCTTTTCCTTGAATATGAGGGGCCAGCCATCAATCCGAATTTGCGGCATGCAGCTCGGGGCGGTACGACCAGTATCACTCCCATTACACCACGCTAGAGTTTTTGCCGATATTTTCCGTCGTCTGGCCTGTTTTTGAGTAATGGCGATTTCGATACGGTTTCGGTTTGTTCAAACTAAAATCGTAGGGGACTGAGAACTCACCTCGACGATAGGCTTCGAAGCTCTAAAATCAGTGCGCTGTATTTTCTCCAAGAACTCACCCTCTCATATCTGTAGTTAATAAGAATGCCAAAGTCGGAACGCCGAGTTGTAATCACTGGTATCGGGATGGTTAGCCCGTTGGGTAACAGTTGCGAACAAGTTTGGCAGAGTATCACGTCCGGAAAAAGTGGCGTTGGCAAACTGACGATGGTGCCCCCGGAACCGTTGCCGACCAACATCGCAGGCGAAGCGAGCGGGTTCTCTGGCAACATCGCTGAATTCGGAGAGCTGGACAAGCTAACCAAGCGAGCCATCAAAAAAGGCTTGGGGCTCATGTCGCGCGAAATCCAGATGGGAGTTGCCGCAGCTCAACACGCTTTGGCGGGTGCTGCCTATTCTGAAAACGCGATCGATCCACAGCGAATCGGCACCATGTTTGGCAGTGACTATATCATTACCGAACCTTTTGAGTTCTCACGAGGAATGCTGAACTGCTTGAACGAAGAGGGGCAGTTTGAGTTCGATAAATGGGCAGACAACGGTCTGAGACAGGTCGAGCCTAAGTGGCTTTTGAAGTACCTCCCCAATATGCCTGCCAGTCACGTTGCGATCTACAACGATTTGCGCGGACCCAGTAATTCGCTGACCGTGCGAGAGGCTTCGGCTAATCTGGCTATCGCCGAAGCGTATAACATTATTCGTCGCGGAACCGCCGAAGCGATGGTGACCGGCTCAACGGGATCACGAATTCACCCACTGCGAACGATTCACGTAGCGATGCAGGAACAATTGGCTGAAGGTAACGGCGCGCCCGAATCAGCTTGCCGGCCTTTTGATGCCGACCGAAGTGGAATGGTTATTGGAGAGGGTGCGGGCGTCCTGGTTTTGGAAGAGCTTGAGTTTGCAGAGTCACGAGGTGCCAAGATTTATGGCGAAGTGCTCGGTTACGGTTCGTCTTCGGTGGCTAACAAGCATGGTGTTGCCGACTATAAAACGGCTCTGACCAATGTGTTGAAGATGGCTTTGGAAACATCAGGTTTGCAAGCCGAAGATTTTGGACATGTTCACGCACACGGTTTGTCGACGGTGAAATGTGATGCAGAAGAAGCGGCTGCGATTAAAAGTGTGATGGGCGAACAGACCCCAGTGGTCGCCGCGAAAAGCTACATGGGTAACTTGGGTGCTGGCAGCGGTATCGTTGAAGTGGTCTCCAGCATGTTGGCGATCGAAAACGATGAACTGTTTCCTGTGCTGAACTATGAAAAGCCAGATCCAGCTTGCCCCATCGCCGTGGTTACAGAAAAACAGAGCAGTGGTAAACCGGCTGTGATCAACATCAATGTGACTCCGCAAGGTCAAGCCAGCGCGATCGCAATCCGCTGCTTGTAAGCCTGTTTTTGGTGCTTGCGATTTCTTTCAGTCAGAAACTAACAGCGTAACAGCGCTCAGTTATTTTGTTGAGTGTAGACATCACGGGCTGGGAATCCATGCTACCTGGCGCCCAAGTTAAAGAACCACAGATGAACACCGATAAACACGGATGAAAACGATCATGTGGGTTTGTTGCCGACCATTGAGGCCGGCCAACCGCCACCATTAGCGAGGTAGTTTTCTAAACGTGGAATTGCAGGAGCCGATTTTTGAATCGCCTTCGGAAAATTCGCAATGAAGATCCCTGCCTAAATCGATTTCAAACGAACGGACTTCTGTTCGATTCACATTTTGTTCGCTTGAACACGTGCCCACGGTAGCATTGGCTTGGCTCTTCATTTCGTCCATTGAGCTCATCATGGTGACTGGATCGGATTGCTCATCCGAATCCTTGGGGCCATGCAGCGTTTCTTTTTCGCAAGGTTCCGTAGTTTGGTTGGGAACTTCGATCGTTGCAGCCGCTGGTGCGGGTGCAAGCTGGGTTTCCAAGCCCAAGCCCGACTCGTTGCCGGCAACACAAGCCGTGTGCATTTCAGCCTGTTCTAGCTGTACGCCGATTTCGTAGGAGGCGCGAAAGGTTACGTCGCCAAGCGTCAAAAGCTGTTGCGGCTCGATCACATGTTCACCGGTAATACGGTGATTGTTGATGAACGTACCGTTCATTGAATCGAGGTCTTTGACGAACAGCTTGCCTTCTTTTTCGTAGAACTCGCAGTGCAAGCGGCTGACCAGAGGATGAGGTAGAGTGATTGAGGCTTCGCGCCCCCGTCCGATTGTTGAGGGCAGGCTCAAGTTGATTTCGCCGGTTTTTGCACCACCGACAACGATCAATTTTGCTTTCAACATATAATTCTTCCCTTCGTTTAACTGGTCTCAGAGGGCTGATAGACCCTCCCCGCAAACTTATCCCTACTTTGGTAACTCAAGACCTGAATTGAACTAAAACGTAAACCTAAAAAATCATTTCAAACAATTAGGTGTTTGATTCGTTTTGCCGTCGTGGTCGTCTAAGAATCAATGATTGGCATTTAGAAGCCGACGTCTGAGAAATGTTGTTCTACTTCAAACTGAGTTTGAATGTCTGAACCAAGTATTTGACGCGGTGTTCGCTGCGAGGCCGCATAATAACCTTTTCAGCAACTGTATTCAACCCCCAAAGCAAGGTTATCTTCCGTTAATGGTGTGGCTAATAGCACTTGTAACCCTATAAGTTGCCCCTATAATCCGGCTGTGCAGAAAATAACGGTTACTTCGGGAGAATGCTAACGCGAACCCGACTAAGTATCCGATCATCTAATCAATCAAGCGGGTGTAGCTCAGTGGCTAGAGCGTCACGTTGCCAACGTGAATGTCGTGGGTTCGATCCCCATCACCCGCTCTTACTAACGTATTGCAGTTTTGAATGACAGTTGAGGCTCGATAGTGGTGATCACTATCGAGCTATTTTGATGGCATAGTGATTTTTTAAGAGTTCTACAGGGTAGACTTTCTCCTATTCCAAAAACCACCATAGGTATGCAAAGTGAGTACTGAAACAACCGACGCTCCAGAAGTCGCCGAAGAACAAAAGCTGGACCTATCGATCGAAGTCAAAGAGGTCAGCGCTTGCGAACGGCATGTAACAGTTTCGATCCCTCGTGAAGAAATCGAACGTTACTACCAAAAGCAATTTGACGAACTTGCACCTAAGGCGGAAGTGCCAGGTTTTCGCCAAGGCAAAGCGCCACGGAACTTGATCGAAGCTAAATTCCGCAAGCAAGTTGGTGAGCAAGTCAAAGGCTCTCTGCTAATGGACAGCTTGACCCAAGTTAGCGAAGACGAGCAGTTCTCTGCGATCAGCGAGCCCGATTTGGACTATGAGCAAGTCAACATTCCCGACGAAGGTCCGTTGACTTATGAGTTTGATATCGAAGTCCGTCCCGAGTTCGATGTACCCAACTACAATGGTATCGCTATCGAGCAACCGGAGCACGAATTTACCGACGAAGACATCGACTCGCACATTCAACAACTGTCAAAACAGCGTGCTGACCTAGTACCTGTCGAAGAAGCGGTCAAAGCTGAGGACGTGATTGTCTGCAATTTGACCAGCAGTTTCGAGGGCGAAGAGATCGCTTCGTCTGAAGAACTTTCTTTGACCGTGCTGCCGACACTGACTTTTTCGGACGCAACCTATGAGGGTTTTGACAAACTCGTCATTGGTGCCAAAGCAGAAGAGACCAAGAAGGCCAAGGTGACCATTAGTGAGTTCGCCGAGAACGAAGAACTTCAAGGCAAAGAGATCGAACTCGAAATTGAGATCCTGGATGTCAAACGAGTTGAAGAGCAAACCCCTGAAGAGGTCGCTGAAAGTCTGGGCATCGAGTCGGTTGAAGAACTGAGAAACTTGATTCGCCAGTCGATGGAAGAGCGGCTCAAGTACTCACAACGTGAAACAGTTCGTGACCAGATTAGTAATTCACTAACTGAGTCGGCGAATTGGGAACTGCCACCCGATCTCCTGAAGCGCCAGTCACGTCGTGAACTGGATCGTAACGTCATGGAATTGCGTTCCAGCGGTTTCTCCGATCAGGAAATTCGGGCTCGGGAAAACAGCTTGCGTCAAAACATCATGGAAAAGACGGAGCGTTTGCTGAAAGAACACTTCATCCTTGAGAAAATCGCAGAGGTTGAAGAAGTCGAAGATTCGCCAGCCGATTACGACTTGGAGATCGCCAAAGTTGCGGTCCAAATGAACGACTCGCCACGAAGGGTGCGAGCACGTTTGGAGCGGACCGGCCAAATGGATTCGCTTCGCAATATGATTATCGAGCGAAAAGTGATCGAATTGATTACCGAGAAAGCCAAAATCACAGCGACCAAGTACGAGTTGCAGAAAAAGCAGGAAGTCGAAGCGGTCGATCTTTTCCTCTCGACCGACAACAAAACCAGCGACATTCCTGAGGCGAAATACGAAGATTCTGGCCAAAGTCCGCTACCTACCTCAGGTGGCAACTCGGCCACTGAGGACTAGGGCGAAAATTCGCTTGGTCAAAACAAATTCTCAAAACGCACGCCAACTCGCGTGCGTTTTTTCATAGGTGGACCTCACTCAGGACCGATTGAGATTTGCTTAACAAAGCCAGCAGTATGGCAAGGTGCGGTCCAAGTGTCCCCCTCGTCGCCAACCCGGCCTTGTTCGTATTTCTAAATCCCGTTACCGTTTGGTGATGGAAGCGAAGCGTTTTTCGTGGCACCAAACAGTTGCTGCGTAACATGTGAACGATCGAATTTGCAAACTGCAAAATTTAATCGAAACTCTCTTCCGTACTGGAACCAAAATTTTGCCCATTCGACCTCTCGAACCCGAGGATCGCGACACATGAATCAGCCACTCAATATCCATGATGCAGTTGGCCGAGACCCGGAACAGCAAGCCCGTGAAATGGGATTGCCCGATGCAATAACTAACTCTTACTCATATCAGCAAATGCAACGACAACGCCAAATGACCCTCGGCGACCTGTTACTGGAAAACAGGATCGTATTCTTACAAGGCGAAATTTACGCCGGCAACGCTAACGACATTGTGATGAAGTTGCTTTATCTGCAGAAGGAAAACAAAAAGAAAGATATCCATTTCTATTTGAATTCTCCTGGCGGTGACGTAATTGCCACATTGGCGATCTACGACGTGATGCAGATTTTGACTTGCCCCGTAGCGACCTATTGCGTCGGGCAGTGTGCCAGTGGTGCAGCAGTCCTGCTGGCCGGTGGAGCCAAAGGCAAACGTCATGCATTGACTCACTCTCGCGTTATGATTCACCAACCGCACGGTGGCGTAAGCGGGCAAGTCAGCGATATCGAGATTCAAGCCAACGAAATTATGCGTAATCGCGAAGTGCTCAACTCGATCCTGGCCAACCATTCTGGCAAAACGTCTGAGCAGATTTGCAAAGACATGGATCGTGACTTCTTTATGGACGCTCAGGCTGCAAAAGATTATGGACTGGTTGATGAGATCACGACCAAGCCGGAGCTGGAAGACGATGATGACGATATGGCGTAAGCTCTGAGGATCAACTCTCAAAAGAGCCGCCGTAAAAACTAACGAACCAACAAATCAAATCCAAAACGAGAATCAAACAATGGCATACGTTCCCTACGTCGTTGATAACACAGGTCGCGATGAGCGTGTCTACGATATTTACAGTCGCTTGTTGAAAGACAGAATCATTTTCTTGGGCCAGCAAGTTGACGCCCAAATCTCAAATTCGATCGTCGCGCAATTATTGTTTTTGCAGAGCGAAGACCCCAAATCGGACATTCACCTGTACATCAACTCGCCAGGTGGAAGCGTCACCGCGGGAATGGCGATGTACGACACGATGCAGTTTCTGACTTGTGATGTTTGCACCTACTGCATGGGCCAAGCTGCCTCGATGGGTGCCTTGCTCCTCACCGCAGGTGCGCCTGGCAAGCGATACGCTTTGCCCAACGCCAGCGTCATGATTCACCAGCCGCTTGCCGGGATGCGTGGAACCGCCGAAGAGATTTTGATCCACAAAAAAGAACTTTTGCGCGTTAAGCACACTTTGAACGAAGTCTTGATCAAACACACCGGTCACACGCTGGAAAAAATCGAAGCCGATACCGATCGTGATAACTTTATGACTGCCGAAGAAGCCAAAGCCTACAATTTGGTCGATCATGTCGTCTCACGTATGGACGAAACCGGTGTCGGAAAAGAAGCCTAAATAAAGTTGGCCATTGAAACTCTTGGGATCAGTAAATCGAAATGAATCTTCCTCACGACTACACAGCGTCTGCATCAGCTACAAATTCGGGTAATGTCCGCTTGTCGGTGGATGGGCTCAGTTCAATCGATTCCAATGCTCCCAAAGAGTTTGGAGGTCCGGGTGACCAATGGTCGCCAGAGGACTTGCTGGCTGCAGCGGTCGCCGATTGTTTTGTGCTTTCGTTCCGAGCGATTGCTGGGATGTCGAAGTTCGAGTTTACCGACATTCAGGCGACGGCAACCGGAAAGTTGGACAAAGTCGAGCGCGCGATTCAGTTCACGGAATTTGCGGTTACGGTAGAGTTAAAAGTACCTGCGGGCACTGACGAAGCTCGCGCCCAGCAATTACTGGAAAAGGCCGAAGCAACATGCTTCATCACAAACTCGCTCAAGGCAGATTCTCACCTGACGACGAAAATCGTCGCGAGCTAAAGATCAGCGCCATCGCGTTGGCTGGGACGATGCGATTGAAATCGGTTGCGACCTGATACCAAAACCAACGAAACGACTCCCGCGCGCTTTTAGCAGCTGCGGCCATTTCTGGATCATCTGATTCGAAAAAGACAACTT
>CAZDBA010000020.1:13695-21081 GCA_964503615.1 uncultured Pirellulaceae bacterium
GCGCTTTTAGCAGCTGCGGCCATTTCTGGATCATCTGATTCGAAAAAGACAACTTCGCTTTCTTCACTCATGTCTTGTTTCCTGATTTTGCTGGGCACGAAGATGCCTGTTGCTTAATTATCCTCTTCAACGGTCGCCCGCCCATTTAGCTCAGGTGGCAGTTGGATCTTATCCAGTTGGGCTGCTTGTTTTGGGTCAACCGATTTGAACATTTTGAACATGTCGCTGTTGGTTGAGAGGACCAAGCTGGTGTCTCGCTTGAGCGCATTTTTGTAGAGCTCCAGTTGCTGGAGGAACTCGTAGAATTCGGGGTTCTGACCATACGCCTCGGCAGTCAAGTTGATCACTGTGGCGTCTGCCTCACCACGAATCTCTTGTGATCTTTTGGTCATCTGGCCCACGATTTGATCCAATTCTTTGTTGGTCCAACCTTTGATCTGGTTGCCCATCTTTTCTGCTTGGGACTGAAACGATTTGGCGATTTCGCCCCGTTCACTTTTCATTCGGTGGTAGACTTCGTTGCGAACGGTGTCGTTGTATTTGACTCGTTTGATGTGAACGGCAACGAGCTCGATACCGTACTCTTCTGCCAATCCCTCTCCGGCAATTTTCAGAATGTCTTTTTCGATCTGGTCACGCCCGGTTGTCACAATGTTCTTGGTACGCTCTGCGTTTGAACTGCCCGGGCGCTTTTCGCCGGTTGGCAGCACGCTGATCTCAGGCCGCTCGATCTCGTAGATCAGTTTATCGTTGGTCGTACGAACCAAGTCGATCAAAGTATTCGCTGCAACCACATCGCGTACGACCGAATCGACGATATCGTCCAGGATCTTTTGGCCTTTTTGCTCAGTTCGAACGTTGATGTAAAACGTCTCGAGGTCGACGATCTTCCAACGCGCCCAACAGTCCACGTAGATTCGCATGGTATCTTTGGTTTGCATATTCTCAGGTGCGCCGTCCCATGGCAGAATCTTCTTTTCAAAATACTCGACCGCTTGCAGGAAAGGTACTTTGAATTTGAGACCGGGCGTGTCGACGAACTTTACCGGGCGTTTGAACTGAGTCACCACGGCCTGCTTGCCTTCCTCCAGAATAAATGCAGAGGAGAAGAACAGGATGGCTGTGACAACCAGAAGAACGCCGACAAGGAAAAGGACTCTCATTTTTATCAAGCTTCTTTTGAATGAGTTTTAGGTGTACTAGTCAGGAAAGGTTTGGAAAGCGAATTGAGATTCAGTTTCGAAGCGGGTTCGGCGGGCTGCTGTTCAGGTTGAGAATGGGCAACATGCCTTGTACCGAGTCGTCGATGATCGTTTTGTTTCCAACGTTCCCAAGCACCTCCTGCATCGCTTCGAGATACAGCCGCTTTTTGGTAACCTCAGGCGCCTTTTCATATTCAGCAAGCTTTGCTTTGAAAGCGTTGATCCGCCCCAGAGTTTCCAGAGTGATTCTCTCTTTGTAACCCTCGGCTTCTGAAATCATCTGATCACGTCGACCTTGGGCGGCGGGCAACTGGCGATTACGTTCACCTTCTGCTTCGTTGACCGCACGCTCCATTTGTTGCTGAGCGCGATTGACGTCTTGGAAGGCTTGCTTGACCTCTTCGGGTGGAGATGTGGTTTGCAGTTTTACCGTGATCACTTCGACGCCTGTGCCGAACTTGTCCAGCATCTGCTGGATTTCGCGTTTGGCTTGCGAAGCGATCTCTTCTCGAACGATGGTTAGTACTGAGTCAACACTGCGGTCTCCCACTAATTTTCGCATTACCGATTCCGAGACATCGCGAATCGTATCAGGCAATGCCGGATTGACGTCGTTACTGCGGATTTTGTGCGATACCGATTCCCAGTACATATCGTCTCCACCGCCAACGCTGAACAACGAATCGAATGCGTCTTGAATGCGGTACTGTACGATCCATTCAACATGAGCCAGGTTCAAATCGCCCGTCAGCATGTCCGCCACTTCATCGTTTATTTTGTTTCTTGGTGCGTAGGACGTATTGCGACCGGCTGCGACTGTGTTGAATCCGAACTCGAGCGTTTGCACGCGGCGAACAGGAACGGTGTAAACCTGTTCAATCGGCCATGGCATTTTCATTTGCAGGCCGGGGTCGATCGTTCGAACGTGTTTTCCAAATCGAAGGACGATACCTTGCTCGGAAGCGTCAACACGACAGAACATCGTCATGACGAGGGTCACGATTGCAACCAAGCCGATCAGGACCAATACCCCATAAGTGGCGCGGCGGACTGTTTCAGCGTCTGGGCGGCGCTCCAGTAGATCTTCGAAATCCATATCAACTCGGTGTAATGTAGCGGCGTGAACGCGATACGGTTTTCCGCAAAGCGATATCATTAGTTCGTGAATTTAGACCGATTGTCGGGATAATTCCGACGAATAGATCGGTAATCTTGCCATCGGCTCTACAGAGAGTCGGCTTTGCGCCATTCATGGCAAAACAGTGAAAAACCAAGGAAAATCGAACAGAGTTTTATAAATTAAAGACCCAATCGAACGCATGCTAGCGGCTTTAGGTCCAATATCCGCTGGCGAAACGATAGTTTCAGACACTGAATTGAGGTTGATGTAGAAAGCGAATTTCCCCTAAAGATCGCCCTTCATTTGTTTGCAATTAGTTCAAAAGAGGCGCATTCCCCCATGCGACTTTGGATCATTATCGCTTTGGCGGCTGTCACACTTGGCTGTAGAGCAACCGACTCAAGCAGTCGACGTGAAATCGCATTGTTGCGCACCGAGATTCTGGATCTCGAAGACCAATACTATGCGCTCCAATCAAGATGTGCTGACCACGGAATGGTGGATAACGCCATTACTAGTGGGTACGTAGATCAGTATTACCCTGGCGACGTCCAGTACGCAGGCAGTGCCGTTGGCCACGCAACATGTGCCGATTGTGGCAATCCGGTCTACGGCGCGACAGGCCACCAAGGCTTTGTTGGTCAGAGTGGTGTTATTTACAACAATCCCAGTAACGGCCATTTGATCACGGACCAACCGATCCAACCGCTCATTTCGGACCAGCATTTTATAGAAGATCCAAGTTTAGACCATTTGCAAAACCAAGGACCAGAAGCGATACAAGGCCAGGAAATCATTGATCCAATAGGACAGCCGTTTGATGAAACGCCTGCCGGTTCGAGTTCAAAAAGCTCCAGTCGTCCCCGCTCCATCAATCCCGGGAATTTCTTGAAGGGGGTTAACGATCAAGTTCGTTCGCGAACGGGCCGTGACGTTCCGTTTCAACCCGATCCAAGATTCGCTGCGCAAAACGATTTGCATAGTTGGAGACAGCGTTCGGGTTCTGGCAGCCGAGAAACAGACGGATGGGCGCAAAATCGAAATCCTTCCGTCAACAACGTAGAGTTGTTCAACAAATACGACACAGGCCAGGTAGGGGGTCGCAACAGTCAATATGCCCAACCGCGATGGCAACAATCCTCTGCGCAGCGACCCGTTAGGGACGAGCCTCAAGATCAATACTCATTAGATTCTGAGCCATTGGACGACCGATACCTTGCTGGTCAAGAGTATGACGAATACACCGATTTCGCTGAGGCGAATTCGGGGCGTGGGTCTGCCTCTCGCGTGGAACAGGTCTTTATCAATCCCGAGCACACTTATAGCCGTGATTTTGACAATGACGGAGAAGAAGATGGAATTAGTCTTTTGATTCAGCCATTGGACGAACGGGGCCGCATTGTGACTGTGGCATCGGACTTGGTTGTGAGCTTGATTGATCCCTCTGAAATTGGTGAGAAACAACGGATTGGGCTTTGGAAGTATGAGTCGTATCAAGTCGAATCGCTCGTTTCCAATCGGCGTGGCCAACGGGGTTTGTTGCTTGATTTGCCTTGGCAACGACGTGTACCTGGAAACGATCGATTACTGGTTTTTGTTCGCTACACCACGCCGCAAGGCGAACGATTGGAGACTTCACTGGATATTCGGGTCACACCGCCGGACAGCGGGTATGATTTGGAAATCGACGACAGCGTAGTTGGTCGCGGTCAGCGTTACCCGAACGATCGAAACGTACGTTCGGTGCCCACGACAGCCGGGAATCCCGTGGACGTTCCTCAGTGGCGTCCAGTTCGATAGGTGCTTGGTGTTTGCCAAGCGGTCTGTCTACTTTTGATAAACCGGGGCCTTTGTTCCCAGTCCCTTCGGTTTTTTGAGTGCTGCTAGTTCGCGCTCAAAGACTCGTTTCCACTCTTTTAGCTGCCCCTCCTCAAGGATGTCGCTGACAAGGTGAGTGTATTTTTCTTCCTGTCTGTTCCCAACTCTTGCGACAGTGTGGGTGCGATTCAGCTCGGCGAAGCGAGAGTCGTCTGCGAGTGCGTCCGCGAATTCATCATTAAGAAACGCTTCACGAAGTTGGGTTCGCTGCTCGTCATTCAGAATCAAGAGGAGATCCATGCGGCTGATGAATAGATCGACCGCAGAAGTTCGCATCGAATCGGCTTGTTTGGTGACGAACGCATCCCATTTTTCGTTTTGCGCCGGTGTCAGTGAATCAGAAATTGTTCGCTGTACAACCTCGGATTTTTCGATCGCAATTTCAGAAATCGTTTTGATCCCGATCTCAGCCTGTTTGCGGGTTTGATTCTTAACTTCGCCTTGGATAACATCGCCATTTTCGTCCAACACAAACCCGACACGTTGTTGGTGTCTACGAAGGGTGATCAATTGGTTCATCTTTTCGGAGTAGACGATTTTTTCAGAGATGAGGTCCAAAGTCTCAGTGAGTTCCTGGACCTGGTCGTCGTCCAGTTGGCATTCGACACGTACTTTCTCGATGACAATAGCGAGTCGGGCTTGGGACCTTGTTTGGATACCGTCGAAGTACTCATCCAACGCTGCCCGACCATCGATGCCTTTATTTGCGTCCAGTTGGATCCTTGTCTGAAATTGCCCGTTGCAGTGGTGCGTGAAGAACAATGTCAGGCAGATTGTAAAAGCCAGTTTGGCAAGTTTTCCTATCATCGGATCCGTCGAGATTCATGTGTTAACGTTAAGAACGTTTTATTCTAACACGACGTTTGACGATTCAACCCGAAAATGACTTGGGCATCGTTTTATCGACGAAAGTTGTATACCGGTACGCTCGAAGCAGGATAACTCTGCTCGGTGGCTTGGTACGGAACTGGATCGTAAAGTTGTTCACCCAACGAAATCCCAATCCAGCCATCTGTGATTGCCAACTGTGCAATGCGGAGGCTGTTTGCATCAAAATGTTCGCCAAAGTTTTTCGGCAGGATGTTCATTTCGTAACGGTCTTCGAACATTGCAGTGAATACGGTTCGAACTGCGATCTGGTCACGTAATTTTAGATTGGAACCTTTCAGGCTGATTCCTGCCTTGTCTTGAACAAGCGTGAGTTTCATTCCCGTTGCCGAGGGGTGGTAAGTCGCTTTTATGTTCAGGTTCTTCCAGGTCTTTCCTTTGCCAATGCGGAACTTTTTCAAGTTGAGAGTAAGTTCAACTTTGTTGTCAACGAAACCGATTCGCAAAGGGTCATAGGGCGCGAAAACGAAAGTTGCATCCGTTTCCATCTCCTTGGTACCAATTGCCTCTTCAGACCGAAATATGTTGCGTAGATGTTGAACCAGTTCTTCAGAGGTGAATTCGCGGCTTTTCAACTCTGTTCGATCCAACAGGTTGTTTATCATTGACTCGTGAAATTGCAAGCTCATTAGGCTGTCTGCCAATGCTCTTGGGCGGGCCGTGTGTGCAGCCATCTGGTCGCGACCGGCCAGCCGATATCGCATGATGATGCGGTCGGAAGTGGTCCTCATTTCCAGAGGAGTTGGCTCCATCTCCATCGCAATGAGAGGCTGCATCAAGTTGGTTTTTAAATAGTTTTGTAAGGTTGCCATTTGCTGATGGACTTGCGATTCAATTTCCTGCCTCGCCGAGTGTTCAATCCTTCGATCAGTCATCTCCTCGGCTAGCGGAGTGGACTGAGCGATTTTGTCTTTAGCGATCCGTCTGGCCATCCAACCCACCAGCGGAATCGGATCCAGGTTCGATCTCAAACGAGTTACACTCGAATTTGTTTCTGAAAAAGCCTGAGTGGGCGAGCCCTGAACACCATGGCGACTAATGGCCAGATTCTTGAAAGCCTGATAGCGAGTTTGGCCTTGGTTGTCGACCGTGAAGCCACTTCTACGGGCCTGAGTCGTTGAGCGAAACATTCCGTTGGCTTCCAGCCGCAAGTTGACTTTTCGGTTATCTGGCAGCAATCGGATTCGCAATCGGTTGTTGAGTCGTCCATTCCCGCGAATGTTGGCTCCTAAAACGGTTTCATTGATGGGCAGGTTTGATTCTGCTTGTTGAGGGATCAACCGGTTGACGAACGCGTCCGAAATTGAAATGCGAACGTTTGCGTTTCGATAATGGCTATCCAGTTGAGCCGCGAGATGCTGAGAGGTGTTGTCCGTTGACCAAAGCAGGCTCTGGTAAAAGTCATTAACTTTCGCGTTGGAGTAACCGGATGGATTCGCTTCGTGGTACTCGATCATCGTTAGCAATTTGGAAAGATTGACTGGTCCGGCGGCTTTGTCTCGCAGATAACCCAATAGTTGTTCGTCGAAGTACGGATCCAGGAATTGATGATGCTCAGATGCCAGCGCAGTCGAAAAGTATCGAGTCAGAGTTTGCCTTGCAGCACTTTGCTGAGTCTTTGGGTTCGGGTTCAAACTGTTGAACGACTGAGTAAGCTCGTCCAAAGCCAAATAGTCTGACCACTCAGCGCCTACGTTGGGTGCAGCGAAACGAAACTGAGAAACTTGCATCATCGGGTTTCTCTCGGGCACCTCATTCACGATTTGTGACTGGTTGTGAACGGCAACATTGTGCATGGCCGACCACAACACAACCCGCTTTGCGATGTCGTAGTGGAACGTTCGCAACCGACTTGCCAAATAGCCCTGCGCGTACTCGGGCGAATTTACTGGGACTGTGGAAACTTGCATGCAGAGGTTGTCCAGTTCTTCCAACTTGGTCGTGAGTTGCTGGAAAATGACTGCCGAGTTTGGGTCGTCAATCGAACCGGTCCAGTGCAGCAGTTTAAGCAGTTGATGTGTCTGCGTGGCCCACGGTTCGGTTGCCTTGATCTTTTGTAACTCTTCAAGCTGAGCGATAATCGCGGTTGGTTTCGGCCAAACAGCATAGGGGTCCCATTCAGGAATCACGATCTCGACAAGGGGTTGTGCTGGTGATCGATGCGGAGTGCTAATCGCAGATGTCAGCACTCGCGGTTTTGCCTTGCTAGTCGAAGCGAATTTAACCAACGGGTTCCGAGGCTCTGATTCGATAGGTTCTGATGCGATCGACTTTGATTCGATAGGTTTTGATTCGATA
>CAZDBA010000020.1:21181-24502 GCA_964503615.1 uncultured Pirellulaceae bacterium
TTTGATTCGATAGGTTTTGATTCGATAAACGGGTCCAAGCCAGGATCCGAACTGAACTCTTCCGAAACATCAGTTTGTGGCATCACTTCTGCAAGTTTATTCAGATTGTTTCGCGGAGAATTGGGTTCCGCATTGAGATCAGGGTCTGAATCCAGTTCCCAGGCATCGTCGTTTTGCGGATTTGATAATTCTTCATTGAACGGATCGTTACCGAATGTTTTCGCCAGACGTACCGATTCCTCGGAGACGGTCCAAGCAGCAGATTTGAACGGGTCATACACCTCTGTCGATGTCGAAGCTTTGCGAGAGACCGGAGTGCTGATCGGATTGATCACAGGCGACTTGCTGTAGACCGTTGCCTTGGCTTTGGGCAGCGAAAATGGATTCGTTACGCCGCGCGTGTAGGGGACCGGTTTAACTTCAGCGGCTGTTACGTCGGATGCGAAATGGGCTTTAGCAGAAGAGTCAGATTGAGAGCTTGTGCGGTCAGCTTTTTTCAAGTGGGCAAAAGAATGGTTCGGTGACTCTTGAACCCAAACATGCAACAACATGAGTGTGAACAGCAGGAGCAGCACTCCAACAGCGAACGGCCAACCGAAACGTGACGGCATCTACAAACTTCCTTAATCCGAGGTGGGCTGGCTGAAAAGACTGCTTACTCAAAAATGGAAAAACTCAGCCCCTAGAGAAATATCGGTGTTTTAGGAACGCAAGTGAAAGCGGTTTTCAAATTCAATCAGGAGATTTGCAATCACTCGATGCAAGCAGCTTAGATCTGCGGATACGGAAGTTTAGTCAGACTTTGCGGGACTGTGACTTTGCCGGTAAGTATAAGTTTAAGTGTTAGTGCTCTGGTCCGACTCATCCAAAGTGGAACCAATTTTACAAACTGCAACTCGCGCGGGTCGGTACTCTCGAACAACCCAACTTTCCGAATCAGGAAGAAGTTTCGGATTAAAACGCGAATCGGACTCGACAACCAGGATGCTCTCGTCGGGCGCGCTGTCCTTGAGCCCGCCAATCAACGTAAGCATTTCCTCTTCTCGCTGGACGTAAAAGTCATACGGTGCACAGCAGAAAACGACCCAGGGTTCGGTCGGTCTTTCCGATCCTTGGCGGAGAAACTGACGACCCCAAAAGAAAGTATCCATCGATTCAACGACGGCAGGCATCGTGTCATCGATCGCTTTGATGTTCTGCTTGATCACCTTTGCTGTTGGAAAGTGGCGTTCGATCAAGATCGCTTGGCTTGCCCCGCGACTGAGCGCTTCGATTCCGACCGCTCCTGTTCCGGCGAACAAGTCAATAATCGCCTTTTCAGGAATCCAACCCCCTACCAAATTAAACAGCGCCTCTCGGATATTGTCTTTCATGGGGCGTGTGCGGGGATCGCCCAAGTACTCGATTTGCCGTCCTCGGTATTTGCCCCCCACGATTCTCAGCTTGCCCGGCTTAGGCTGGGGCTGATTCGAGTTCCAATTCCTGAGTTGTTTACGGTGTGAGATTTTTGCCATTAAATTACCGGTGAAGGAACCACCTGAAGAGTCAAGTAGTATAAACATGGGGAGTTAGTTAACAGAGCCAAAATTTCAAAAGAAGTCGTCTGAGCCGAAACGGGGTTGGGATGATATATTGGCCGGATCCTAGTTGGGTATTTTAAGGCCTACTTGGTCTTCTTGGTTTGATGAAATCTAATGATTTTCAATTTTCGGACAAAGACACAGGACTCGTAGCGAGATTTTTGGTCCACTAAATATGAGCAGTGCGGCATCGAAGGTTTCGGTTCAACGCAGACAAAAGGAAACTCCCATGAAATCGAATCGGCGAATACAACGAGCCGTTTTCGCATATTGCTTGATTGGCGCTTATTTCGCTTGCGCCGTAACGAATCTTGGTGCGCAGGAACCTGAGACATCAGTTGCAAATGCTGCGTCCGCTGAAAAAATTAGCGCTAGCCAGATCGAAGAACTGGAAGCTGATTATCAGGCAAAGGTCAAAGCATGGCGCGAAACGATGGAAATTCTGTCGCGCACGAAAGTGAGCTATTTCGACTCAACACGTGATGAGTCGTTGGATCTTCGTGATCAGTGGGACCGGTTAAAGAGCGAAGGCCAGACCCGTTTGGAAGCGACGATTGTTGCGGCAACAAACCTGTTTGATGCGCAGGAAAAACCATCGCCGGAGCTGGCTGATTTTATGGCTCGCGTGGCGGAGAAATCTATTCGAGCCGGTTTTTCAGCTGAAGCATTTCGCATTGGTCAGAAGCTGGTTGCCACCTATCCGGATGCCAAAAATTTCCAATTCCTAACCGCGATGTCAGCAATTCGAGTCAACGAGTTTGAGATTGCGAAAAAGTTCTTCGATGAAAACAGTGACTTGTTGGCCGATGTCGAAAAGAAACACACCAAGCTGTTTGAATCGATCGGCGAACTGGTGACCGAGTTTGAACGTGAGGAAGAATTACGCAAGTTGGATGTAGATTTACCGCTTGCTACCTTTGAAACCACGAAAGGTATAATCAAAGTCGAACTGTTTGAGGATCAAGCGCCTGAAACGGTTGCACACTTTATCTCTTTAATAGAACAGGGATACTATGATGGTAAAGTGTTCCACGGTGTGATTCAGGATCTGGTTGTAGAAACCGGACATCCGCACTTTAGTCTCAAACCTGTTACAGTTGATCTTAACTATGGTATTGTTGACGAGTTCGATCGAGAAAATGCTCGTTACCCTTTTCGGGGTTCGTTAGGTTTGGGCAACAATGGGGAACCCGATTCGGGAAACGAACGGTTCTTTTTTTGCATTCAACCCAACCCTTTTCTGCATGGAAAGAACACTGTTTTTGGTCGAGTCATCGAAGGCATGAATGTAGTTGACAGCATTACTCACACTTACCAAATAAACGAAGACGGAGAATCGGAACCCATAGAGGAAGCTCAATTAGACTTGATTGTAAAAGCGACTGTGACTCGGAAACGCCCTGATAGTGAGTATAAGTTCAAGAAATTGCCAAGAGTAACATCAGAGGCTCCCAAGTAACAAACGTTTTGGAACATTGATCAGCAAGTTTTAGGCGACCAGGAAAATTCAGTACGGAATCTCTACGAACAAATTATGAAAACACTAACTTCACTTTTGACATTGGGGATCGTTTTCTTCGCCTCGGTTGTTTGGGCGCAAATTTCCGAACCTGAGATGTCGGGTTCCCAGAAACGACAGGAAGATCCGCCCTCAGAGATGTCCGGTTCGCAGAAACGAGAGAGCGAGATTCCGCCTTCCGGCGAAATGTCCGGGTCACTGAAACGAGAGGGAGCTCAAGAC
>CAZDBA010000020.1:24602-41426 GCA_964503615.1 uncultured Pirellulaceae bacterium
GATTCCGCCTTCCGGCGAAATGTCCGGGTCACTGAAACGAGAGGGAGCTCAAGACACTGAGATGCCCGGATCCCAAAAACGAGAGGGAGCTCAAGACTCTGAAAAGTTCGGGTCGCAAAACCGACAAGACGATCCATCACAAATAGGCCCTGCTCTTGCCGACTACCTCGCAAAAAGGAAGCGAATGGGAATGATCGACCAGGAAATCAATGCAATCTTTGCAAACCTATCGGTCGGAATGCCAAACAAACAAAAAATGCAAATGGCTCAGGTCAATGCGCTGGAGGATGAAAAAAAACAGCTTGTTTTCGACATCTTTGAATCATCAGTTGAAGCATTTCGTGAAACGGACTCCGATCCCGATCGAATACTTGTTCGTGATCTTTTTGTTTTTGCGAGTGCCAGTGTCTATGGAAACAAATATCGCCTTCCTCTCAATCCACAAAAGACGATCGAAATTTGTGAGTTGCTGATGTCCAAAGAGATGGACGTTCGTTCAGTGCGCGAGTTAGCGGCCAGCGCTTCGTGTATGATCCATGACTTTGACATGGCAGCCCAACACATTATGAAGCTTCAGGAGGACAACGCATCGGAACAGCTTGAGTTACAATTCGAAGCCTTGAAAAAATCGAGTCAGGCTTGGCAGAAAGAACTTGAGCTTCGCCAGAACACATCCACCTTGCCCTTGGCGACTGTTCAAACCAGCGAAGGGACCTTCAAAATTGAGCTGTTTGAAGATCAAGCTCCTGGTACGGTCGCTAATTTTGTCAGCCTGGCAGACCAAGGGTTTTATGCAGAAAAGACGATTTTTGACGTGCGGAGAGGCGAATTTGTCCGGACAGGGTGCCCGACCAATTCGGGCACTGGCAGCGCGGGGTATCTTGTTGCGGGCGAAGCGACCAATGAAAATGCAAGGAAACACTTTACCTTGAGTGTCAGCATGGTCCCTCTTGGCGAGCAACAGAATCACAGTTCACAGTTTATCATTTGCCAGCGACCAGAGACGAGGTTTGACGGTTCTTTTACTGTTTTCGGACGTGTCATTGAAGGCGCCGATGTAATCCTTAGAATTCAAGCTCCCATAACCGGTCCCCTTGGGGAACCTGACGAAGTTGTGACGATCGAAAGCATCAAGGTTAGCAACCGGCGTCCAGGTACTAAGTACGTGCCCAACAAGCTGGCTTTACCAGTCGCTCCCGCTGATTCGGGTGAGTCCATGCAACCAGAAAACAAATAGTCGTGACATTGCTTTGCGACGCGATTGAAACACTACATTGAATATCAAAAGCTTTTACCCCAACAACAACGAACGGAGTTGTTCCATGTTTTGCCGTTGTGCATTTTACTTGTGCCTTACTATCGTAATTAGCCTGTCCCAGACTGGCATTTGCCAGGAATCCAGTCCTGAACAACAGACCGAATTCGACCGCCTGTTGGCCGAGTGGAAAGAGCTTGACTCGAAACTGAATGAGTCCAAGGCAGAATACGATGCTGCCACCGAAGACGTTGAGAAACAGGACGAGCTCCGAAAGGACTATCAAATTCTCGTCGATGATGCCAACGTGTTGGTTGAAGAGCTAAAAGCGGAAGCCGTTTCTGAGTTTGAAAAAGAACCGAATAATATCTCCGTTGTCCAGGTCCTTCTGGGCGCTATGATGAACGATGCCAGCGCGGGGCAGGACGAAGATGTCCTTGAGCTTGGGCAACAACTGATTGAGGGTGGTATCAACCCACGCTTTTTCGAAATCGCTGCGGCATCAGAGCAAGCTGAGATTCCCGTTAAAGAGATCTTTGAAGAACTGGTCATTCGCCAAGCCGAAGCAAAAGCAGATGACCTGCCTCGAGTAAAGTTAATCACAAGCAAGGGAGAAATCGTTCTGGAGTTGTTTGAGAACGAATCACCAGGTACGGTCGCTAACTTTATCAGTCTCATCAAAAACGACTTTTACAAAGACCTTAAATTTCATCGAGTGATCGAAGGTTCTGTGGCCCAAGGCGGCTGTCCAAAAGGAGACGGCTCCGGTGGCCCGGGCTATAAAATTTACTCTGAATGCACCAACCCAGAATCGCGTCGCCATTTTACCGGTTCACTTTCGATGGCGAATTCAGGGCGAGATACGGGTGGCTCTCAGTTCTTTTTGACGCACCGGCGAACCAATGAATTAGACGGACAACATACCGTATTCGGTCGGATCGTTTCTGGCATGGATGTCTTGCGAACGTTGGAGGTGAACTACACCTTTGCGGGGGCGATACCTGGTGCTGGAGCGGATGTGATGGAATCGGTTGAGATCATTCGCGACCGCGGAACAGAATACGTTCCTAACAAAGTCGAGAAGGACACTCCAGAAGAAGAGAAATCAGAAGAGCCGAAAACCCAGCCAGATAAAGCGGCCGGGAGTGGCAACACCGCAGAAGGTGGTGAGTAAGCCATCTTGGGTTTCATCTTGCTTGGGTTCTAATTGGCCAAATTACTCAACATCATTAAGCGACAAGGCGCCATCCGCCGTTTCTGGCGGAGCGCCGGTCCTCGCAAGACGTTCACTCGATTCAGGCGAGGTCTTACCCAGCGATGAAAAAAGCAGAACGTGCCGAGTACATTCTGAAAAAGCTATCGCGGCTTTACCCCAACCCGCCGATACCACTGGACCACTCCGATCCCTACACGCTTTTGATTGCCGTGTTGCTTAGCGCCCAGTGTACCGACGTGCGAGTCAATCAAGTAACTCCTGCGTTGTTCAAGAAAGCCAACACGCCCGCTAAAATGGCAAAGCTAAAGGTCGAAACGATTCAAGCAATCATTCGTCCGTGCGGTTTGTCACCGCAAAAATCGAAAGCGATATCCGGACTATCCAAGATCTTGATCAAAGAGCACGACGGCAAAGTCCCCAAAACGTTTGCCGAGCTGGAAGCGTTGCCGGGTGTTGGGCATAAAACCGCCAGTGTCGTTATGGCTCAGGCGTTCGGCGTCCCCGCTTTTCCTGTTGATACGCATATCCATCGACTAGCTCAACGCTGGGGGCTGACATCGGGCAAAAATGTCAAGCAAACCGAAGCCGATTTAAAAAAGGTGTTCCCCGAAAAGCGATGGAACAAGCTTCACTTACAAATCATCTTTTACGGTCGAGAATACTGCACCGCGCGTGGGTGCGATGGTACTAAATGTCAAATCTGTCGTCATTGCTATCCCAATCGTCGTTCGCCCAAAATCGTCAAGAAGCCGTAGCGCTGAGGCTGTGAGAAGCTGTGAGTTCAATGCTCGCACGGTTAAACGCTGGATAGAACACAGTATCGTGCTATGATTTACAACAGTAGTCGGTCTGAACTGAAAAATGCATAGTTCGTAGTACCGCCTTCAGGCGGAATTCCGGCTAAAGCCGGAACTACAAACTTGGCAGTTCAGGTTGGCCAGATAGTAGCTAAGGTTAAAACACAATTTTGTAGGCGGTCGGGAGCACTCGCATAAATGAAAGTATTGATTGAATGCCCGTTCTGCGAAAACCGATTCGAAATTGAAAGCACGCAAAGCCAACCAAAAATCAAATGCGGATTATGCAAAAACGATTTTGAGTTTGCTTCCAATCGAGTTCAAGAATCTCCGCTCAAAGTTGCCGTTGTAAAACAAACGCCACCTCAGCCTCCGCTCGCACAACCGGTTGCCAGTTCTCCCCCGATGGCCCAGGCCGTCTCTGGAGCATCTCCCGATTTGGTTCAGCCTGAATCGGGTTCGATCGCGACAGGAATTACTCGCTCCACCAGGACTCGAGCCCGTTTGAAACGGAAGAAGAGTTTGGTCGGCCCAATTATTATGGGGGCCGCAGTAATCATCAGTGCGATTGCTCTGTTTGTTGTTCTGGCTTTTTTTCAGCCTGACCAGAAGAAACAGACGGCGAAAAACAATTCGCCAGCTACGGAAACAGAAGACACGACTTCAGAGACCGGGGAAGAAAACGGAACTGAGCAAAATCAGCAACCTAAATCAGCCGAAGGGCCTGACGACCCCGATTCCAAAGGCACTAAGAGTTCTGTTTTTCGTGGCGAAGGAGTTTCCGATGACGTAGTCGAACCACCGACCAACGCACCGCCGGACAAGCCGCCAAAGATGCCAAGCTACAGCTATTTTAGTTCTCGGCAAGTCGAAGATTTTTGGCGGAAAACCCACAACCACGTAGTTCGCTTAAAAGTCGATTTAGGCTCGAGCAGCCATTACGTTGCGGGAACGATCGTTGATCGTAGAGGCTGGGTTGTCACCAGTCTTAGCGGCGTGAAAAACGCGCAAGAAATCGAAGTTCAGAACGCAGCCGAAGATTTACAAAAGTTCAACGGAGTCCGATTGGATTCAACCGATTCAGTTCGTGGTGTGCTGGCTCAGGATCCCGTTCACGACTTGGTGATTTTGTCGATCAATCGTGAACTGGTCCGCAGCTTGTCAGAAGTGAAAATCAGAGACACCGATTCGGTGGTTGGTGGATTGTACTTGTTGCAGTGCTCACCTCCAGGGACCGAGAATTTCGCGTGGCCGAAAGAGGTGCTGTTCAGCAGGCGAAAAAAGTTCGATGATTTGGATTTCGAATTCCAATCTAGAGTTGAAGATCTGAAATTCAGTCAACAGATCGAGTATATGCTCCACAACGGGTATTCCGATACTTGTGTCGGTGCTCCGCTTTTAGATGAACAAGGCCAAGTGTTCGGGATTAATTCTTCGATCAACGACAAATCAACAAACGTGATCGCGATCCCCGGCGAAGCGATCAAGGAGCTGATGGCGACCGTTTCGGGTGACGCCGAAGATATCTCAACTCTTTCCAATTAATGCCTCAAAAATTGCCCGACGTCCAAGATTTACAATCGGGAAATTCAGAACGGCAGTTAGCATCAGGAAATTTGTCGGAGAGCATTTGCATCGTTTCTTCTTGCTGATTGCACTCGCGAAAGTAGTCACGGATATCATCGAAGACTCGGTTATCGTTATTTTCTAGAACAGCGCATTTGCCAAGAACCATTGTTACACCGTTGAGATGGCGAATAGCATCGACTACATCATCGTCTGCAAATTCGAGATCAACTAGAACACATTTCACGGCTAATTTTCCACGAAACCAGTTTCCGAAGTTTTCGTCGATTATCTTTTCTTGATCAAATTTGACCTTCGTTTTGGAGTTATAAGCTGAAGTCATCAGTTGCCGTGTCCCATATTCAGTTTGGTACACTATGGACGGACATCTGTATGACCGGAATTCCTCCTCATACACAGGGTTCTGAGTCTGATACATGATTTCACCCCCAGTCTCACGAATCGTCGCAATCGCATGTTTAAACTGGAAGTACCTGCTCGCGATCAAAGAGGCTACACACGCGATCAGAATTAGAACGAGAAGGGATTTCAGCGAAAACCGGCGGAAGTAACGGAGCACTTTTTTTCTACCCTCCGAAAAGCGATCCCAAAATACAGCAATGCAATGAACTCAATTAGACAGCAAAAGTTTTGATAATTCAAATTCGGCTTGTTGCTGATTGGCTTCATCGCCTATGCCCCTTTAGGTAGCCGCATCCGTAGTCAAGCGAGGTGATTGTTGTTGCAATGTTTGGCGGTAGTCCTGAAACGTTTTCGCAAGCGAACCTTGTTCCCCATCGCGCACCCATTTCAGAATCGAGCCCAGACAGAGCTCTTTCAGATATGCGAAGGAAAAATCGTGGGTCTCGTTTGCGATTTGTCGGGCTTCTTCCAAACTCAATCCGACATTTTCGGGCAGTTGCTCGCTCCAGCGGCTGACAAACGCCAACCGCTCTTCGAACTCAGGCAGTCCGAAATTCCATTTCTGATCAAATCGACTTGGTCGGTCAAGAATCGCAGTGTCCAGCTTTTGCGGATGGTTGGTCGTGGCGATCGTGATGATGCCATTGTTATCTTCGAAACCATCCAGCTCGTTGAGGAAGTAGGTTCGGTTGTCGTCGTTGATCAGAGAGTCGAGATCTTCCAACACCAAAATCGCAGGTGCCGCTCGCCGGACCGTTTCGTAGACCGCTTGGATCCCCGCACTTTTAAAATTGTTGCCAGTTTCAAAACTCTTGACGTAAAAACAGGGGAGGTCGAGGTGCCTTACCAATGCGCGGATAAAATGAGTTTTCCCGTTGCCCGGCGGCCCCATGAATAGCACGCCTCGCTTCCAAGCGGCGCCGTATTTCGCGTAGTTCTCCTGAGACTCGATAAAGCGGTCAAAGTCATCGAGGATTGCCGCTTTTAATTCCGCTGGCAAGATGAGTGAATCCAAGGTGGAAGACTGGATCGCTTTGTAGAGGTCAGGACACTGCTGCCAATAACCTTCGGCAAATACATTGATGACTTGCTTACGTTCGTCCGCCCAGGTGCAAACTGCTGAGAAAAAGTCGATCGCGATTTGTCTGTTGGGTGCGACGATCCAATGTCGCCGATCAGGTCCACAGTTTGTTTCCCAGGAGGTGCGAACGACTTGGAAATCATGCCCCTGCCATGTCACCTTCCAGCTGCCCAAAACAACGTGTTCTCGGGCGCCATGATGTGACCAATAAACAGGAATCTGGTTGAGAAATTGAGGATCAATCTCGATTTTGCAGTGGCCCTTTTTGGAAAAACCTTCGAACAGAAAGTTGTACGCGCTGGTTTCGACAACCTCCTGGTTGGAAAGCGCTTTGTTGATCTCGGCCAGTATTGCATAAGAAAGAAATGTTCGAGGGGTTTTGACGTTGTCGAAGATGAATGATTCAGAAAGCATAAGCAATGCCAGGTTTCGGCAGAGTAAGACACGAAATAAAAGTCGGTCGATTGGAGGCTGCTGATTTCACTTTGATTTCAGCAACCATCCAATCTCCCCGACTGAGTGGATTCTTCCGCTTTGGGTTCACCGCTTTTTTCAATTGCGACTAAAAAAGCAATGGATTCGCGAACTATTTTTCTTCAGCAATCGTTGGGTTGAACATCGAAATGTCTTTGAACGACCCTGCAGTTCTTGCACCTGCGACAGAAGGGTTGTCCGGCTCTTGATCAGCTTGGGCAACCGATGTTTCTGACTTACGATACTTGTTCAGGTACCATGTGATCTCAGAGATATCGACGCCGTAACTGTACAGTCGTGAATCAAGCGAGATGCTTTGCGAGATCCCAACCAGCTCTCCATTGTCGTTGACGATCGGTCCACCACTGTCGCCAGGGTTGATCGGTGAATCCGTTTCCAACATCTGCATTTGGATCGTTCCATAATCTTTGATCTGGCTTTTGCGGTAGTAGTTCTGGCGGACTTTTCCGCAGGTGTAAATCCAGAGCGCGTCGCTTGCTGCCGGGTTGCCGATCGAATGGACCGTCTGGCCAGGGCGACTGGGTTTGCCGAATTGAATCGGTACGACTCCGTCAGGAATGGAATCGACTTTGACAATTGCGATATCTCGTAATTGATCACATGCAACGATCGTTCCCTTGACGCTGCGTTCTTCTGGATTGGCCAGGTAGAAATCTCTTTCGCTTACCGCACGGCCAGCTCGCATGATCGGAAACACGACAGCGATGTTCTTTTGCCCTTTTGTGACGTGATAGTTCGTAAGGACTAACCGCTCAGATTCATCAACCAGTACTCCGGTTCCTGATCCCGTACTGCCAACGATCCATACGGTTGACTGCAAAGCCTGGTCGTATACGTTCTCGTTTGCTGAACCGCTCTGAACGAGAACGAACATGGCAAGTGCTGCAATTGCGATTGTTTTTAGTGTTGAGTTGACCATGGTGTTCTCGAGCCTTAGTTTTAGATGGAAGTGTTGTTGCTTACTTTTAGAAGCGTACAAAGAGCGATGATGTTACGTGAATCTGATATGGATTTTCATTTTGTCTAAAGTTACTTACTAAGTGTTACTGAAACTTCCAGGCAATCATGAACTCTTGTTCCGTTAGGCTGCGCACAAAAAAAGCGTCTTTGGCCGGTTGGCCAAAGACGCCCTGAATCTATTTTTAAGTTGTCAAAAGGTGACTATCCGCGTTCAAAGCGAAGGCTTTTGTTGTTGACGTCCAAGTCAAAGTGGTTGCCGTCGATGAAAACGATGTTGCCCGCGATCTCGTTGCCTTGTGAATCTTTCATCTTGAGCGAGCCAGCTTCGATTAGGTAGTTGCCAGTAATCGAGGTAGTTTTTGAACCCGAAGTGTTGGTCAAGTCAAAAGTACCGTTGCCTCGAAGGTTGATTACCATGGCCGATTCCGCATCCAACTTGCTGGACCATGATCCGACGTGTCGGGCAACAGTCCATTTAGAGGTGTCCCAAAGTTTGATTTGCTCATCCAGTTGTGCAATCATCATTTCTACTTGACTCTCTACGGTTTCAGGCGTAACCGAGGGCATCCTCATGGTTCCAAGCATTTGAATCATCCCATTGTCAGCAACCCCGTAAAAGCAAGGTCCGAAACTGCCGTTCTTGTTCAAAAGCATTTTGATTTTCTCTGCGTGTTCGCCCATGTTTTCAGGAAGTTTGACCAAGTTGATCTGAAACCACAAAATCTCTTTGGACTCTGATTTGTACACAACGACGGGATAGCTGATACCGCTCTCTTTGACGGTCATTTCCACGAAGTCACTTTTACTGTTTTTCACCATGTATCCTGCTTCGGTACAGACCTCGCCAATATGAATTCCGGTTTCGGTTTCGCTCTCAGTTTTTTCTGGGATGACTTTGTCGGCCGCAGGCGTGCCTGATCCGAATACGTCGCCTAGACCCGTTTGAGCGTTGGCATAGTTAGCTGTTGAAGTGGCGAAACAAATTGCTGCGATGGTAAAAAAGCGTTTCATATCTGGGTTCCTTTAAAATTCAGTCGAGAGTAATTTTCAGTTTCAATTTTTGAAACTTACTTGCTTACTTCTAACAGCGATGATTCGCTGAGACTGTTACAATCAAAGGCAGCGGAAATTTCCCAATGTTGAGAATTCACTGGAAAATCAAGGGTGAATTGGGGGTGAGGTGAGTGCTTTGAGCGGGTTCAGCACCGAGTCTCCTGCTTTGTCCGGGATTTTACGGTTTCGTTGGTTGCCGGTCGCTAAGATTTTCAGATGGTCAACGAATGTCTGTTTGTATTAAGTAGGATGAAAGCGTGGCGAGTTTGTCTTGCCAGTTCGAGTTAACAATCTGAAACCGAAGGTTTATGTCGCAGTATCCAAATCAATCGTCTTTTGCCCAGCAGCCTATGCCGCCAACGAAGCAGTATTTCAGGTTCGATTTTTGGCGTTCGTTTAATTATATCTTTGAGAATCCCAAAGGGTTTCAGAACACTTTGATCTGTGCGTTGTGCGTCTTTGTCCCAATCGTGGGGCCGGTCGCACTTTATGGATATCAGTTAGAAGTAATGCACAGTCTGCACCTTTCTAGAGGACAAACGTACGCCGATTTTGACTTTGATCGGCTTGGTGATTATTTAATCCGAGGGCTGTGGGTCGTTTTGTTAATTCTCATTGCTTCACTCATTGTCCTGCCGATAGTTTGGGTGGTTGGTTTTGTCTGGATGATGTTGGGTGCGGGTGTTTCTCTGGCAGGCCCAGAGGCTGCTCCTTTTGTGTTCCTGGTTTTTCTTCCGGTTATGTTTTTGTTTTTCTCAATGGTCAGTGTTTTGTTGGGACTCACTTTGTTTCCAATGGTTTTACGAGCCGGGTGGGGGCTTGATTTTGGATCTGCATTTGACCTGAAGTTCGTTTTGCAATTCGTTGGCAATGTCTGGAAACGATTTTTAGTTACCTCGCTTCTAATGATTCCTGTTGGGTTTGCAGCTTGCTTTGTGGGGATGATCGCAGCTTGTGTCGGGATCTATTTCACAATGGCAATCGTGCAGTTGATGACTGCCCATCTCGCTTGGCAACACTATGAATTGCATCTGTCCAAGGGTGGCCAGCCTGTACTCTACCGGATTAATTCTCAGACCCCTTCCCATGGCTCAGGGGACTGGCCCCAGCATTAGGGGGTGTGGTGACGTTCGCAAAAATCGTGAGAATGTTAGTATTGATCAGACCCAAGCCAATGGGATTGCACGATTTAGCGATTGCCAATGAATAACTTCAAACAAATTTGTGGTCTTGCCAATCGTATTGAGTTGGCGGCTCAGTTTGCGATATCTACAACTGACGCTGGGGCGATGGACAGAACGATCTCCGACGCTTTTTTATCAGCTTGCAGCGCTTTGGACCTAACGGATCCGGTTTGGTTGCGAGATGTCTATACCGAAGCAACAACGCTGTACACCTCAAGCGAGAGTCCAGAATTAAAACAGGAATTCCATGCCACGTTCAGCGACCTGATGCAACAAATGGGCGTCCAACAAAAAGCGATTGCAAGATTGGGAACCTCGGTAGCTGGCTGGGATAGCAAGCCAACCTCTTTTACTGAACTGGCCGATGCTTTAGACAACACCGGCGTTATTGTTGAGGGGGGCGGCGACCAGTTTGCGAATACGCCCAATAGCGAAAATCAAAGTCATCCCCTTTTTGAGTTAGCCAACGTTTTTTACGGTTTGGCCCTCGTCGTAGTCGCGTTGCAACCTGACCAGCAGGAAAATTGTTGGGCTCCTACAATCGCAAACTCAAGCGCCAGACTCTTGGTACAGGCTGCCAATCAGTTGCCTTCGTAGCTGGGCTCGCCAGAGTTCAGGCCTTAGGTAACCTCGCCCAGAGGTCTGGCGACTCTGGTGACTCCGGCTACCTTAGGTTTACTTTTGCGACAGATTCCAAACCGGGTCGAACGCTTCTGGTTCAATGGATAGGGAGCGAACTGAGTCCGAAAGCAGTTGCAACGAAGGGCGGTCGTTGGGAAATTTATTGATAATGGACGCCATTTTTTGGGTTGCCTCTGCTAACTGCCCATTCTTGTAAAAGTTCAAGCCTTCCTCGTAGTCACTTTTTAGCTGCATCCAGGCTTCATCCGGTTCAAAAGGAACTTCGTAGACCTCGATCGCTTCCTTAACGTTGACGAACCTAACGGCCCGCAGGTTTCGAGTGTGGATGTCGGCAGGCAATTGCGATGCGGTTGACTTAGTAACCATGAATCGAGAGTGAATCTGTTTTGTCGATCCTTGCAAGCGGCTACTAATATTCACGACACCACCTAGAGGTCCGTATTTGAAATGACGGTCCGAGCCGGTGTTACCGACTTGCGCTTCGCCTGTGTTTACGCCGATGCCAATGTCAAAGGTCTCGCCAACAACATCTTTCCATTGTTCGTTGATGATCGGGATCATTTCGATCATCTTCAGCCCGGCTCGTACTGCCAGTTCCGCGTGGTTGCTTCGGCTAACGGGAGCTCCCCACATCGCCATAATTTCGTCACCGATATAGTTGACGACCACGCCCTCGAATTCAAAAACACAATTTGCCAGCTGACTCATGACAGATTGAATCCACTGAATCGTTTGCTCGGGGCCGATTCGCTCGGAGATTCGGGAAAAGCCTCTGATATCCGCAAACAAGACGCTGACGTCTGCGGAACGAGCCTTCAATATCGAATCATCTTTTGTTAGTTGATCGGCAAGTTCGGGAGCAAAAAACTGATCAAAACGGGAACGTATTTCAGTCAACTCGCGTTCTTGATTCAATCGTTCCATTCCGCTGGAAATCGCGTTGGCAAAAAGCTCGACCGACATCGCTTCCGACTCGCTGAAAACACTATTCGCTATACTAGTCAGTCTGCGGTCGCCATAGATGACACCAATTACATTCCCAGAACTATCCATCAAAGGTGAAGCAACGACACATTTCACATCCATCAAGCTATCCGATTTCAGATCGGGCACTTGATAAATCGTGCTCTTGGTTTCCTTAACGCGTTTGAAGATGCTGGAGCTGGGTTGCCAATGTTCAGCATCGTTGCCGTCGGCACTTTGCTGAGATTGTGCGATCCATTCACTGTCGTTTATCGTGCCACTTGCTGGTTGCGAATCAGGAAGGTGTTCACGGGAAAAAGCGATCAGGGCGTGATCCAGCTCCAGCAAATTGATCATCGCTCGGGTTGCCCGCTCAAAAAAAGCAGGTCCGTTGGGAGAGTCCTGAAACGTGGAGATCATGGTTTGCAACAGGTCCAGCAACCGTTTGCTGTCAACGTTGTCCCCACGACTGGCTTGGATCAGACTGAGCGCGGGTGTTTCCAAGTCGCGAGCCCCAGGCGGCGAAACGGTTGTAGGCAAGCTGAATATTGTGCCGCCCAAATTTCTTTCGAGGTTCGAAATGGTCAGTCTGCGCTGGTAGACAGAAAACTCAGCAGGCAAAGACAGCTCTGTCGACTCGTTCAATTCAAGCATCTCGCCGAATTTCAACACGATCGGCTGTTGGCTGGTGTTTTTGATAACGATCGAATCATCATTGATTCGTACTTCGCCAACAAACCTGGAGTAATTCCGTTCGCTCGCAGACGCGATGACCAGTTTCTGCTTTAGCTCCGACTGCTCTGATGCTGATTCCGCAAGCGCAAACGCTTCCGGTTCTTCGCCAACTTGGCGACCGATACGAAATCCTTCCGTCGTTTCGACTTGGAAACAATCTTCAGGATGCTGGTCAGGTTTGTAGACTCTTACGATTAAGTTCGACATGTTAAGAATGTAGATGCAAAATCAAATAGCGTAAAGCGTTCAAACACCTGAGTTGTTTCCCGTCAGTGACAAAACAACAAAGGACGGGCTACTTGCCCGTCCTTTGTTAATTCATCCAGCGGAAATGCGACCTATGCCGAACTGCCATACTCCAAAATGCCTTGCATTTGCTGCAGCGTGACCAGTCCCTCAGGGTGGAGGATCCGTGCCAAGCGGGTCAAGTTCCGAATCTGCCGTCCGTTAATGTCTCGGGCTGCAAGCTCAGTAAACGTTCCGTTTCGCAGTTCCAGCTCTGCCGCTTCGAACATGTTTCTCCAGATTACTTCACGCGCTTTTGCATCCAGGTTTGGATACTCCAGTTTTAACATTACCCGGCTTAAGACCGCATGGTCCAGAACGTCACATCGGTTGGTTGTCAAAAACAGAATGCCTTGATAGTAATCCAGCAGTCGCAGGAAAATTCCCACGATCGCAGAGCGTTCCAGATCGTTGGATCGCTTGGCCAAGAAGATTTCACATTCGTCAAACTGTAAAACCGCATTCCAACGAGCCACCCGGGCAAAGACCTTGCGGAGGTTCGTTTCGACTTCTGCGGCATTGGTGCCCAACTCACCGAGCTCCAAAACGTAAAGCGGTCGCTCGGTGTTTTCTGCGTAAACTTCGGCGGTCAAAGTTTTACCGACGCCAGGTTTTCCCGCCGCCAATATCACGACTCCTCCATGTTTACCATTGATCAGGTCACCAAACAGTTTTTCAACCGGTGTGTCAAAAACACGAGTAAGTACACTCAGCATCTCCTCGGGCAAATGCAATCGTGACATCGCTTGTTCATCGAACTCGTATTCCAGGACGTCGTCAACGTCGACATAAAGGTAGGTCTTCATGTCGAGACTGAAAACGCGCACAAATGGCAGCTTGCTTTGCACATGCTCTTCACCGTAATGCGAATAGTAGTTGCGCATCTCCTCTTCGACTTCCAGTTCTGGATCCAGAATCGCTTTGCGAGGAGCCTCAGGAGTTCCCATTGCTCGTGAAACAAATCGAGTCGACAGAAAACCTCGCGAGTCGGTAAGTGCAGGGCCGGTAACCATCACTTGTTTGCCAGTGTCCCGCGCAGCACGTTCCGCGTTTACCAGTTTCAGGTTGAAATCACCCGGGCTCGTTTGGAGCGGACGATAACCAAATTGGCGAAGGATCTCGCTGACGGTTCGCTCCCGCCGGTTGCCTACTTCGTCCAGAAACAAATCGTTGTAGATGACGTGATGAATACCAAACGCGGTCTCGCACATGCGGACCGTTGTATGCAGAACGACGTTGCGGACTTGGTTGTTCTGATTTTGGACAAAGTTGATTCCCATGGTTACGGGATACCATCGACCATTGAGAAATATTTCGCAGTTGGCGGTTCTTCCGCCTAGCAGAACAAAAGTCGATCCGAACTCGACCGCGCTATTTACGGACATCCCGTACACTCGCTCGCGGTCCACGTCCGATTTGGTCATGCCAAATACGTGCAAAGCCACAACCGCTCGCTGATTCGCAGTCAAACGCGAATCATCCAGCAGTGATTGTAAGAAAGGAGTCGGGTACTGACGTATCGCGGCAGATACCGCACCTTTGGTACTTGCGCCCAATTGGGTCAGTTGCTCCTTCTCCGAATCGTTGAGCGGACTGCGCTCAAACGCCTTGTTGAAGATGTCTCTTTTGATCTGAAGTTTAGCCATATTTCTTGGGGGTAAAAAAGTAACTTTGCCGTAAAACGAGCACACCACTCGTGCGGGCAAAAAGGGTTCGATCCGTTCTGGTGATTCTTGGGCGAACTTTTCAGGAATTTCAAGATTTGCAAAAAGAGTTTATGCATCTGCTCCAGTACACGGCCGAAGCTGCTGGTTGTTCGAAGGTCTCGGTGGTGGTTTGTCTGCTCAGCTTGTGAGGGGTTTTCTCTGAGGTAACGAACCGGCGGCTAGCGCCTTGCCGCTCACGTAATTTGTTGAGACTGTATTGAGAGACGCCGGTGGGAATCGAACCCACTTAAACCGGGTTGCAACCGGTGGCCTGGCCATCTGGCTCCAGCGCCATTTTTGAATTCATGTCAGCAACGGCGCAAGGATTCGAACCCTGTCCAGCAGGTTTGGAAGCTGCCCGCTCTCCCAGGAGCACACCGTCATTATCTAGTTCGAAAAAGGAGGCTGGAGCTTGGCAAGTGTTCCGTAACCAGCCTCCATAATTCGTAACTTTCAGGAAAGTTCCGCGTTCCAGTACGCGTCGCTTATGAACTTTTGCCAACTATCCAATCGCACTGTGTGGCGAGAGTAAGCTGGGCTCCAATTCGGTCGCTTGGCAACCTTCGACAGAGTCATCCGAGCCTGCTCTGGGGTCCGGTCCGCCTTGCTGTGGTTACAGTCAATGCAGGCCAGCACGCAGTTGTCCCAAGTTGACTGACCACCTTGTGCTCGAGGCACAATATGGTCGATAGTCAGCTCGTCAGGACGCGGTCGCACGCCACAGTATTGGCACTTGAACTGGTCCCGCTTGAATATGTTCCGTCGACTGAACGCAACATGAGCCTTGGGCAAGCGGTCAAAGCCGGTCAAAGCTACCACTTCGGGAGCACGGATCAGTTGCTGGGTTGAACGCACTGACGGTTCGCCATCTTCTGGCTGGATGTTGGACCAGTCGCACCAATCGAACAGCTGATAGGTCTCCGGGCAAACGACTCGGGCATTGTCATTCCAAACCAAAGTCAACGCCCGCGCGACAGTTGCCACATTCACAGGTTGCCAGTTTCGATTCAAAACCAGTGCTGGCCGTTCTAATACACTTGCAACCATATCCCTTTCAATCTTTCCGGTAATTTCCGCATCGAATCAACTCATGCGGAATAAACCATTGTTGCTGTTTGGACTTAAAAAATCCAATTTTAGGGCGTCCGGCGGGAATTGAACCCGTCACCTCGACTTTCACAGAGTCGCATGCAAGCCACTACACCACGAACACCATTGGCTGTTTTGGCTGCCGCTGAAAATCCAGCAACATTGCCAATGCTAGATAGACAGTTAGTGGTTAGATAAGTTCGTTTCGGAGGTAAAATTATTGTGACGGGCCAGGATCAGTTCTGGGCACCCATCGCAATCCTAATTTTCACGATTGGCCGTTTGTTCATCCCCATCAACCAGCAAGCCATTTAAAGAGTTTTCCAGTTGCTGAGCATGCGAATCTAATACCGCCAACGATAGCTCCGGCTCTGCTTCGAAATCCAGCGGAGCTGTTACCGAGTTTTTGACTTCCTTTTGCAGCTCCGCGTCAAACACTTGTTCGCTACCGACCTGATCCAGTTCCCAAGGGCAAACGACCCAGCCACGACAGTTGCTTGCACCACACTCGCAAGGAATCGCCGAAGTCGCAGGCCAGTTGTATTCGATCGTTAACTGTTCGCCTGCAAAAATATTTCGCAGTGCAATCAAATAAAGAATCGTCTGAGTTGAGCCTTCTTCTTCCTGCCCCGGTTCCGGTAGGAAGTCAAACTCGCAATTGGGATCGCAATTATGGTTTAGGAATCGAAACGGCGGATGCGGTTCTATCTGTGAAGTGGCATCAACTTCGATCGCGTATGGGCTGCCATAGTTCGGGTCTTCGATTAAATCGCCAGTGATCTGTCCGATAATCGACTTGGCCGGATAGTTCCGCTCAGCGAAGACGCCTTTGCCGATATGAGTTTCACTAACACGGACTTTGTCCAAAGTCGGTTCGTTGGCGTCGATAACGGTAAAAAGAGTCAAAGGAACGTTATGCTTCTGGAAATTCGAATCATAGTCTGGCGTTGGCCTCCCTAAATGGTAAGGGTTAGGCCGAACGGCATTCAACAGCCGCGTAATATACACGATACATTTTTGCGGTGTATGCCTTCGATTTACGGTGTGCCAACCGGTTGGTGCTGAAGGAATGTCGGTCGACTCTCTAACTGAGCTACGTTCGACTAGTGAGAATTTCACGACCGTGCAGCCGAATCCATTTTTAATGCAAATTGTTCAATTATAGGCTGTTTTTGCGGCAAAAGACTACAATTGGCTCCTGCTTACCTTTATCATAGTGTTAAGACGATAGCATCGTAAACCTCTGCATTTGTTGGTAGCGCCTACAAATAGCTTTGCAGATATGAAGTCATATCCGACGCGATGTGAAGTGTTGTATGAATCTTTAAGAGGTGACTAAATGTTAAAGAGACTTTTGTTTTTATCGTGTGGATT
>CAZDBA010000021.1:0-40700 GCA_964503615.1 uncultured Pirellulaceae bacterium
AACAGGCAAATGGTGCGCGATTGACCGAAGACGCACCGTTGATTGCAAAGCAAGTTGAATCAGATGCGGAAGATCTCTCAAGGCTAAAACCGGATCGGCCCTCGCCCGTTTCTTCCGCCGAGTTGGAGGAAACGATTGCCAAAGGGGTGAACTATCTGCTCGCTTCACAGCGAAAAGACGGAGCATGGGGTGGTCCACAATGGACAGGAGGCGTGGACAACGATCCGGTGCCTGGTTCGTTTCGGTCTTTTGACATCGCTGTCACAGCGATGTGTTTGGAGGCATTGTTGGATGTGCAGCAAAGCGAAGAATTAACAGCCACCAACGAGCGTGCATATCAATTTCTAATCGAAAAGACGAATGACATTCGCCGGGCGGGTGCGGGGGACTTGCCCCATATTTGGGCGCATTGCTATTGCATTCAGACTTTCTCAAAAATGCACGGGCTGACAGACGATGATGAGCGAAAAAAAGAGTTGGTCGACGCGATCCAGCATCATATGAGTCGACTGGATCGCTGGCAGTCGATTCACGGAGGTTGGTTTTATTACGGAAGTGGAATGTCGAAACCGATCAATCCTTCATGCAGTTTTTTGAACGCGTCGGTTCTGGTTGCGCTTTATCGAGCCAAAGAGATTGGAATTGATTGCGATCCGGAAATGTTAAGACTGTCGCTACGAGCCACAAAAGCGATGCGAAAACCGGACTCCAGCTTTTTGTATTCGATGAAGATTCCGTCTGATATGCAAGGCGCTGTTCAGCCAATCAATCGGCCAGCGGGCAGCCTGGGACGATCACAAGCGTGCAATATCGCGCTTCGCCTATGGGAAGACGAGCGAATTACCGATGAGGTGATCGAGGTTTGGTTGGATCGACTAATAACCCGACATGGTTGGTTGGACATGGGGCGGAAAAGGCCAATTCCTCACGAGTCTCATGCGCAGGTAGCCGGCTACTTTTATTACTTTGGCGTTTACTACGGCACGGTAAACATCGAAGCTCTCCCAACTGAGAAGCAATCGTTTTACCAACATCATTTGGCGCGATTGATCATCGATCGGCAGGAGAAAGACGGATCCTGGTTCGACTATCCCCTGTACAGTTACCACAAGCCGTATGGAACCGCATTCGCATTGTTGGGGTTGCAGCGTTGCCGTACGAGCGAGAAATAGCCAGCGAAAACTGTCGAACTTAGTTCTCGGAAACGGGCTTTGATTCAGGTTCCTTCTTTGGCTTAGCCCTCTTCTTTTTATTTTTCTTCTTTTTGATATTTTCTTTCTTCGATTCGGCTTTTTGCTCCGGTTCGGTTTCCTTCTCCGGTTCCACTCCTTCGGGCTCCAAAAGGGACAATCCCATCTCTTTGCCTTTTTTGACTGCTGGGACTCCAACAGCCATCCACTCTGGCTCAGGTGCTCCCTTGAGATAGTGGTCGAAGAACTGTTGCATTCGAATTGCAAAGTCGCGTCGGTTGTGATCTCCCATTACCCAGTGCGGGTCACCGTTATAGTTCAGCATCCATGCCGGTTTTTCCAATCGTCGAAGGGCGACAAACAGTTCGATTCCTTGATACCACGGAACCGCACCGTCTTCGTCGTTGTGGAGAATCAATAGTGGCGTGTTCACCTTGTCAGCAAAGAACACTGGCGAATTGGCAATGTACTTATCGCGTGCCGACCAAAGCGTATCACCAATGCGACTTTGCGTTCGCTCGTATTGGAACATGCGACTTCTTCCGCTGGACCATCGGATCCCGCCATAAGCACTGGTCATGTTGCTGACTGGAGCGCCCGATTCTGCACAGGCGAACATGTCGGTTTGGGTCACTAGATAAGCGGTTTGATAGCCACCCCAACTGTGGCCCTGCATGCCAATTCGGTCCTTATCCACAAAGCCCTGTTCAATAAGCGATTCAACGCCTGGCAAAATCGCATTGGCCGCGCTGGGTCCCGGTTCGCCGGTCTTGTAAGGAATATCTGGCACGAAAACAACGTAGCCACGGCTGACATAAAAACTGAAGTTGATCGTCGATCGCCCGGCTGCGGGTGTGTGGTAACGATGCAAGTTATCAGAGTTTCGTTCGTAAAAGTACACCATCAGCGGGTGCTTTGTTTTCGGATCAAAACCGTCGGGCTTGTAAAGTATACCGTCCAGCTCCTGACCATCCTCAGCCTTCCACGAAACCAACTCGGCCGTTCCCCAAGTAAATTCGTCCTGCTGAGGATTCGCGTCGCTTACTCGGCTGATCTTTTTGAATTTTACATCGCTCGACCAGAGGTCGGGGCTCATTCGAAACGTGTTGCGTGTGAACAAAACTGCGTCGCCCTCTTGGGCTTTTTGCAGTCGCCCAACCGATTCGTCCAGCATGATCAACCGCTTTGGAGAAGGCTCGGCTTGTTCGTCGCCTGAAGGCGAAAGCTGATAGTAGCCGCTGGCCTTGCTGGTTCGATCAAAGGCACTCAGCATTATCGGCTGCTTTAAATCGATCGTTTGCTCTTCGTCGTCCAGTTTCTGATACCGAAATGCAATGTTCGTTTTGCGACCTTTGCCGCGCGTAAGGCAAACTGGTTTCTTGTCGCCGGTTGGATCCAGGCTCCAGATGTCAAAGCGGTCGTAAACCAAAAGGTGTTCTTCGCTGGTCCAGCCTGGCGAGCCATAAGATCGCGGCAGATTGGGAGTGTCGTGCAACTCGTTTTGCAGTGCGTGCTTGATCCCCTTGCTGATCTTAACGGGCTTGGAATTCGGATCAGCAGCAGGCTTGGCGAACCAATGTTTTTGTTCGGCATCAAACCAGACCGCGTACGTGCCAGTCGGTGAAAGTGAGGCAGGGAATTTGACTTTTTCCAGCAGACGTTGTCGGTCGCCGTTTTCCAGATTCACTATCCACGCATCCTGGAAACCTGGAATATCCCAGGACAACATTTTTCGATACGCCATGTTAGTGTTGGCAATAGCCACCTTTGAAGGTGATTTCAGATTGATCGGAACGCTGGGAATTTCTCGTGTGGCAAGCTGGTGGATTTTCTTTGTACGAATATTGTAAACCGCGCGGTAGTCGCGATTCTTCTCGATCGAAGCCTCCATCAGCTGTTGGGGTTGAAGCTGCGGATCCTGCCAGTGCCAAATATCAAGTTTGACTGGGTTGTCATCTTCATCCTCTGCGGCCTTTTTACCGTTGGCCGCGCGTTTGCGCTCCTTCGATACTGCTTCGGGAATCGGCGCCGTTTCAAAATAGAGTCGCTTGCCGTCTTTGGAAAACGTCTGGCTGGACCGAGTTGCGATCCACCATCCAATTGGAATTCCTTTATCACCCTCAGCCGCAATCTTTTTTGCAACTTTACTGCGGGGGTTCCAGTGGTATAGCGACCAAGCTGGAGTCTCCGATTCGTAATCGTCGCGATTAGTAGCGAAGGCAAGTTGATTTCCCTTTTCAGTAAAAGTCAGGCCGCGGTAATTTCCCTCGCCCTCGATCAAGCGAGTTGTCTGAAGGTTGCTCAACCGGACTAAATACACGCCATCGACTTCATCGTAGTCGTCATCTTCATCCGCCTCACTCTTGGCGTCGACATTTTCTTTGTTACTCTCTTTGGAAGCTGACTTGCTAGAACCTTTTTCGGGTTCTGCCTTTACCGATGTGATGAAGGCCAGCCTGTCGCCATACTTCGAAAAAACGAAGTTGGTAACGGAGGGGAACGTGCGCCGCATTCCCGTTTCCAGGTTGATCAGCAGCAGCGGTTGTCCCGCCTTCTTATCTTTCTTTTTGTCTTTGTCATCTTCGTCTTCAGACTTCTTTTCCTTTTTCTTATCCGCTTTCTTGTTGGACTCTTCTGGTTGCGGCTCCAGTTCAGAGCGACTTTTGAGCTTTGTCTTCTTTTCCGGGCGGCGCAAACCTTCCTGGGTTACTTCGTAGGTCTCAACGATCGCTGACTTTTTGGATACGACTTTGGCATCCGCCTGCGGGTCGTCCAACAGAACCGCCAGCCACTGCCCGTTTTCCTCAGGCATCTTAAAGGAAGCAACGTTTTCAATCGTTGTCAGTTCTCCAGAATCCAACTCCAGAATTTGAAACACCGCTTTGGGCAAGTCTTCTGATTTGGTTTTCTTTTTACGAAGCTCTTTAAGCTTCTTTTTTGACGGCGAGATTCGGTACATCGCAAAACGGCTGTCGAACGAAAATTGTGTTTGATTGCCGCGTTCGATGCTGAATTCTTTGCCCGACTTTAGGTTGCGGATGGTCAGTTTGGGATCACCGTCGATTGCACCGCTCTGGATCGAATACCAAACCCAGTTCCCATCTCGCGAGATCCCCTTGCCGCTGATCGTCTGCCAAGCGTCGTAGTCCTTGTGGTCCAGTGGTCGCCGCTCCAAAAGCGATTGAGCAGAAAGTGTCGCAGGAAATAGTGCGAGCAAAATCAGCAGTTCAAAAAAACGTTTCGCGCTAATTGAAAACAGTCTCATCGTTGCATTCTTAAAAAGTTGTGGTCATTTCAGTTCTGCGATTCGGCCATTTGCCACTTTGGCTGGCTTCGATCGTTTCCTCTATTGTTTTTCAAGGATAGTTGACTTTCAATCGTTGGTTCCTTTGAAACTCAACTTTGCCTGAAGAGTTTCAAAGAAACGCGGACTGGAAACTGAAACTTCGTCGGATTGTGCGAGGCAGCACGGTTTTAACAACCGGTGTTTATCGGGCTGCCAAATTTGACGGATGACGCAATCGACTTTATTGGGCACACAAGAAAAGAAAAGAGGACATCGCAAAATGTCCTCTGTGTGTTCTGAAGAAGTTTTGAAGCAAAAGCAATTTACTTTTCAGTTAACTTCACGCCGTCGTTCTCGAGTGCCGAGTAGACGTTTGCCGGCTTGAGACCTAACCACGGATCGGAGTCGGGGGTCAGGAACAACTGTGCATAGACTTGCTTGTTGAGTGCTTCGACATCGGTTGGAGGTTGATCGATAAACCATTGGTGGATCTTTCGGTGCAAGCGATATTCGTTCTGCACGGTGTCCATGAGGATGCTGTTTTGAAAGCCCCTGACCAAGCGGACCAACGGGTCCTCGACCAGTTGTTTTGATCGGGTAAGTTCGCCAGCCACCTTTGCCGATGGATTTTCCCGCTTAATAATTTCGATGCTTGCCTTGTCCAGTAATTCCGTTCCCGCGTGAAATCGGGCCAGTTTTTTCCATTGTTCTTCGGTGATCTCTTCGACAAATTGGTCGATCCCTTTTTCATCAAAGGCCAAATTGAGAACCGGCGCTTCAATCAGGCTTTTCGACATGGCGACCGGTGCTGCTTCGATCGCGGGGATTGCTTGGACCAATTCCGCATCACGATTTGTTGGATGTTCTTGTTCTGCGACCAATTTTTGTAACTGGCTCACTACAGGATCGTCTGAATTAACCCGGGTTTCGTTAAGTCGAAGATTGAGCAAGGTATTTTGCTGGCGATGGAAATCCACCAGGAAATTTCGTTTTGCTTCCCCTTCGAGCTCTTTTGTGTTCGTGTTTAGCTGACCCATTTGATTGAGCCACTTGGAAAACTCGCCCGGACCATAAAGGCCAGGCAAGCAGTCCAGTGGTTGTCCGGTTTGGTCGAGTAAATAATGGGCACTGTTGCCCGTGATAGTGCGCTCAAGTGTACGTCCATCACCAAAGTCGATCGTGATTTTTGGAACGGGGCGAACCGATTGCCAATGCAGAACGAATTCCTTGCGGAGCTTGTTTGAGATATCAAGATTGCTGTACAGAGTGGTGCGGAAGAACCGGCTGTTGGCACAGCTGAGTTCGTCGGTCAAGTTACCGAGCATTCGCAGGCTTAGGATCGGTTTGCCAGCCGTTTTGGCTTTCTCGATCGCCGTATCCATCTCGGTGTGCCAAAACAAGCCTGATTCCATTGCGCCGCGTTGCTGTGCGACTTGGTCGATCAACTTTGCCAGATTGTCACGCTCCCTGATCAGTTTGGCTTGCTCCTTTTGTTCCTGGTCGTTCAACTCGCGCGTCGAGGTCGTCTTTTCAATGCTGGCCAATCGGTCATCGGCCGATTGCCATTGAGAGCGAATGTCGTTGATCGCGGCGTATCCACTTAGTCGCAAAACCGCAATCATTTCATCAGAGAATTCGCCATTGCTGTCGGGACCTTTCTTAACAACTTCAAAAATAATCGATTGGTAGTAACAGGGTGAAATAGCAAAGCTGACAGATGGCAGGCAGATTGCCGTGACCAAGATCGCTACTGAAAAGGTTTTGCATCGAAACATGACTGGGGCTCCCAAAAACTGTTTAGACTCGACAGGATTAGTCTTCGGTTCAAGTTTACGGGTTTGACGAGCGAATCGGTGTAACAACCGTGTAACGTACAGGCTGAGAATCAAGCCTCCTTTGCCAAAACAGTCGAAAGAGTGTTTAATTGTTTCCTCCGGTGCCAACAAAACAATGTAGAGCGAAACCAAAACCCAATGCCTGGCAGCGATGAACGTATGCTCTTTAAGATCAGCTGGTTGGGGGTTCTCCTGCTGCTGGCTTTTCTTTGCATCAATCTTTTGAGTGGTCCTTTTGAATACGGGTTCGGCTTGGCTCGTCCGACACTGGCGGTTACTGGGATTCTGGTGCTGGGTTCAGTCTTTGCATTTTTCGCCTTGATTAACGCGATCAAGATTCCCCTGTCCAATCGAATCACACGACGCCGATTGCTGATCTTGATACTGGGGGTCGGGTTGAGCACGCGATTGGTGGCTTTGTTTACGTGCCCCATTCTGGAAATCGACTATTACCGATATATGTGGGATGGCAAAGTGCTCTCCCATGGCGTTTCACCCTATCAGTACTCGCCTGAACAAATTCTTAACGCGCAAGGTGATGCAGAAGAGGGACTTCGGTCCCTTAATTCGCTGGCGATTCGTTCCGAAAGTAATCATACGATCCTCTCCCGAGTTCACTTTGAAGATTACACGACTATTTACCCGCCAGTCAGCCAAGTTGTCTTTGCGGCGGCGATGTCTTGCATTCCTGAATCGGCAAACGTACAGACGCATATTACGTGGATGAAATTCGTTTTGGTTTTGTTTGATGTGGGAACGCTATTTCTGATTCTCGGTTTACTCCAGGCTTTGAAACGTCATTACGGTTGGCTGATTGTTTATGCGTGGAACCCATTGGTAATTAAGGAGATCGCCAATGGTGGGCATCTCGATTCGATTGCAACTCTGTTTACGGTATTGTCACTTTTTGTGTTTGTGAAATGGTTTCGGTCAGCTGGGCACAGGCGAGGGCTTGTCGCAGCAAGCGCCGTCGCACTAGGACTGGGTGTCGGGGCAAAGCTATTCCCGGTCATCATTTTTCCGATTCTCTTCGTGGCCGCGATTCGGAGAAGTAAATCGGCCGGATTTGTTTTTCTACTCGTTTTCGGTTGCACTACTGGCGTCGCATTCGGACCGATGCTTTCTTCGGTCACGTTTGCAAAAAAAGCCCAAGATGTTGCAGCCTCGGAGATACGTAGCGGTGAAAATTATGAGCCGCAAAGTAAAGAAGGTTTGTCGTCGTTTTTGTCAAAATGGAGAATGAACGACCTTGTTTTTTCAACCCTATATTTGAACCTGAAATCGGTCGAACGAGATGCAAAAAGAACGCCTTGGGTTGTGGTGACTTCCGAGGAGTTCCGCAGCAGTTTTTGTCGCTGGTGCAACGAGCGAAACTTGGGAAGTGATGACCCTGCGTTTGCAGCCACAAGGGTTTTGACTCTTGGGTTGTTTTTGTTTTTCTACCTTGTCCAGCTTGTGAAATTGTTGAAGTCTTCCGAAGATGCCGAAGAGTGGCTGGTAGAGTTTTTGGGTCGGGTTGGGTGGATAATCGGTGTTTTCGTTTTCCTACAGCCCACGGTTAATCCTTGGTATTTGTCCTGGGCGATTCCCTGTTTTTGTTTTTCAAACAATCGCGGTTGGCTGCTGATCTCTGGTGTGATGCTGATCTATTACTCTCGATTTTGGTTTGGAACATTCGACGGATTAACTGAAATTTGCGGGGCGAATTACTCTGGGGAAGATCTGTACAGGTATTTCGTTGTTTGGGTGACGCACATTGCTGTGGTGGCCATTCTATGGACCTGCATAACCCTAAAAATCGGTAAAACCCTACCTTTGGGATGGGGCAAAAACAGGGCTTCCTAAAGTTTTGCCGTAAGGCGTTGCAGACAAAAACGTTTTTGTTAAACTCAAAGGGGTAAACCACACACACAACAACTTTTACTTTTTGGTGATTTAAATGAAATCTATTTTCCGTCTCTCTATGGTTTTGCTTCTTGCTGCTTCTACATTCTGCGTCACTGGATGCAACGGTGGTGAAAAAGGCAAAGAAGGCAAAGAAAAAGACAAAACAGAAACGAAGGCTGATGGCGACGAAAAAGAAAAAGAAATGGAAGAGAAGAAGTAGTCCTATCGCCTGCCTAGCAATCAACGATTGCAAATAAAGCACAAATAAACCCGGTCGTCTTTGACGCCGGGTTTTTTTGTTGCCATATCTGGACTTAACTGGACTTAATTTGATGTTGTCGGTCGATAGGTGTTTGTCATCGCCAACATTCCGTTTCCGTTTTGCGGAAGATGACGGAAACGGTCCCGATTCTCTTTGGGCGATTTAGGTAATCGCTCCTTGGCAACCCGACCCTGTGCCCGCCGTACAGCCAAAGCAATGTTGGTTGGTAACAATCTGACGGTTGGCTAACTTTCCAAAGTCAAAATCGTGGATGCTTTTAGGAGTTCCTTTGCAGGTTGCGAGTTCCAGCATCTGGTTGAAATCGCAATCAAACAAGTAGCCATCCCAGCTGACCGAAACTGTATTTCGGCACATCAATCCCTCTACCGCAGCTGGATTAAAGGCGTCGACAAGCGTCGTCATATACGATTCAAACTCACCGATGCGAACCAGATACTCAAGGTAACGGCTGACTGGGATATTAGTGATCGTGTACAATTGGGTGAATTGAATACCAAATCGCTCGTCCAACTCTTTGCGATAAGCGTCTTCAAGCATCTTTTGCTCTGGTGGTAGAGACTGACCAACCGGATTGAATACGAGAGTCAGTGTCAAACCTGAGTCAGGTTTACCGTAGCCCAAATCGTTCAGCCGTCTGAGGGCCTCGACCGATTTTTGGTAAGCCCCTTCGCCGCGTTGACTGTCCGTGTTTTCTTCTATGTAGCAAGGCAGCGAAGCCACAATCTCGACTTGGTTCTCAGCCAAGAATTCAGCCAAGTACTCATACCCCTTCGCCAACAAAATGGTCAGGTTGCATCGGTCGATGACTTTCCGGCCCATTTCTCTGGCCGCGGAAACCATCTCACGGAAATGTGGGTTCATTTCAGGAGCACCACCGGTCAAATCAAGCGTTTTGATTTCCGGATTCTCACGAAGTACCGTGAGGCAGGCGTCAATCTCCTTCTTTTCCATGATCTCGCGTCGATCAGGGCCCGCATCTACGTGGCAATGCGTGCATGTCATATTGCACATCTTGCCAAGATTGACTTGCAGGATCTCAACGGTGTCGCTTTGTAGCGAACTGGTACCCGCATCGGACAGTTTGTCAGAGAATCGCGGGAACAAAGTCTCGCTCTTGGTCAACGTCGCAGCCCCTGGCGATTGATTGAGGATCGTCAGTTGGTTGTCAGCTTTCGCCAGCGGGTTCTGCTGATGCTTAAGCGAGGTTTTTGGGTTAGGTTTTTTATCGTTTATAGCTGACATTCAATTCTGCTGATCTTAAAAAGGTGTTAGCGCAAAAGGCAATTTGGTCACTAGCAACAATCATCACCACAAGCTGTTTCGGTTGCATCGTAGTCCAAGCCCTTGGTTTCCCTTGGGTGCCTCAAACGCATTTCGCCACAGCCAAATTCCTCAGCTGACTCGAGTGGAATTTCTTCGATCGGATCGACGGCATAAAAATGCTCAGCAAAAGGAGCGCGTTGCAGGGCTTTATAAGTACGATCGCAAATCGCCATCGATTTGCCACGATGAAAAACGTGTCCATCATCGTCTTTGACTTGGCTAAACGGCCCTTTGTAAATCACGCCTTGATTTCGTTCGAGACAAACATCTGGATCGGGTTTGTAAGCCACTACCGTAACAGAACGAAACTCAATTCCTTCCACGGTTTGCCAAGGCTCGGATTCGCGTTTGGCCAAAAACATCCCCTCAAAGCCGGCTGCTTCAAACTCTTCGAGGAATTGATCCTCGCGCCATGCACCTGAGATACATCCTGACCATAATTCCGCGTTGTTCTGCAAATGCTCGGGGACAGTTTCATCAGAAACGATGTCTGAAATCGCTGCTCGGCCGCCGACCTTAAGGACTCGGAAAATCTCGGCGAACAGTTGTCGTCGATCATCAGGGCGAACTAGATTCAAAACGCAATTTGAAACGACACAATCGACCGAGTCGTCTTCGATCATCGGTTGTTCCGCTGCCAATCGTTGTTCCAGCCGTCGGCGATCGAGAATATTGTCGATCCCACTGGACTGGAGCTTTTCCTGCTCCGATTGCAACAGTTCCAAATCGAGCCCCAAGTTTTGGATCACACCACAGCGAAAATCCACAACGTCGTAACCAATTTTTTCGGCGACCTCGGATTGGTATCCTCTGGCCAAGCCCAGCATTTCCTGGTTGCAATCGACCCCGATTACTTTTCCCTTATCACCCACCAACTGAGCGGCGATGTAGCATAGCTTTCCACCGCCAGATCCAAGGTCCAAAACGGTGTCGCCTGAATTCACGAATGGAGAGGGGTCTCCGCAACCATAGTCGCGCTCGATGATTTCTTTTGGAATCACTTCCAGCAGTTCTGGGCGGTACTGAATTGGGCAGCACAAAGCTTGTTCACGTTCGCCAGCGGCGATTGAGTAGCGATCGGCTACGGCTGTCTCATGGTTAATTGGTTCGGTAACAGAGTTTTTATCGTCTACAGTCGTCATAGTTCGCAAATATTGGTTGTCAAAATTAGATCTGCCCGTATGGGTTTGGACGCGAACGATTCGCGTGCCTTACGGGATTTTATACGATTTCGAACAATTCTACCAAGGTGCATACTTCGAGCGGTAAAACGTTGCCAGCTACCTTGGATCCGCAGCTATTTCGGGGCGTCTTTGACTTGCATTGGGTTTTCAGATTCAGCCCACTCGGCCAGCGAGCTATCGTACAGGCGAACGTTTTCGTATTGTAAAAGTTGGGTCAAAACGAACCACGGCGGAGCAGCGTGAAGCCCCTCATTGCAGTAAGTTATTACGCTGTTGTCGGGAAGGATTCCTGCATTCTGGTAAAGTTCTCTCAGCTCCTGGCTGCTCTTGAAAGTGTCGTTTTCGTTAAAGTTGTCTTCCCAAAAGACGTTGATCGCAGAGGGAATGTGTCCTTTTCTTGAATGTTGTTTCTTGGTGTGGAAAATCGTGCCTGCGATCTCTCCAGTAAATTGATTCGGGGGTCTGCCATCAACCAGACACGTGATGTCGTCTTTCAGGTGCTCTTTAACGAAATCCATTTCGGCAAGGATTTCGTCTCTCGTGGACGTTACCTCATAGTTGGACGATTTCACTTTTGGTGTTTTCTTGGAAAAATCAAACTCAGCGTCCCAAGCTCTGGCTCCTCCATCAAGTATCTGAACTTGCTCATGGCCGTATCGTTTTAGTGTCCAGAAAAGGCGCGTAGATAGGCGGCTGCAAAATCTATCGTAGATAATGATGCGGTCGCTGTTTTTGATACCGAGCCGCGACATGACTTTCGCAAAAAGCTCTGGACTTGGATTTAGGTACTTGGCTTGGTCTTCTGGATCGGTCATATCGTCGACCCAGTGAAGGAACTTTGCCGTCGGGATGTGTCCCGCTTCATAGTCTTCCAGAACGCCAGGTTCCAGGATTTCGATTCCCTCTTTATCGGACTCAATTAGCTCCGAAAGTTCGCTCGCGGTTATGAGCGGTGCCAAAGCCTCAGTAGTATCCCCTTCTTTTTGTTCGCTTTGTTGTTGGGAATTGCAACCGGAGGCCAACAGTGTGCCAATCAAAAAAGCGGCAACAGGTACCAGCGTTTTCTGTGCGAGGAAAATGCGAACTTGGTTGTTGAAATGCACTTCTGTACTCACCATAAACTCAATGGATGGTTGAAAACGCTCTACAACGCGACGAAAAGCAGGAGTTGTTATGAGGCAGTTTCAGTGTACCACACTACTTCTGGGTCGTCTCCGTTTATTTTCTTCACAAACGGTCGTTTCCTCTACTCGTCAGGGATTGAACCCGACCCAAAATGTTTGCCGGCAGCGGCTGATTCGCCTGGTTCGGCTTGCGAATTTAGCTTCCATTCGTAATCAAAGTAGCCAACCTGAACGTCACCGTTGATCGCCTTCTCTGTCATTTCCTTAATGACAGGATCATCTGTCATTTCGTTGATCCATTGAAGATAACCTCCGTTGGGATACCGCTGATCAAAGTCCTTGGGGTACCATTTGAGAATGCGGTTTACTTTCAACTCTTCCGATTCCTTGTCATACATCACGTACTTGGGATTGTTGGCAAACTGGCGAGATTGATCCTCCAGCTGGTTTTGAATTCGATTACCGACATAAGCCTCGCTACGGAGCCCTGGGCAGCTGCGAGCAGCGCAAACCACTGCGACGTGAACTCGAGGGTCACCAAAAACCTTAAGGTTCATGTCCTTTTCCAGGTAGTCGAGGGTGTACGTTTCACCCGCAAAGATGTGTTCCTTGATTTTAAAAAACGGTTTTTCGTCAACCGTTACACTGTTCACGGTATCGGTGACTTTATGGCTGATCACTCCGTTGATAACAAACGCGTTGTAAGCGTTACAAAGCAAAGCGAGTTTTTCGTCGTCGGTCTTTAATGCGTCAGGATTGCATTGCCCCAGCTCCCGCAAGTATTCCCTGAACAGGTAATCTTTCTTCATGCCGTCGTAGTCCACCAACCCGTTGCTGACATAGGTCTTTAGCAAGTAATCCCAGACCGCGTGATCGACGCCACTGGCATCAACTTGCGGGGTTGGTTTGGTGGGCGCATGCAATTTGTCAAACGCTTTCCAGCCGACAAAAAACGGAACGATAAAAGAAACAACGGCTACCCAAAAAAAGCCGCCAAAGTATTCACGTTGATTGGACACGCGTTAACTCCCTGAAGATGTTTTGGAAACGTTCCCGTTTAGTTGCACCAAATTGGTGCCAGGCGCGTCACCCAAATGTAAAATCTGCATCGGGCATCGCACGATACATTCTTGACAGCCCACACACGTCGTGTCGACCAACGTGACCGGTTCACCTCGCAGTGCACGGCCTTTGATATCGATTCCCATTTGGCAAAATTGATTGCAAACGTTGCAGTCAATGCATTTGCCTTTTTCGGGAGTTATTTTGAACTTTGACCACCGTCCCCAGAAATTCATCCAGAAGGCAAGCGGACACCACATGCGACACCAGATTCTTTGCCCTAAAAACGGGTAAAGCCCAATCGCCATCGCTCCTGCTAAAAATGTGCCGACCCACATGTCGTACCATCCAAACAGGTTTACAGTAAATTTAATTTCTCCGAGCAACAGCAACTTGAACGCCACCACCGGGGCCCATTCCAAAAGATCGGCGATCGTAGCGATCGTGGCCAGCAGAATAAAGATGTAACCATACTTTTCCAGTCTGCGCGGCGCGTCGCCTTTGGGGCCTCGATGCCGAAAACCGTTTCCGACGGTTTCGGCCAGCGCTCCACATGAACAAATATAGGAGCAGTAGATTTTTCCGTAGCGAATTGTGAACAGCGGAATGATGATAAAGGTCAGCACCACCGCCCAGACAACACCAACGATTCCGACCATATGCCACCATGCAGGATCGCCAATTTTAGCAACCGGACTAACTTTAAACGCGGTTATGTTAAGCGGCCAAGCGTTGATCGCTTTTAGTAATACCGGTGAGATCGCATTGCGACCGAACAGCACAACCAAAAACGTGGGAATCCCCCACCACAAAGTCCACTGGCAAGTAATGATCGTCAGGTTTCGACGCCAGATGATTTTGCTGTTCGATTTGACTGCCCAGTAGATCCCGAAAACGCCAATCAAACCGAAGTAGCACAAGTAATAGATGCCGGACAGATTGGAAAAGAATTTGGCTCCCTTCCCTATAGAACCGGTTGATGCGATCGAGGTTTCGCCGGTGGAATTGTTTGTAAAACCAGGTGAGAGCGATTCGTAGGCATTCTTAACCCCGACCTCTTGTTCGCCCACGTTTAGATTCAGATTCAGATAGTACGGGCCGTCCCCGGCCTTTTCCCCCACTCCAATAATTGCATCGGGGGAAAGCATCCCCGCGATAAACAGAGCTAAGGAAGCTGACAAAATCAACTTGGTACCAGGGACTCGAAACGGCGGGTTTTTTGCCGGCCCCGTCATTAAGGATTGAACGATCCTGGCGCCCAGTGTGAGGCAGAAAACCAGCGGAGCCAGTTTGGTCAACAAGAACGCGATTGGAGCAGAGTTGGGATTCAGAAGCGAAAGCCAACTTGGCCACCCCATTTTTCCGCCCGCATTTTCGGGGGATAGTACGAAATTCTTCGCACCAAAATACAAGAATATACCGACCGAAATTCCTACAATTGACCAGACAACCCGTTTGAAATTCCAGATTCCATCCAGTTCCATTCCGGTGTCCATCAGGAACTCGATCGGTGGCAATGTTCCGATCAAGATGATGACTTTGTCGTTCTTGATGGTTTGGACCTCGCCATCGACATCCAAGTCAACTTCGTCTGGACGACTGTGTACGATATTGCTTTTCAGAATCGCTTTGATTTCGCCTTTGCCAATTGCTTGGTCAAGTAATCGGCGATTCTCTTCTTTGGCGCGGAAAAAGTCGTCACCACGATACGCCAGCGTTACGCGATTATGATCCTTGAGCATCAGCGCGGCTTCGATTGCCGAGTTTCCACCACCGATGACCAGTACATCTTCGTTGTCGTAGTCTTCGCGAGTGTGCAGACGGTAGGTCACCTTTGAACAGTCATTGCAACCGTCGATTTTCAGCTTTCGCGGTTGGCCTTGCCTGCCAATTGCGATTACGACTTGCCGTGAAGGGAACGTATTTCCGTCTTTGGTGTGAACTTCGAATTGTCGATCCTGAATCTTGCGGATCTTGCTGACTTCGATTCCTTCTTTGAATTTGAGTTTGTTGTTGGCAACCGACTGGTTCACGATTTTCAAAAACTCATCACGGTCGAGATCGCGATCGACATCCAAATCGCTGATGTTCTTGATCGACGCCGGCTCGGCATAGACTTTTTTACCTTTTGGGAACGTGCGTACGGTACTGGCGAGTTCGGCCCGCTCAAGCAGCACATACTTGAGCCCACGCTTTTCACATTCGATCGCCGCTGAAATACCAGCCGGACCGCCACCGACGATCACGACATCCAAGCCTTCGAGTGAGTCGCTGTTTTTGAACAAGCCGGATTTTTCCATCCGCTCAACAACTTCTCGGCCTTGATTGGCGGCGATTTTCACCAGTGGCAAGCCGGTCACATCACCTACCACAAACAGTCCCTTGACCGAAGATTCGTAACGCCCATCGACAATGGGCAGAATCTCCTGAGGCGGAACGGTCGCGAAATAAGGACGTTTGTTCTTTGGTTTATTCACGAGGGCTTTCACCTCAAATTTGAATTAGTAGTGATGATGAAGTATCTCTTGCTAGATGAATTAACTCGAGAGGGCATTTCAAAACCTGTGTACGAGCCGTTAAGAAGTTTGGGTTTTGAAACGCACTCCGACTATAACATCTTTCAACTTGTTCTAGTAGCAGATCGGTGAGTATTTTTAGACTGGCGTGAGAGAGATCACTTGTTTTGTTCTAAGCTCGTTTCAATGAGGTTTGAGTTACGTTTGCAATCCCGTCAGGTAGACGACTGCGTTTTCATTGCTCTTTTTTTAAAACCTTTTATCTGTTGCGCCGACGGCAACTAGTCTTTCAAATCCGAGAGAACCTAGATCAAGTGACAGCTCAGTTGCCCTCTGAATTATCAGCTTGGGGAATCCTGTATCTATTTAGTTAAATCATGGTAATTCCAATTTCTGAACCACTGCGAATGTAAGCTTGGGCTTTCTTTTGCGTCGGTAAGCTGGATTTCTGCTTTCGTAAACTCGTAAACAATTCGTTAATTCGTTGAATCGGGAAAAATGGAAAACGGACGAGAGTTCGTATTGTCGAAACGCCCTTGAAAAAATAGATTCGAACGATTGAAAACCGTTGTGAACGTGAGTCTTTAATCCGCCTTAACACACTTTAGCCCGCAAACTCAGAAAACCTCAAGAAGGACTTATGTTTAAAAGAAACGACTGCGCTGCATGGGTCGTACCGCTATTTCCTTGTGCAATTCTCTTGTGCATTTTGGCAGTGCTTTCCGGATGCTCGCGCGATTCGAGTGCAACTCGGATCCAATTATCCGGCTCCAGCACTTTGGGGCCCTTGGCGGAGGAGATTGGTAAACGGTACGAGGAACTGAACCCTGGGGTTCGCATCGAAGTTCAAACAGGCGGATCGTCCCGAGGGATTGCCGAAGCCAAAAGTGGATTGGCTGATATCGGAATGTCTTCGCGGGCGTTGAAAAGCTCAGAAAAAGATGGCCGGATAGCGTGGCCGATCGCGATGGATGGTGTCTGCTTTATCGTTCACAAAAACAACCCTGTTGGTGAACTTTCACGAGCCCAGCTACTTTCGATATTGAACGGCGACATCGACAACTGGAGCGAGCTGGGAGGCGCCGAGGGTTCAATTATCTTTATCAATCGAGCCGCCGGCAGAAGTGAGCTGGAGTTGGTGACCAAGTTCTTTGATGTCAAATCCGCTGAGATCAACGTCGATCTCGTGGCAGGTGAAAATCAGCAAGGTATAAAAATGGTCGCCACGACTCCCAAGTCGATTTGCTACATGTCGGTGGGAGCCAGCGAAGACGCGATCCAACATGGCGAGGCGATCCGGACTTTGCCACTAGACGGCGTGGAAGCATCGGTCAGCAACGTCGAATCAGGAAAATTCCCACTTTCTCGACCTTTGATCTTTGTCACGAACGATCAACCGACCGAAGCGTTAACTGACTTTATTAACTTCGCGCAATCCGACCAAGTCGTTGATTTGCTGCGGGAACTTTCGTATGTCCCGATATCCAAGTGACACGACTACGCGGCGGGTCCTGCAGGCGGTTGCGTCTCTGGCCGTCTTGCTGGTTGGAATGATCACGGTGTTTCTGTTCATCGAATCGCGTCAGGCGATTGGTGAACTTGGGACAAGATTGTTCTCTGATCGGTCGTGGCATCCCTCCGAGACCGCTGAGGGCTCGTTTGGAATTCTGCCCATTATTGTTGGCACTCTCGCCGTTGGGTTGGGTGCTATTTTGATCGCCGCACCGGCTGGCGTGGCTTCGGCCGTCTTTAGCCAGTTCTACGCACCAGCACCGGTCGCATTTTTCTACCGTCGGATTGTTGAACTGTTGGTCGGGATTCCGTCGGTGGTTTTTGGGTTCTGGGGGTTGGTTGTACTTTGTCCCGTGATCGCGCGGGTGGCGTCCTGGTTTGGAAGAGACACAGGAATCAGTCTTGTCGCTGCCATCCTGATCGTCGCGATGATGATTTTGCCAACAGTAATGCTTGTCGCTGAGAGCGCGATCAAGTCGGTTCGCAAGGAGTATGTTTCCGGCGCGGCTGCCTTGGGAATGGGTAAATTCTCGATTATTAAAAACATCGTTCTGCCGGAATCCAAAGTCGGAATTGTTACCGGGATCGTGTTGGCGATTGCCAGAGCGATCGGTGAAACGATGGCCGTATTGATGGTGGCCGGTAGCGTTGCGAAGGTTCCCAAGAGTTTGTTCGACCCAGTCCTTACGTTAACGGCCAGTATCGCCTCGGAAATGGGTTACGCGTTGGGCGTTCATCGCTCGACCTTGTTTCTGGCGGGATTGGTTTTGCTGGGATTGGTAGCCGCTTTTTACTCGTTGGAGATCTTGCTTCGACGATTTGTGTGGAGGGCAAGCTGATGTACGGGCAACTCCCTTCTTCGAACAAATGGTCGGAAAAGATCTTCGCGTCTTTTTTCTGGTTGGTGGCGATCGTCGTCAGCGGGTTTTTTGTGTGGTTGGTTGCGGACGTGGTGATCCATGGCGTGTCAGGTTTGAGCTTCGAGTTTTTGACTGGGCATCCGCGCCGATTTGGCACCGAAGGCGGCATCTTGCCCATGATTTGCTCGACGTTGCTCATTTTGCTGGTAGCGCTTGTCGTTGCTGTGCCCCTTTCTATTGCGACCGCAATATACTTGGCCGAATTTTCCCGCGGCAGCTATTTGAGTTTCCTGATTGAACGCGGTTTGATCATTTTGGCTTCGGTCCCCTCGATCGTCTTTGGGCTGTTTGGCTTCGCCGTTTTCTGTAACTACCTCGGGATGGGATACTCGATTTTGAGCGGTGGTTTGACCGTGGCCTGTATGATTTTGCCGATTCTGATTCGATCGATTCAGGCAGGCTTGGAAACGGTGCCTGATGAATATCGACAGGCGGCCTCAGCTTTGGCAATCAGTCGAACCACAACCGTGATCAAGATCCTGTTACCGGCGGCCGCGCCAGGTCTGATCGTCGGATTGGTGCTGGGGATAGGGCGAGTTTTGGCCGAGACTGCCGCTTTGTTGTTTACCAGTGGTTCTGTCGACCGGATGCCAGGCGACCTGTTTGATTCAGGAAGGACTTTATCGATTCATATTTACAAGTTGTCCGACTACAAAGCGGGTGAAACGAACGCATATACAACCGCGTTGGTTTTGTTGATAATGCTGCTTACCATCAACTTGTTTGCGATCACGATCACCGATCGCCTGCTCAAACGCCGAGTCAACGTAATTTAATGTCTGAAGCAACGAATCCGCCCCTTCTGAAACTTACTGACGTCACCGTTAGTTACGGTGCCCAGATCGCGATACGCAATGTCGATTTGGATATCGAGGCGAATAAGATAACCGGGCTGATCGGGCCGAGTGGATGCGGCAAAAGCAGTTTGCTGGCGGCGATCAACCGGATGACCGACCTGATTACCGATTGCAAGGTGGAAGGAAGTATCAAGTTCAAGTCGGAGGAGTTGCTCGGCAACAAAGTCGATTTAGTCGGGTTGCGACGCAGGATCGGCATGATCTTTCAGAAGCCTAACCCGTTTCCGGTTTCGATTCGCAAGAACATTACGTTGCCGCTCAAGGAGCATGGGCTTGGCGACGCGCAGCAGCGAAGCGAAAAGATCGAATCGGTTTTGCGGGCAGCTGGTTTATGGGACGAAGTCAAAGATCGGTTGGGCGCGTCGGCGCTCAGTCTGTCCGGGGGCCAGCAACAGCGATTGTGTATCGCGCGTGCCTTGGCTTTGAATCCAGAAGTCATTTTGTTTGACGAACCGTGCAGCGCGCTCGACCCGATGGCCAGCGGTGTCGTCGAAGATTTAATCTCCAGCCTGGCACAAAAGGCAACGATCGTTCTGGTGTCACACGACATCGCTCAAGCCCGCAGAATCGCCGACCAGATCGCGGTATTCTGGTTCGAAAACAACGCTGGCCGATTAGTCGAAGTATGTTGTGACAAAGATCAATTCGAAAAATCAACTCACCCCATTACCCGGTGCTTCATCGATGGCACACGATGTTGAACTCAGCGCTCGAAACCTAACAACTTTCCTCAAAGCGGTTTTTCTACTTTTGGGCAGTCGAGAGAATCTGTGATCGAGTTATCTTTGTTAAACTATTTGAGCAGTCAGTTGTTTAATTGCAAGTCTGGCGAAAAAACAGCCAAATTTATTGGATTGTTAGTAAGTTATCTGTTTGGACGTCGTCACCGTAAAACGTAAGCCAGAGATTTTCATGGTCGTAGATTTAATTATTCCAGCGCTTAACGAAGAGGGCTCTATTGCACTTGTGATAAACGATCTCCCGGAAGTTCGCTCGATCATTGTCGTCGACAATGGTTGTACAGATCGAACTCCCGAAATCGCAAAAGCAGAGGGTGCCTTGGTGGTGGAAGAACCAAATCGTGGTTATGGAGCGGCTTGTCTCAGAGGCTTACAGTATATCGAACAACAAATTGAAGTTGGGTTATCCCCCCCTGATGTGGTTGCATTTCTGGACGCCGATTACAGTGATCATCCAGACCATTTAACAAGTCTTCTGGAGCCAATCGAAGACGATAATTTTGATTTTGTGCTGGGTTCGAGGATCCTTGGCGAAAGAGAACCGGGTTCGATGACTCCGCAAAGCTACTTCGGAAACAAACTTGCATGTTTTTTGATGCGAGTTTTTTTTGGAGGGCGCTATACCGACTTGGGGCCGTTTCGGGCGATTAGGTATTCCGCGCTAAGACACTTGAAGATGGTTGATGAAAACTACGGTTGGACTATCGAAATGCAAATCAAAGCAACCCGCGCAAAACTCAGAACAAAAGAGATTCCAGTTCCGTACCGTAAGCGGATTGGCACCAGCAAAATCAGCGGCACCATTTCGGGGTCCGTGAAAGCCGGTGTAAAAATTCTCTACACTGTTGCGAAATATGGACTTCAATCACGCAAACACAGTAAAATTAGCCGTTTTGAACCCAACCCTGATAAACCGGCAAATTTGCCTTGAATTTAAAATAGAAGGAGCTTCACTATGAAATCGTTTATCCTGCCCTTGGCAGCCATCTTTGCATCTCTTGGATTATTCCTTTCCGATGCTGATGCCCAAAGCCAAAACCGAGCGGCAAACCCTGCGCGCCAGTTAACTCTGGGCCCTATCGTTCCGGAGGCCCAGCAGGTTTCTATGAATGATATTGATCACGAGCCGTGGGACACTTTGTTGCAAAAGTACGTCAATGAAACGGGAGTCAACTACAAGGCTTGGCATGCCAGCCAGGAAGATTTGAATAGTTTGGATCAGTACATCGCAACGTTGTCGCACGCAAGTGCCCGCCAGCCTGCTGATGCTGCAAATCAAATGGCGTACTGGATCAATGCCTACAACGCGGTAACCATCAAAGGGATTATGCAGGAGTATCCTACTACCAGTATCCGAAACTTTACGTCTGAAACGGGTGGGTACAACGTTTGGAAGAATCTGTTGTTGAATGTTGCCGGACAACAGATCTCATTGGATTCGATGGAAAACCAGATCCTCCGTCCGATGGGTGACTTCCGTATCCACTTTGCAATTGTTTGTGCATCGAAAGGCTGCCCGCCACTATCAAATCGTGCATTTGATGGCGAGTGTCTCGAAGATCAGCTTGCTGCCAGTTCAAAGACGTTTTTCGCGCAAGCTCAGAACTTTCAGTACGACCCAAACCAAGGGACTATGAAACTCTCCTCAATTATCCAGTGGTTTCCAGGTGACTTTGGCGCTGATCAAGCTGCGCAACTTCGGGCAATCGCAAAGTACCTACCGACGGAACAGGCCCAAGCTGCCGCCAATGCAAATTCAGCCAGAGTTTCCTATCTGGATTACGATTGGGGGCTCAATGCCCAACCCGAAGCTGAGCAAGGCAGCCAAAACCGATCTGGTAGCCAGTCCAAGCAAGGTAGCCAAAACAGAACTCCTTAAGGTGCTACCAAAGACGATCAGCGTCTCAAGAATCTTGAAGTCCAAGATTCAAACAATACTTACTTTTTTCGACCCTTTCCAGAAACTTTTTACGAGAGAAAAACATGAAATTCAAACTCAGTTTGATCGCCGTTCCCGTTGCCTTGATGATGTTCGCTTCTATCGCAAACGCGCAATCAGGATCTCGCTCAGCAGCCCCAATTCAGTCTTTTACGCCTTCTCAGTCTTTTGCGCCTTCTGCAGGTTCAGGAACTCGAGTTGCACCTTCAGTAGGTTCGGAAACTCGATTTTCGGCTCCACCAGTTACATCATCGGCTCCGATCATCTCCAGCCCTTCGACAGTGTATTCTTCACCGGTAACTTCTTTCCCGCAGCAGAGTTTTTCAGCACCTTCGACCGTGATTAGCGGATCAAGTTGTGGCTGCTCAGGCGGAACTGTGTACTCAGCACCGTCTTATTCACCTGCACCGGTATACTCTTCTGCACCTGTTTATTCTGCGCCTGTTTATTCAGCACCCCAGCCGATTATCAACAACTACACCCCTGCTCCCATTCATGGTGGTAGCTGTGGTTGTGGATGCGGGTACTAAAGAAATTGGTTAGTAAACCTGGGGAGCAATTTTAACCGATTGCTCTTTTGAATTGGAAACGGTTGCCGACGACTGTTTCACAGAAATAAGCTCCCATAAGTCTGGTATTTTTCCGGTACTTTTGGGAGCCTATTTATTAGCCCAACCGTGGTGCAAAAATAGCTACAACTCAAGCTTTGGATTAGTTAGTTGATAGATCAGCAAGTTGAAAAGTCGCCTTCCTCGTCTGGTTCACTAAATTCAATTGTACCTTTGGTGTTAATCGGCGCGGGGCTGCTCGGACTAATTCTGGTGGTCTGCTATTTGTCCCAGTCGTTTTCATACGAAAGGACCAAGGGACGACCGATCGTTGAGTTCTTTTCGGTCAGCTTGGTCGCGTGTCTGATTTCCCTTTTAGGCCTCTTACTCGGATTGCGTATTGTTGGTAACCGGAAGCGGGTGTTCGGGGTCATCATCTTTTTTGCAGTCGTACTGAGGCTGGCATTCGTTTTTACGAATCCAATTTTGGAAATCGACTACTACCGCTATCTTTGGGATGGGATCGCCGCAAACAACGGGGTGTCTCCTTATAAATTCTCCCCCGAAACAGTTCTGGGCGGTAATCTGGACGACCCGCAATTAGAAAAACTCCAGCAGTTGATCGAAGAACAACCCACGCTGAAAACAGTTGTTTCTCGTATCCATTACCCACAGTACACGACGCTCTACCCTCCTGTCAGCCAGTGGGTTTTTCGAATAACTACTTTCCTGGTACCCGATCACGTTTCCGCTGAATGGCATTTTGTTGCAATCAAGATCGCATTATCGATTATTGATTTAGGGACCGTTCTATGCCTGGCTTGGATGATCTCGTTTTTGGGGAAACACCCCGCTTGGTTGATCGCTTATGCTTGGAATCCATTGGTTTTGAAGGAGATCGCCAACGGAGGCCACCTCGATTCAATCGCGATCTTTTTTATGACTTTCGGATTAGGCGTGTTTTTCTGGGGGCTTGCTCGGACCCGGATGAAGAGCCAAACGGATGTTGGCTTCTTCGAATCAAATGATTTTAAACTTTTGTGGTGGGCTCCGCTCAGTGGTGCCCTGTTGGCGTTGGGAATTGGAGCAAAACTCTTTCCTGTCATTCTGATGCCCGCGGTGCTTTTTTATCTGTTTGTGAAAAGCCGATGGGTCGAGTTAGTGTTGCTGGGGGCCAGTTGTGCCTTGGTTGGATATGTCGTGCTGTCGCCGATGTTTGAGAAGAACGAAGATCCGAAAGTTGCCCAAACGGAGGACGAAGAATTTGTACTGGAAATCGTAGTTGCTCAAGCTCAGGATTCTTCAGCGTCCAGAAATGAAGATGGGCTTACCGCTTTCATGTCTACATGGCGAATGAACGATGCGATTTTCAGTTTCGTTTACCAAAATGTCGAGTACGATTACGATCCGGACAAACCAGTTCCTTGGTACGTTAGGGTTCCCAATAAAGAAAGACAGGAATGGTACAAGAGACCTGTCCCTTCCAGTTCTCCTGGCGGTAGAGATGATTTCAGGATTACGCTTGGAGGTCTGGATGTAATCGTTGGCAACCCTGCCTATTTTATAGCGAGGCTCGTTACGGTTGTCTTGTTTGGACTGTTCTACTTGTGTGTACTCTACAAATTTGTCAAGAACTCGATTGTTGAGGAATCGCAATCTCGAACTCAAAGCGTCGAAGACTTGGCCGGTTGGCTGTTTCTGATTATGGGCGTATTCTTCTTTCTGCAACCAACTCAAAATCCATGGTATTGGGTTTGGGCGATGCCACTGGTTTGCTTTGCGAAAAACCGTGGTTGGTTGTTTGTTTCCATGATCTTGTTCACGTACTATCTCAGATTCTGGTTCCGGGAGAGGGGGCAAAGTCATGAGCTTTGGGGCCAAACCTACAAGGGTATCGATTTGTTCGATCACTGTATTGGCTGGGTTGAATTTTCAACTGTCTTGGCAGTCTTGCTGATTGGCTTCATTATCCAAAAAACAAAACAGTTGAAATCCAGCAGTGCTCCCGCTGCGAGCAATCTCCTATAGTCGATTGACAAAGTTGATGGCAGATTTTGTTCGCGCGTGCCGCAGCGGCTTTTGGTCATTCGGATGCATTGATCAGGTTGAGGAACCACAGATAAACCCAAATGAACACAGGTAAAAACGATCATGTCATCCGTGTCCATCTGTGGTTCCAAAAAACTACGAACCCATCTCCGGTGATGAGACGAAAATCGGCGCGGGCGACGTCCACCACGCCGCATACTCTTGCGGATTAAGGCCGAGCCGTCGAAGGTGGCAAGAAGAAACAAGCCGCGCTTGAAAATCAGGCGCAATCTCAATCAGAAGTTATTTTTCGCGATCAGTGCGAACGCCCCATTTTTTCGTCAGCTGCATTGCGACTCGAAGCATGTTTGGATCGATGGAGCCTAAGTCTTCGGCCAAACCGGCCTCAGTCGCCAATTCGCGCAAAGCGGTTTCTGCCTGTTCTACTGTCTCGGCGGCGTGCAGAGCGTTGAGCAATTCGGCTTGATAATTCGCCAGTTTTTCGCGTTCGTTCATGACGTGACGCCCGCCACGATATTTTTCAATCGAGCAAAGTCGTCGCGAAAGCCAGCTCCATCTGCTTCCGGTTCGATCGTGCCTTCCAAGCGCTCAAGGATAACCGCTTTTACGTTTGGGCAACGTCGCAAGACGGCGGGCAATGCGGTGAAAATCGCTTCGGGGACGTCGTCGTCATGGGTGTCGCGACGGATTAAGTGATTGTCGTCCTCGATATTCTCGCCATCCTTGTTTTCGCTTACTTGATCGCTGGGATCGTAAATCGGAGTTTCTGGCGAATCGGGTTCGCTCCAGGAGCCGCCGGAGATATGCAATTCGCGAACTCGATTCAGTGGATATCCTTCAAGCAACTCGAGAATGTCGACTTTGAAGTTAACCGATTGGCAATAAAGGTTATGCAGATCCAACAGCAGAAACCCGTCGACCGGTTCCAAAAGCGATTCGAGGAAAGGCCCTTGTTGTTGGACATCGTTGGGGCCGAATGCAAAGGCTAAATTCTCCAAGCCGACAGGGACTTGCGCTACTGCGGCCAATTGTTTCAATCGCTCCTGACCTACAGCAACCGCCGTGGGTGTTCGAGGAACGGGAAGCGGTGCTGCGAGGTGAAAGTTGCCCCCGCCCATAAACCCGAAGTGCTCGGAAATATGTTGGTAGCGAAATCGACTCACCTCCGAAGCAAGGTTCGCCAGCCAGCGTGATTGCCGCAGCGTATCGCTCGCATCCAGTGCGGAATAGCTAACTCCATGCCCTAGCAGGCAGCCCCGATCCGAGAAATCTTGCAGGACCGTGTAAAGCCAATCTGGCAATACGTGCATCCCCCAGCCGATATCAAAGCTCCACTCGACCACATCGACTTGGTCATTAGCAAATAGAGGTTGTGCCACTTGCCAGTACTCGTCGCCTGGCATCAATGACAGGCCAACCGGAATTGGATTTATTTTCGACACGACCAGTTCCTAGCCCATTCCGCAACCTGGGCACGCTTCGCGTACAATGATTTCGCCCCACTGAATCAAAAGCGTTTGCGGATGATTGGTTATCGTGGCCAGCACGGTTTCGTCCAATTCTCCCTCGAACTCGATCACGATTACGCCCTCCAACCCGGGCCCACAATGGGACGGCATTTTCGCTGGAAGCACGCCTTCGGCCATCTTGCCTTTGGGTTTTTCTTCAGTCACGCCAAGGGCTGAGATTTTGATTCCCACAACGTTGTCCAGGCCCTGTTTCCAATCGGCAACGATGTCAGTTGTACTGGCGAAGTCGCCACCGACGAATTGAGATTTACCTGCATTGGGGAACAGACGAACGGTTAGCTTACCATTTGCATCTTCGGGTCGTCCCAAGACAACAACATCGGCAGGCTCAACAAGCGATAGCGATTCGATTCGTTCCGACTTGGTCAAAGTAGCGGCTTCTTCTGCGGTCGCCCAAGTTACAAAACGGAAGCCCATATCTCGTACTTTTAAAAAGTCGGTTGTATGATTTGACCAATCGACAAAGATAGGCCGTGGCTCCAGTGTCATATCAATCCCTCTTTCTTCAGCAGTGAGATTGATTCGGTACAAGCGGTGTTCTTGTTGCTCCTCTTGAACTTGAGGTTCTTGCCGCAGTCCACTTGCCGCTGCCAACGATTCGAGATTGAGATAGGCCGTAGCCCCCAAGCCGAGAGTAACAGCGCCTTTGATCATCGTCCTGCGATCTACAGAATTACGTGAATCGTTTTTTTGCCGTGTGTTCATCGTAAGTTTCTTTCCAAAAAATCTTGATCGGGCAAGTCTCCGTTCAGACGTGCCGTTTTACCACGATTGCTCCAAGCAGGTTCTTGTGAGTCGTCGGCGGTTGTCGTTTAAGGTCAGTTTGAAGCGAAGCTTTTACGTGGCTTCGCCTCTCTAAGGCGAATATTAACGCCTCAGAGAGGCGTGCTACTTTCGATCTCCTAACACCTCACAACCATTCGACGTTTGCGAAGCCACTAAGTTCCAACCAAATTACACTAAGTTGTTCAATTTTCTAACATTCAGGGCACATGACGGGCTTCCAGATTTGTCAGATTGTGCAACGGATTGTTGCATTGGAGCATGGCAGTAAGTTCTCGATTCGAACAAGGGCAACTCCCCGCAAACCCAACTAAGACAGGGGTTTTGGTGATGTTTTTAAGTTTTGGCACGCCTGTTGCGTAAATGTTTTATCAAGGAAGGTCGTTCGTCTGCCAAAACGACAGCGGCCCGAATGTTCATTTTTTTCTCGGTGGAGCACCATTATGAAAATCAAAAATCGTATCGATCAAGCTTTAAATAATTCGTTCGGAGACTTGCCTGCAGATCTGGAAACCATTGTTCAGCATTTGTTTGGTGGGACTGCGACCTCAACAACTCAATGCAAAACGGAACGTTGCAGTTGGGTCCCGCGTGCCAATGTTTTAGAGTCGGATGCGGGTTACAACGTTCAGTTGGAACTGCCCGGTTTGAGCGCGGAAGATTTCAGCGTCGAGATCAAAGAAGGCGTTTTGGAAATCTCGGGTGAGTCCAAACAAGCCGAATTGGCGGAGGGTGAGAAATCACTTCGACGTGAGCGAACCGCTGGGAAGTTCCGCCGCAGTTTCGAATTCTCGACCACCGTAGACGCGGACAAGATTTCAGCTGATTTCAAGCACGGAGTTTTGACTTTGAACGTCCCCAAATCGGAAAAAGAGTTACCGCGAAAAATCGAGATCAACGTAGCTTCCGAATAAACGCAAGTTGTGTGTAACCCTCCCCAAACTTGTTTGGGGAGGGTTGACTTGCGACAGTAAAGTCGGGGAGGGCTGGAGTGTGGTGGCGAAATCCATCTTCAAAAGATCGCTCCAGCATGAAACCGTTCGGTGAGTTTCTTTTCGAGTTTTTCGGAAACTTTGCTTCCGGTCAAACGAATCGTTTGAAGGGTTGGAGAACGGATACACTCGTTCAAAGCTTTGGGTTGAAGATCATTTGAGCTAAGGTCGAGTTCGCGTAGTTGGGATAGGTTGTCGGCGCGGAGGAGCCTTGCGACGTCGGTTGAATCGAGGCCTGTCTTGGCCATGGATAGGTACCGGAGTTCTTTGAGTTTGGTTGAAGCGGCGATCGTCTTGGTTGCGGCCGAGCCCCAAAGACTGTCCCTCAGGTTCAGCCAAGTCAGTTCGTTGACGATCGGAGAATCGGCGATCAGCTGAAAACCTTTGGCGGTTAATTTTGGGTTGGCTTCCAGGTTGAGACACCGGAGTCGAAAATTCGAGTTGGCAAGCCGCTCTGCCATCGTGTCATCCAGATCCGTGTTGGCAAGGTTTAATATCCTGATTCCGCTTAAGCTTTCCGATTCGCATAGCAAACGAAAACAGTCTTCGCCCATTGGCCAGCCTTGCAAGTCGAGGTGGTAAAGCCCTGCAAGGTCGGGCGAAGATGTGATCGCTGAAAACCCTTTGCTGCTTGGGTTGCTCCCGTACCACCAACCCATTGAAAGCCTCTTTAGATTTTTCGCACCGCTTTCAGCAAGGTGTTGAAAGCCTGCATCGCCAATTCCTGTTAGCTTGACTTTCAAGTGCTTCAACTGCCCAATCACGTCAGAATTAAGCAGTACTGAAAATCCTTCGTCACCAAAATCGCCCTCAACGAGTGTGAGCGATCGAAGGTTGGCAAAGGCGTTTGATTCTACGAGTCGTTTCACTCCTGACACTCCGAACCCTGGAGCATTGATGTTAAAGCTCCTTAGATTATGAAGGCAATTCGATCCCGCGATCAGCTTGGCCAATGCTTGCATCTCCTCTGAATAGCGACCCTGCCCTCCAGTCGACGCGTAGATTTTCAGCCATTCCAAATTGAGCTTTGACTTTTTCCCTAGGACGGCGTTCAGGTTTTTGCAATGATCAGTCACCCTGAATTCGAACTGCCCAACTCGGCTTAGTAACTCGGTGTTGAGAGGATGCTGTCCGTTGTAATTCAAAAAACAGAGTCGCCTGACGGGGGTCACAGCCATCAGCGCCGAAAGGTATTCGTCACTTGGCGGGTAACGAAAACAAAAGCTGTCCGCGAATCCGATCCGATATTGATATGTAATCGGGTTCGGAAATTGGTATTTTCCCACCCACTTTTCCCGAGCCTTGGGCGTCTTGATCTTCTCCTGATGATTTTCGACTATCTCTTCGATCCCGGTGCTCCAGGATTCCCGATGTTCGTTGGCGATTTTTTGCGCTCGATAGAGAAAGTCAGCGAACTGAGTTGACCACTTTTCCGATCGTCCTGCTGCGACTTCGTTCTGAATAAAGTCACCGCGAGGATCTGAATGTTCTGCCAGCCAATCACCATAGACCAGGCGGGCGTCGATATCGCTGGGATTCTCCAATATCGCTTGATGCAAAATTTCGTTTTCGATCATGCTCCCCTTGGCGTTTGTCCAGCTCGAAAACCTGTTTTTGAAAATCAGCCACGAGATAGCCAGGAATTTGGATTACCAGTTACGTAGGTCGCCTCTGAGGTGTGTTAACGCCTCGAGAGGCGTGCTACTTTGGCTTTCAACGTCGATTGTTACTGGGTCAACAAACTGATGAACGGTGAAATATCAAGAAAGGTAACCATTCCATCTCCGTTGATATCTGCTTCGGCGGAAAAACTATTTCCTGAGAGAATAGAAATAAATGGTCCAATATCGAAGAAGTCGACAGCGCCACTTTGATTGACATCGCCCAGCAAAAAGCTGGAAAGATTAAAATCCATAACGTGAATATCGCTCGTAGTGAGGTTGGAGTTGTTACTGCCTTCCTGGATGTACACCGAAAGGACTCCATCGCGTAACAGTCGTTCCTGGTCTATATGAGGTTCACCCTCAAAGAAACGATTGAATTGCAAATCGTCCTTATAGAGAATGGTCCAGTCCTGATAGCCGCTGTTTGCTGTTGCTCCGGCGATCACCAAGGTCCCGGGATCGTAGAAGTTTCGGTTGTGGTCGCCGGCGATTCCGGGCGATGAAAACGCTGCATAAACATTTTCATTCGAGTCATAGGCGATTTGTCCACGAGTTCCGACTTGGACTACGTTGCCTTCTTCGTCGAAAATCGGAATCAGGTTTTTCGTCCATTCGCCTGTATTTGGATCTTTGAAATAATGAGCGTGAGCAGCTTCGGTTGTGTCAAAGGCGCGGTCACTGGAGTCATGAGTCGAAGGGTCTGCGCGAGTCCACATTAAAACATGAACACCACCGTTACTGTCAACCGTTTGCCCTTGCTGGTTCATTAACGTCTGGTTTCGATCGATCAGACCTAACGGGATGACTCCTGTATCATCCGGCTCTATTTGTTCTATCTGTTGAATACGAAAGTTGTCCGCGGTACCAAGAGTGCCTTGTTCTCGTGCGTCCGCATAGATTCCAACATAAGTTGCAGCGTTAGGAAAAGCAGGAGTTCGTGTCGCAATTACCGTACGATCGCCTTCTGTGGTGTAAAATCCTACTTCAAATGTATTGGTAGCGGTTCGTGCGATAAACATCGTAGGTGCGCCACTCGCGAATTGCTGAACGAAGTTGTACTCAGTGGTGCCGTCAAAACCTCTAGTGGAAATTAGGTTGTTAGTACCCGAATAAACGCTAATGAAGTCTTGGCGAGTATCAGAACCAAACACCCCTGTCACCGGTTCGGTACCACCGACATACAATCCGAGGTTTCGATCGCCAAAAACAGGAATCGGCACATCGAGAAGGACTTCTTCGCCCACACTCAACGAAAGTCCGTCACGAATAAACGCATGTTGCTCAACTCCGTCATAAGCGGTGGTTACTAATTCCAACTGCTCGCTGTTATTGATTGCAAAAGCAGATGTGTTTGAAGCCGCCGTTCCCGAACCATCCGAGTCCAGGATTACGGTGCTGGTCCAATCATTTAAGTCACCAGAGAAGTCGTCGATGACATCAACTCCGCTAACAACAGAAAGTATCACAAAAGGCGTGATGAAATCGGTGTTGGAACCAATGATGATTCCTGGAGACAGGATCCGGACGGTTTCTCCAATGTCAGCGACCATGTCATCGGAATCGTTCAGCCATGTTAGTCCACCGTCAGAACTGCGAATGTAATTGAGGTCGTGATTGGCAGTGCCGTTGGCTGTTTCTCGCCATGTAAACGAGGCATGTAAATCCCCGTTGGCGGCATAACTGATGTCGTTCAGATATGGATTTCTAGAAGTTGAATTGGCTGCGATGCCATCGCTATAAGTTACGCCATCATCGCCTGTGATAAATTCTCGAAACTCGGTCCAAGTTTGCGAAGTTGGGTCGTAGTTTGCGATGAACAAATCGCCAGCCCCGCTCGCGCCCAAGCGAACGGTCATGACCATTTCACCCGTAGTTGGGTTTGTCGAGAATCGAGGGTAGGTGACTTGGGCAACTGCCGGTCCGCCCGTAAGAGAATTTTGTACTTGATTGCGCACGTCGTTGGTATCGTTTGTGCCAAAAACGCCCAATCGACTCCAAGTTGTCGCATCGGCGTTCCCTTGAATGTAATTGAATTCGTTTCCGTGATGGTCGTAAGACAAGTGAAGTCGTCCATCTCCAGAAATTCCCATGTTGACTGCGTTATGGTTGTCCCATGGCTGAGTTTGCGATCCGTTTTCCGGGTCATTTCCATCGCCGTGAATCAATTGAAGTCCGGTGTCAAACGTAGTCCAACCACTGGAAAGGTCGTTGAGATCACGACGCCCAAGTACGATGTGTTCATTGAATCCGACATTGAAAATGACAATTCGGTACCATGCGGCATACTGATAATCGCCATGCGTTAGCACAGCCGTTGATTGGTGTGCAATACCATTCATCGCTCGACCAAAAAGTGAGCCTCCTGACGCGCTGCCTGACCAGGCGGGCATCAATAGTGCATCGCTGTCGATGGTTGAACTGTTGGGGTTGGCGAGAGATACGGACAGCGGGTTTTGTCCATTGGCTAAGCCGGAATTCAGGACGGACAAAAAGCAGCAAGCTACTGCGAAAACAACATCTCTAAGAGATAACGGTCTCGTTTGGCTTAGAATTCGCATAAGAACCTAGTACCTCAGATTTTAGTGCGTGATGAGTTTGAGAAGATGAGGGAGATGGAGGCGGGCTTGCCTAGCTTAAGCAACTGATTGCCAAAATCAACTGCCTATTATTGATGAGTGGAAATATTGGTGAGTGGAAATTCTCAGTAAGGCAGAATGATGTCGCCGGCCTTTTAATCACTAAATAGAGGGAAAAGGGCCTGTTGGAAAGACCGTTTATGCCAATTCGTAAGCTGCGAGCATTTCCAGTTTTTCGTTGAAACTTTTTGTTAGTTAACGGACGTTTTTTTAGCGCGGGCGATCGCTTCCTGGATCATCTTCTTGGCGACTTTCGCTTCGAACACATCGGCCAGCTTTACCCACTTGTCGGGCTCGAGATCTTTATAGTGCTGAAAAAAGTGCTCAATCTGCTCGATCGTAATTTTTGGCAAGTCAGAATAGTTCTCAACGTTGTCGTAGCGACGGGTCAATCGGTGAGAAGGAACGGCGATCACTTTCTCATCGTGTCCCGCATCGTCTTCCATGATCAGCACGCCTACAGGGCGGCAGTTCATTACTGCGCCTGGCAATATCGCTCGGGTGTTGCAAACCAGAACGTCGATCGGATCACCGTCTTGAGATAGGGTGTGCGGGACGAAACCGTAATTGCCAGGATAGACCATCGAAGTGTACAAAAAACGATCCACGAACATTGTTCCGGACGCTTTGTCCAGTTCGTATTTGATCGGTTGGCCCCCGACGGGAACTTCGATAATAACATTTACATCTTCGGGAGGGTTGTCACCGATTGCAATTTGGTCGAGTCGCATTTTGTTTCAACTGGGTAGGAATTGTGTGGCTGGGCACTCAAAATGGTCTTAAAAGCCCGCTCCGTATTTATTCAATCTTAGCATACTTTCCTGTTCAAGGTCCTGAGAAACTGCCGGGACTTGGGTGGGAGCAAGTGGCTTGCTTCAAAAATGTTCGCTTCTGAATTAGGATGCACTTGCGAGGCGGTTTGGAACGTTTCGCAGAGACCGACTTGGGCACTTCCAAACTTCCAAAAAGGCTGTTCACCTAATGACGATTATCGGGATCGACCTTGGTACGACGAATTCGCTTTGCGCTGTATTCGAAGACGGGCAACCCAAGCTAATCCCCAACGCACATGGCGGGGTGTTAACGCCATCGGTAGTAGGGATTTTGGACGACGGACAAGTGATCGTGGGTGATTCGGCCAAGGAGCTGCGGGTCACAAAGCCGGGGAACTGCGCGTCTTGTTTCAAGCGGTGGATGGGAACGGACCAAACGATTCGAATCGGTGATCGCGAGTTCAATTCGACTGAGTTGTCCAGTCTGGTGCTTCGTTCGCTGAAAGCGGATGCAGAAAAGTACTTTGGTCACGCGGTCCACGAAGCGGTGATTACCGTGCCGGCTTACTTTAACGAGAACCAACGCAAAGCGACCAAGAACGCTGGCGAGATGGTGGGGCTGAAAGTTCGCCGGATCATAAACGAACCGACGGCGGCCGCTTTGACCTATGGCTTTCATGACCGCGATGCGGAAAAGCACTTGATGGTGATCGATCTGGGAGGCGGAACGTTTGATGTCACGTTGATGGAGATCTTCGAAGGCACTTTGGAGATCATTTCTACGGCGGGCGAAAGTCAATTGGGAGGAGAGGACTTTACCGACCGTCTCGTCTCTGCCGTCTATCAACGTGAGAAACTTCATTTGGAAACGGCTGAGTTGAAATTCCCCTTGCGCACTGCTCGACTCCGTGAAGAATGCGATAGCGCAAAACAGAGTTTAAGCGATGCAGAAAAAGCAAAGATCCGAATTCCGGACGACACGGGTAGCTTTGACAATAACAAATCACTCAACATCGACCGCGACACGTTCGCAAAAATCTGTAAGAACCTGTTGGCGCGGCTAAAAGCTCCGATCAGTAAAGTGCTGCGAGACGGCCGACAAGCTCCCGAGGATATTGCGGATGTGATCCTGGTCGGCGGAGCAACCCGAATGGTTTTGATGCACCAGATCGTTGAGGGCTTTTTCGGCAAGCCGGCCCATATCAAATTCAACCCGGATGAAGTGGTCGCTTTGGGCGCGGCAGTCCAAGCGGCTTTGATTGGTGATGACAAAGCGGTTGACGATATGGTGATGACCGACGTCTGCCCATTCACTTTGGGAGTTGAGATCGCCAAGCAGTTTGGTAATCAGGTGATGGAAGGGTACTTTCAACCGGTCATCAATCGGAACACCACGATCCCGGTTTCCTGCGAAGAGACGTTTTACACGATCGCCCCCAACCAGTCGGAGGTGCTGATGCGAGTCTTCCAAGGCGAATCGCGGAAGGTGAACGACAATTTGGAACTGGGCGATCTGAAAATCACGGGTATCCCGCCAGGGCCGGCCGGGCAGGCGGTTCAAGTTCGATTCACGTACGACATTAACGGACTGTTAGAAGTCGAGGCGATCATCCCAGCGACCCAAAAACGGTTTCGAGTCGTGCTTTCGAATCACTGTTCTTCGATGTCGGAGGACGAGTTGGCCAAGGCGTTGAGGAAGTTACAAAAGCTCAAGTTTTATCCGCGTGACGAACTGCGGAACCAGCGACTGGTCCGATTTTGCGAACGGATGGTCGCCGAAGTCAGCCCGTTCCACCGCCAGCAACTGGAGGATGCGATCGACCTATTTGAGCATGCGATGTCCAGCGGGGACAAAGAGGTTTTCCAACTGATGAAAGATCGGTTGCTGAATACGCTGTCCAGTCTGGGGATCGTGTACGACGGCGAGGATGGGCGTGATGGCTGAACCAACTCAAAAACCAAAGCGAAATAACGATCCCCGTCGAGCCAAGGTTTACTTGGACCGTGTGCTTTCGCTGAATCCGACAACCAGTGCCCGTTTGATGGTTGATTTTCGTTGGAGGTTCTGCGGCCTTGCTACCGCTTCAGGAACCGAATCGAAATCGCTGAACCCGGATCAGCTTACCAGCCGACGAACCGCTGTGGAGAAGCAACTGGAAAAGGTGCGAGCTCACTTCTGGCGGGCTGCTCCGGAGAAATTGAGTAAGTCGCTAGAGGCGATCAAAGCGTCGGAGTTCGCTGATTTAAGCGCGGGGGTCCAGCGGTTGCAGCGATTACTCCAGCACCGTGACGCTATAGAGAAACTCAGCAGCCATCCAGATCGTGAAGTTAATCTTTACAACACGTTTCGACGGATCGTTATGCTCTCTCCTCGCAAGGCGGGTGAGGTCAAAGAATCGTATCTGCGTAATTTTGCTTATTCGGAGAGCCGAAAAAAGGTCCTCGCGATGATCAAGATGATGCGAAAGGAGTTTCCTGAGCTGGTCGAAATTGAAACGGATTGGTTCAATCAAATCACTCGCATTAAGGATCGAGCCAAAAAATCCAGCGGGATTGCCAACGGAATTTCGATCGAGTTACCTATCCCGGGTTGGATGATCGGGTTGGTGATTTTTCTGCTGGTTAGATTTCTCTTGAGGTTAATCTTCTGATGAGTGACCCAGGAGACTTGAGCAAAAACAACGATTTACCGGACGGGGCTGCAGGACCGGATTGGTCACTGCTGCCGTATCGCGCGCGTGAGTTTTTCGGACTGGAAACCGAGTTCGATCGCAAACAGCTGAAGCGGGCGTACAGCAAGCTGATCCGAAAATTCAAGCCGGAAAAGTTTCCCAACGAGTTCCAGCGAATCCGCGCGGCGTTTGAGCAGTTGGAAAACGAATTGCGTTACGGCAAATCGCCGCTTTCGACTGCGATGCCGATCGAGGAGTATGTCTGGCAAACAGAAGCAGACCCAAAACCGGCCGCGACGCCCGATGATCCGAAACCGCCTAAGCGGGCGCCTGATGATTCGGCATCACGTAAACGTGCGCCCGATCCGGTTATTCAACCGGCCTCACCGACTATTCGCGAGCGGTTGCAAAGCGAACAGCCGGCAAAGGTCTATAAAGAAATTGCGGCCAAGCAGACTAAGTCACCGTATGAGTATTTCGCGTTGGCCACGCTAGCCGATGTCGTGACGCAAGACGAAACGATGTATTTCAAGTGGTTGTTGACCGGACTAAAAGAGCACAAGGACGATCCTGGTTTGTTTCAGTTGTTACAACAGTTTTTCAGACGTGACCACAAAACCGAAATGCTCCAGTCGTTACTGGTTACCGCTTCGAAAGTCGTCAGCCACGATGGGTTTTACTTCTTGACCGAGAAGAGTTGGTGTAAACTCCTGAATCAAATCAACTTTGCAAAGTTTAAACAGCTGTTAGCTCGTTGCGAGATGAATTTGAACGATCATCGCAATCGTTGGCAGGTTGTCTTTTACAGCGAGTTGCTACGTGCGGCGATCTGGATTGCGGATCCCGGTTGGTTGAATGAGAAGTTTAAAATTCTGGAAGGCGATTTCCAAAACGCTAATCAAGATTTTGAGTTGCTGGACTTGCTCAAGGAATACCATGTCCAGCGAAGTGAACTGGTGGGCGATTGTTCGGTGCGGCGTCAAATTGACGGTGCGATCAAAGATTATTTTATGCTTGAGGAGCGAGAGGGCGACCAGGCGATCGTTGCTTGTCAGAACCAAATGGCAAGTAATGCTCAAGCTCTGTTGGACGCGTTCCCAGACGATCCACTGGGCCAATGGCAGCGGTCACCGATGACGTTCCTGTGGATGATGATCAACGAAGATGTTGCTCAGCGAAACGGAATCAATTTTGGCTTTTCCTCACGCAGTCGCAAAGAGAAGCAGCGTTTTGTCAAACGGGTCGATATGCTCGTTGATGATCTTGATGAATCATGGCATCTGGGCATGCGGCATGTACTTCCTTATTTCTTGATGATCTTAGGATCGTATTTGCTGTTGAGTATTGCTCCTGTGACCTTGCTGTGGAACTGGTTGGGACGAACCGAAGTGCTTGTCCTTTGCATCGTGTTGATGATCGGTTTGGTCGTCTTAAATAAGCTTTACCTGCACCCCAAAACGCTACTGCCGCTGTTTCAACGATATTGCCAAAAGGCGGTGAAGGGAGCGTATGAGAAATTATGGCGTGGCCGGTTTGTACAATTGTTCGATGCAACGGGTGCGACCATGAACGACTTGCTGCCCGTGATGGACCAGATTATGAATGATGACGAAACGCTGGAGCCAAGCACGACTTGGTTGGTTCCGTTGGTCGCATTGGATCAGGGGCTTGCCTATTATTCGATGGCTGCTCCCTACTGCCGGTAGAACGATTTGTTTCCGAATTCTGCTGAGGAATTGCCTATGTTTGTTCCGATTCGTAGAAAAAGTTGTTTAATCTGTAGAAAAAAAAGAAAACTGCAAAAACTATTCGCAGGTTTAGCAGTGATAATAACCTGATATACGAAATACTGGAGCATAGAATGAAATCAATTACAGCAATGCTAGGCCTTGCCTTTATCTTTATGACGATTGCAGGTTGCAGCGGTCCAGACACACAAGAAAGAGTGATGGCGGACACGGTCAGTTTGCTTGAGGAGATGATATTGACTTTAGAGTCGGTTGAGGACGAAGCAACAGCAGTGGCTGCTGCTTCGAAAATAGAAAGGTTAAAAGGAGCCAGTGAATCTTTGAAGCTCCGAATGGACGCGTTGGGCGTTTCTCCGACAGAGATAGATCCAGAAGTTAGGGCAAAATTCAAAGAGGAAATGCGAGAGTTTGGGCCGAGGCTTTCGGCGGCCTTTGTGAAGTTACAGAGATACCCTGAACTGCTAAAGGCGATGAAAAAAGTTACTGCAGCTCAAGCAGCCAAGGGGCCTGGACTCTGGTAAGCCCAGCCCCGTTGATGGTTAAACGACCCATCCTCCAGTTCCACCAATTAATACCAATTGCCGTTTCCGATTTGGGCTTCGATGTGGCTGGAGTGGGCTGCGAGGTAAAGGTCGTGGACCATCTTCTTTGAGTCGGCCTCGCTCATGAATCCCGCTGTGAAATCGGGCATGTCGGGGTCGATGGTGGCCCGGGCGGTGTGCACCAGGTGCTTGATCATGTCGATCGGGTCTTCGTCGCCAATCGCAAACCGGATCGTGGTGGGACTCATGCCCGCTTGGCGAAGCGCTTCGTCGCTCATCTCCGAATGGGTGGTGAGAGAGGGGCAACTGACGATCGTGTTGGATTGGCCAAGGCTGATCATGTGCCCGAACGTTGGGGAGAGCGAGTCGAAAAACTGTCTGAAATTGTCAGCAGGAATGTCGCCCATATCGATCGTAAACAGTGGAGCGGGTAGGCCCAGATAAGTATACCGCTCACGGAACTCGGAATTATCGTTGTCTTCAACCGAATTGCAGTGGACGGTGATGTTTGGATGCGAACTGAGAAAACGAGCCAGGATTTGCGTGTTGATGCATTTGCGTAGCATGCGCACCGGAAGCGTTTTCATTCCCTGCATGACTTCGAATGCCGCGTCTGCATTCAGGAACGCGCCTTTGACATAGTAGACGTTCCAGAACATCGTTTGATCCCAATCCACTTCGCCTTTGTGTCCTTTGGGAGCGAACATGTTTTTCGTTTGGCCGATGACACAACCGGCGATCACTGCACCACAGCCGCTGAGGTCTTTTGTGTAACTATGGATCACGTAGTCGGGCCGCTCAGCTGGGTCTTCTCGTTGTAGAGGTTTCAAAAGGAACGGTGTTCCGACCGTGGCATCCAGCAGAACGGTCATCCCTTCGGCGTGAGCTCGTCGACAGATCGTGGCGACGTTGACGATATAGCCGTGTGGGTTGCAAGGCGATTCGAGGTAAACGTAGATCTTGCGTCCTTGGGCAAGTCGATCCGCATGTTTCTCTTTGGTTCGTTCCAGACAAGCCGAAAATTCGTCGGCTGAGTAGCCATCAAACATTTCAACTGCGACATCCAGGTTTCCAGGCTTGGCGTACCAGTCGTTGATCAACTGATAAGCCCCACCATAGATGTTTCGGCTGGTGATGATAATGTCGTCGCGCCCCAGCACGTGGGAGAGGACGGTATCGATCGCGGCCATCCCGCTGTTAAAGTTCCAGGCGAAATACTCTTCGGCGTATTTGCCCGCGCAGAGATCGACCACGTGGTTGGCCAAACAGACGCTGGTCGGGTTGAGCAGCCGCGAGTAGATTTCCAGCATCAGTTCCTTGCCGATAAACGCGTCGGCGATCCATTCGGCGCAGGCGTAGATGTAGGTGGCGGTTCGCGTGATGACGGGAGTTGCTGAGAAGAGCGCGGTCACATTGTCGAAGACAGGATAAGCGCCTTTGGCGGCTTGGGTTTCGCTGGAGTACTCCAGCGATTGATACGTTTTGCGAAATGGGTGTTGCAGTGTGTCGAGCAGCTTGGCCAACTGAAACGAAAGGAACTTTTGAGAGTTGAACCGGCGGATCTTGTCCGTCTGGTCCAGCTGCGACATCGCTTCCAAGGTTAATTGCCAGAGGTGTTCGATGTCTGCCTGCGCCTCGTACATGCGGGATACGATTCGGCTGAGCGTTTGTCCGTATTCGGAATCGGCGGTAATCCCAAAGTGCTCCAGTTGTTCGGAAACCAGTTCGTCGAGAGACTCGGCAGTGGTTGAATTGCGCTTGGGAGAAAGCACTTTCATTTTTTCAAAAGCGTCGGCTGCGGCCATGTTGGGTTCCGGTTTAGGGTGTTAAGAATCGGATCGATCGTGTTGCTGTTCAAAGCGCCCTAATTTGATAGGAGATATTGAGTTCGGACAAGGTGTAGACGAGAGTTTGTTACAGCGATTTAGTGGCCAGAGCGAGCGAGGTTTTTTTTCGATCGGTGATGTCGCCCCTTCAGGGCGTTTATATAACTGGCGATTTTTTCCCATGGTTCACGCAATGGCTACAACCTACCACCACCATTCGGGGTTAAGGTGGAGTGCCATTACCTGTTAGCGACAAGGCAAATCCTGTTCAAATGTTAGTCCATGACAACAACGGCTTGAAGGGTGTTGGTTGCCGTTGAGCACAAACAAAGTGACGAAGTTTTAGCCACGATAGTGGTGGCATGATGTAGCCCACGGCGTAAGCCGTGAGATTTGGTTTAACCAAAATCAATAGCCCCGAGAGGGGCGGCAGGAATTTTCTAAGCCAACTTTCTATTTCGATACGATTGACTGGTTGTCGATTAGCGAACTTTTAGTTGGTTTGCATTCATGTTGTTGCAGACCTAAGCCGCGTTTCCATCTGTGGGGTGGATTACGTAATCGAAATGAAGACAAAGCGCCGCGATTTTCAGACGATTTAAAGCGGCGAATTTCTTGTTGTCGTTTTGCCAATTCGTTGGAGTAAAAGCAGTTACAAAATGGTAGCGATTTTGGAATGAAATTTGCATTTCGGAAGTGGTTTGCAGGTCGATTAGTGCAATAAACTCGAATTTGCGTTATTCTCTGCTTCGTCAGTTCTCCTTTCGAATTTGTGAAAGATATCATTATGAAACAGTTTGTAATTCTCTTAGCAGCAGTTGCGATGATTGGCTTTATGTCGTCGGAGTCGCAGGCTCAATGTTATGGCGGCGGTTCTGGTTTTAGCATCGGCTATGGAAGTGGCTTCGGTGGCTTCGGTGGTGGCGGGTTCAATCGTGGGTTCGGTGGCGGATTCTATGGAGGCTCTGTCTATCGCCCCGTCTATCGTGGTTACAGTGGCGGCTTCAACCGCGGTTTCGGTGGCTATGGAGGCGGCTTTAACCGTGGAATTAGTTACGGCTACGGCCGATCGTATGGTGGTGGTTTCCGGCGCGGTTGTGGTTATTAAACCAAACTCCCAGACCGATTTTGCCAATTTTAAAACGATAGAAAACGCAGACGTTTAATCGTCTGCGTTTTTTTTGTTACCGATGCGCGCTTTTGAGTTTGTTGATATTTCCAATCAGTTTAGCTTGGTTAGTTGTCGATTTGCGAACTGTCCGGGAGAGTCAGTTTGCATC
>CAZDBA010000022.1:0-40672 GCA_964503615.1 uncultured Pirellulaceae bacterium
CCTTTTTGTTCTCCCTCCATTTAGATTCAAGAACAGGCTCAAGCCGATTCGACTTCGTCGATACTTATAGTTTTCAAGTAGAACTGAACTTGTTGGGCGGACAGGTTGGGCGGTAGCTCGTTAAGTAGTTCTGAGAATTCGTCCGTTCCCATTTCGTCGATCAACTTTTGGATCGCTTTGATATCGGAATTTGAAAGCAACCATGTGAGTTCTGTTGGCAGTTGGTTTAGAGCTGCAAGAATCGCGTGATCGAAGACGGTGCCCAATTCGATTCCGCGAACCTGTTGCAAGTGTGCGGGTGAATATCCGTCTGACAAAAGGCGCCAAGTCCAATAAAACGAAGGCTTGATTGCGTTTTCGTCGGGCATGTCCAATCGCAAGCGACGTTCGTCCATGAACTGCTGGCTATCGTTCGCTGGAACTGGCAACTCGTTGGCTGCGATTTCTTCCTCCGTTGATTCTTCTGCGGCATCAACGGGTTCATCAGCGAATTGATTGTCAAACAATGAACCGGTGAACAATGAATCGGCCTCTTCCTCGGCATCCGTTTGCCAAGCTGGGTTCTCTTCAACGACCAATTCGTTTTCATCGTCCGCTACATCATCCTCATCCGCCAAATCATCCGGTTCGACAATTCGGTTCTCGGTTTCGGTTTCGTCCTCCTTGATTGGCTTGTACGGTTTTGCGTTCAGTGAAACAATCTCCAGCGGAGCCGTCTCGTAGGGCTCTGAGCCTTCGTCTAATTTGTCTTCGACCTCTGTTGGCGGTTTGGCGAGGTGGGGCTTTTTGCCAGAAAAATAGTTGCTGAGCTGCATCCCGAGTTCGTCTGGAATCTGCCCCGCGAAATCTTCGACGTGCAATCCTTTCATGACTTGGATTCCACTGCGCGAAACGACCAGCAACGGCCGAAACCGCGTGTTTTCAATTTGCTGGATAAAACCTCTTTCGCAAAGCCATTCCAACAAGTTGACCACATCGTTTTGTCGCAACCGTTTTAACAACCCGAACGTACTGAGTTTCGAAAGTCCGCCCTGTTTCATCTTTTTGGAACCGGATCCGGTCAGCATTTGAGCGATCGCCTTCTTGCCAAACCTGCCTTTGGTCCTGGCAACACCGCTCAAAGTGACTTGAATCACGTACAGTACCGCATCTCGATCTCCTGCAAAGTCGGACATTCCGGAACCCGCAGACCGTTCAACGCAGTTATCACAGAGGCCGCAATCACCTCGATTCGCATCGCCGAAATACTCTAGGATCTCATCCTGTCGACATCGACGCGTTGTGGCCAATCGAATCATCGTGTCCAACCGCGCCAACTCTTCCGCTTTACGATTTTGCAATTCGGAAAAGTCCAAATTCAGTTCAACAAAACGTTTGGTGCGGTCTACAACGTGAATCGCCCGCCCTCGGAAGGGAGGCACAAAGTCGACTTGGTCCAGTTTTTTGATTTCGCGAATCGCCCGCATAATTGCGGTCCATTTCATATCGAGTTCTTTTTCCAAACGTTGCGGTTGGAACAGAACCAGTTCATTTCGAATCGGACCGACCGTTTTCTCAAGCCCACGCATCACGTGGCGTTGAGTCCGCGCGTCGCGTGGTAGATAGTCGATCAAAGTTGAAAGTTCTGAGTTGATTCGAATGCCTGCCATATTCTGCTGCGAATCCAGTCGCTCTATCGCACCGCACTTGTCCAACAAGTTCTCACAATTACCAACACCCGAGGAACCGATCGAGAGGTCGAGATCTTCTTTGATTTGTTGCAGCGTGATTTCGATCGGGTCCTGCTCGAAAGCTGCCAGATAGTCGTAGACTTGCTTGACCACCTCTCGCGATGGGTAGTTGTTCTCGACAAAGAACTCTTGCAAGAATCGGTCTTGGTAGGAGTAGAGCATCAAACAGGTCGAAGGTTTTCCGTCTCGACCTGCCCTGCCTGCCTCCTGATAGTACGCTTCGATGCTACCCGGCAAATTGTAGTGCAAAACAAATCGAAGGTTGGATTTGTCGATTCCCATTCCAAACGCATTAGTCGCAACAATGATCGGTGTGCGACCAGTCATAAAATTCTCTTGGACGGTTCGTCGCTGCGCTCCGTCTAAACCGGCGTGGTAGTATTCGACTCTGCGATCAATTTTTCCTGCAACCAATTCGACGACATGCTCGCAATTTTTTCGTGTTGAAGCGTAAACGATTCCGCTGCCTGGGGTGGTCTTGAGAAACTCGATCAGTTTTTCGTCTCGCTGGGAATTCGAGTTTGGTGACTCGACGCGAAGGGCCAAGTTCTTGCGTGCGAAACCAGTTACAAAAACAGCCGGGTCCTCCAATTCAAGGACTTTGCAAATGTCGTCACGGACGGTTTGCGTGGCAGTCGCGGTCAAGGCAACCGTTTGCGGATTACCTAGTAGAGTGCGTAAACGTCCCAGCCGCGCGTAATCGGGACGAAAATCGTGCCCCCATTGGCTGATGCAGTGGGCCTCGTCGACTGCTAATAACTGGATATTGGTTTCTGCAACTGCTTGCATAAACGCCACGCTTCTTAGACGCTCCGGTGCGACGTAGACCAATTTGTATTGGCCATTGACCATGGCGTTAATTCGTGCAAACTGATCGGCAGGTTGGAGAGAACTATTGATGCACGTGGCGGCAAAGCCTTGCTCTTGCAGACTGTCAACTTGATCTTTCATCAGAGCGATCAATGGCGACACGACGATGGTCACACCTTCGCGGGCGATCGTCGGCAGTTGATAACAGAGACTTTTACCACCGCCAGTGGGCATGATACACAGGGTATCACGGCCGGAGAAAATGGCGTCGATCACTTGATCCTGCCCAGGCCGAAAACTCGTCAGGTTGAACCTGCTCAAGTAGTCTTTCGGTGACGAGGGTTGGTCAGGCACGGATAATAAAACAGAAATAAAGGTGCATTTTGTTGGGCATCGAACAGGTCCAAGGATTATAAAATAGTTTCAGCTTGGGAATAGCGGACAAGTTCAGGAATAAATGACAAAGCCGGAACCGAGGGCAGGTTTTGTGCGTATTGGACAGATGGCGGTTAATAGAAACAGATGATCAAGATCTCCGAACTTTCCAAGACGTTCCAGACGGGCAACCGCAAGATCCACGCTGTAAAAAGCGTGTCGTTTAACGTGGCCAATGGGCAAGTATTTGGTCTGCTGGGCCCCAATGGAGCGGGGAAAACCACAACGATGCGAATGATCCTTGGTTTGCTAGGACCGGATTCTGGTTTCGCCGAGATCGATGGAATGCGATCTGACCAACAACCAGATGAAATTAAACGGCGGGTTGGCTTTTTGACTGCATCGGCTGGTGTTTATCAATGGCTTTCCGGTAGAGAAGTTTTGCGTTTTTTCGGCGATGTCTATGGACTGCCACCTGCGACGGTGGACCAGCGAATTGAGGAACTTTCGGAGCTTTTACAACTGAAAGGCTTTCTTGGCCAGCGGTGCTCAACTCTCAGCACTGGCCAGAAACAAAGAATCAATCTTGCACGAGCTCTCGTTCACGATCCTCCCGTGATGATGCTGGACGAACCAACGCTTGGCTTGGACGTGGTCGGAAGCCAAGTGATCTTTGAATATATCGAGTTGCTCAAACTACAAAACAAAGCAGTGATTTTATGTACGCACCGACTGGAACAGGCTCAACGAATCTGCGATAAATTCGGCTTGCTGCACGAGGGACGCATGTTGCACGAAGGCTCGCTCGAGGAGTTGCAGAACACCACAGGCAGACGCGATCTGGTCGAGATGTTTATTGATTTTCTAGCGACCGATCAGAACGGCTCACTCGCCTAGGCACATGAACGATACTCCAACAGATAGAAACGACGACCCGAACAACGCTTCGAACCTGAACGCGTTGCCCGCGGCCTCCCCTGCGCGTGGGTTTCGAATTGGTCGACTTGCGATGAAAGAACTTCGCGAGACGTTACGGGATCGGCGGACGATCATTACGCTGATCGCCATGCCGCTGTTGGTCTATCCGATTCTCAGCTTGGTCTTTCGAACGTTCCTGTTTTCGACCGTAGCTTTACTGCCGGCCAACGAGCCAATCGAATTCACAATCGCTGTGGAAACCAATTTATCACCAAAAGAATACGTTAGTTTTGAAAACGATCTTTATAACCTGACAAAAGATCAATTCGAAGATAAGTATGCAAGCCAGAAAGCCAAATCGGCTGACAAGGGTGGCGAAACGGCACCTTTAATTGCCCAGCCCAATCAACCGTTGGTGTACGTTGACTTTCAAAATCACAAATGGGCATTTTTAGAATATCACGATCAATCAAACTTGAGTTTGCGGGTTGAGAGCGGTGAAATTGATATTGGACTTCGGGTAACAGCGAGTGAACCCGGTGTCCAGACTCAGTTGGTTTTCAACCCCGCGAACCCTCGCTCGCAAGCTGCAGCATCCTATTTCACAAAGCGCTTTGATTTGTTCAACCTGCGTTTTCTGATGAGAGTTAGCGGAGCGAACAAGCCGGTATTGACCTACGATTCGGTGAAAGTCGAGCCGCTGAACAAACAGCCCATTGGCGTCTCGATCGCGGCAATTATCCCATTGATGCTGGTGTTGATGACGATCACAGGAGCCGTCTATCCCGCAATCGACTTGACCGCAGGTGAACGAGAGCGGGGAACTTTGGAGACTTTGATTGCCGCTCCCATTCCACGGATCAGCATTTTGGTTTCCAAATTCGTCGCCGTTCTGACGGTTGCGGTTCTAACGGCTGCTCTAAACATAATTGGCATGCTGGTAACGTTGTGGGCGTTCAAGCTAGAAGGAATGTTGGCCGGCCCCGATGGAATTACGCTGGCGATGGTGGTAAAGATTTTTGCGCTTTTGGTTTTGTTCGCCGGCTTCTTTTCTGCTTTGCTGCTGGCTGTTACAAGTTACGCCAGAAGTTTCAAAGAAGCTCAAGCCTATTTGATTCCGATCATCCTGCTTTCGCTCGCGCCTGGATTGTTAGCCATGACGCCAGGGTTGTCGTTGAGCGGCCCGCTGGCGGCAGTTCCGATGGTCAATATTCTTTTACTGGCCCGCGATGTGATAGAGAATCAAGTTGCCACGGTTCCGGCTTTGATCGCAGTGGTCTCTACGATCCTCTATGGCGGTTTGGCAATCCTGATTGCGGCAAAAATTTTTGGGACCGATGCGATTTTGTATGGCAGTCAGGGCAGCTGGAAAGATCTTGTTTCTCGGCCAAGTGAATCGCAACCCTTGATCCCGCTTTCGATAGCAACCGCCTGCCTTGCCTTGTTGTTTCCAGCCAATTTCGTGCTGATTGGGTTCCTGGGTCGGTTCGAAGGCGAACTTACCTATCGTTTGGCTTTGATGGGTATGTTTACGTTTCTAACCTTTTGGGCTTTTCCAAGTCTTATCGCGAGGTTTCAAAAAGTTAATTTCAAAACGGGCTTCGGCTTGGCTTTGCCTAAGCCCAGATTCCTGTTGGTCGGATTGCTTTTGGGCGTCAGCCTGTGGCCTTTGGTGATGTCGATCATTTCTGGCTGGCAGTTTGTGCTGGAAGGAATCATGGGCAGCGCTGAATCGCAACAATGGCATGACCGATTGATCGAGTTCGGTAAGGCTCAGGCGACCAACCTGCGTGAAGTTCACCCAGCCATTATCGCGTTGACTTTTGCGATCATTCCCGCGGTTTGCGAAGAGTGGTTTTTTCGAGGCTTTTTGCTCCGTTCACTTTTGAGCAAGCGATCTCCGTGGATCGCGATCGGAATTTCAGCGTTGGTGTTTGGCTTTTTCCATGTCCTAAGCAATAGTGTCGTTGCGATGGACCGTCTGTTGCCGACCACGTTGGTTGGGATCGTGTTAGGCATGTTGTGTTACAGAAGTGGCTCGATCATTCCCGGAATACTATTGCATATGCTGCACAATGCGTTCGTCGCATTTTTAGCGTACTACCAACCTCAGCTCTCTAAGCTTAGCTGGTTTCCTGAAGCCGACGCGCCGATTCCGTTGACATGGATTATCGTCTCCGCAATCGTTTCTGCAATTGGAGTGCTGATTCTATTCGAATCAAAGCAACACGATTCGAAAACGATTTAGTTGTGGCCTAAATCAAAACGCCACTTCCATTCGACAAAACCCAGTCCAGCAACGTATACACCTTCGCCAATTTTGTGCACGATGCCGAAGGTTGAAATTTCCCGCCAGTGCGTTGCAACAATCAAGACACAGACCGCCAACCAAGCCATATTGGCGATGGCAAGAATCTTTAGGGCAACCAGCGAACGAGGTTTTCGCGTCGTCAACCAAAGTGAGTAGCTGCCATAAACCAGATTCGCTATCGCTACGCCGATGATTATCCACAGTGGCAAATTATCCCAGCGGCTGATCGTTTGGCAGAACAAAAGCAAGAAGACTCCGACAACGAGCCCGCCAATGCAGTCCAACCACAGGATTTTTTCTTTGAGCTGGTCAATCGAGTCGCCAAACTAGCCGGAAGAAAATGACATGTACAGAAGTTGCGTCACGATGCCACACGGAAGACAAAGCACAAGTGTTGAATTTTCGATCTAAAAAAACCGCTAACCGCTCAACACTTCGAAAAACGTCATTTTTTGTTTGACTTATCTCGCTAAATCGTGTAGTATTTACTACACACTTGTAAAAGCCTTTGTTTTGCAGGCATATTCATGAGCGAATTTGGCAACCACATCCGGAAAAAACGGGAGTCTCTTAAGCAAGAGGACCGCAGCTATTCGGTACGACAGGTTGCCGCCCGGATCGAAGTTGAGCCTTCGTTCCTTAGCAAAGTCGAAAGAGGCATCGAGCCTCCTCCTTCAGAAGAAAAAATACGGGCAATCGCCAAAGATCTGAATGAGGACCCCGACGTATTGTTGGCAATGGCCGGGAAAGTCTCTGCCGATCTGATCAAGATCATTTGCCGACGCCCTGCGCTTTTCGCAAAGCTAATTCGAGATTTGAAGAAGATGCCCAACCATGCCGTTTTACGATTGGTACGGGAGGTGCGAGACGGAGACTGGTAATTTTAAGTTTTACGGGAGAGTTGTATGATTGAATTGAAACGAGACAAACTTATCTTTTCATTTCCAGAAGTTCACAGGCAAGCGAATTTGATGGTGACGATGCAACGAACGTTGCGAATCCCCGATGACGGCAAACGTTATCCGTTGCCTCCGGGCTTGGGGAAATTTCCGCTTCGTCATGTCGACGATTTTTCCAATTCGGTCCCTTCCGGTTGGAGAAAACGGGGTGGCGTAATGATGCCGATCTATCAATCGGAAGCGCTTTGGTTACACTTCGAATCCAACTTCGATTCGGCGCGAAGAACCGGCTATCCATTCGCAATTAAAATTGCCACGGGCAAAATCAATGCGGTAAACGGTGAAGGGTGGTCCAATGGACTGTCTCAATCAGAGCAAGACTACCTCGTTTCACCTCTTCAACCCTGGCTGGATGGATACTGTGTTGAAAAAGGCCTGATCCGCCAGTTCGTAGCTATGCCACTGGGTGCTGGCTATACCGCTGAAGAACAAATCACAGGCGAGGCGGAGCATGGCGGGTTGCAAATTATCGTTTATCCGATGAAAGCAAAAGAGTTTGAAAAACGCTTTCCGTACACCAAACTCTCGGTCCGACGAAGGGCTAGGTCGTTAGGATCGGATTGCCAGGATGACTATGGATGTATAACACTCGGGGAAATGGGACTATCTCCAGGCGGAATGATGAACCAGGAAATTACCGATGATCCTTATGGGCATACCGTATGGGACTCAAACACTTCCAGTCGATGTTTTGTTCATCTCGCCAATTCGATGACATGGAGTTCGATCACGGGCAAGACCCCACCGCATCCTCCTATGACTGCAAAGAAATATTCGAAATACGGATTGCCCTGGTTCGAGTATTACACCGAACAGCCAGCCATTGAAGGATCTGAGCGACTGAACAATCTCAAATCGGTACGCGAGATGGGCGAACTGAAGGGAGACCAGCCCTTACCCGAAAACGAAACGGCGACACCGAGCAATATTCAGGTCACGTTTAATAAAACCACCAAGTTCCAAGTGCGAGAAGGGGAATTCTAGAGACCAAAACCCAAAGTGGGTTGATTGTTTGTAGTGCGATTCGTTAGAAGTCCATTAGTCGTCTATTCGCAGTACCGCCTTCAGGCGGAATTCCGGCTAAAGCCAGTACTACAAACCGGTCAACTCAAGTTGGGCGAACGACTAGTACTAACCCGCGCTCAGCTTTTCATCGCTACCTTCTTTTCCATCGACGGCGGCAGATGATTCGATCTTCGTCCTCGACTGTGGATTACCGAGCATGTGGTAATCGCCCTTCAGATTGAAAAGCAACAAGTAGCCCTCGCATTCGATCTGGATACTTCGATTTTCAACACTCCGAACCGTCCAATTTTTTTCGTCCAATTCAAAGGAATCACCAACCGCAGGCTCCAAATACTCGTTAGTAGGCCTGACATGCAAAACCAACGAGGTCCGGCCCCCTATGACTCGCCGCACGCTGACAATACTGGTGGCTGGAGCAAGACGAGCCTTGGTAGATTCGGTGATGGTCAACACGAATTCATGCTCTGTCGATTTTGACGGCGTAGCGTTGTCAGAAACTTTAAACACCATTCTATATTGCCCAGCCGGTTGAGCTGGACAGCTGAACGTAGCGTACTTTGATCGATCATTGGACTGATTAAATTTGGCGCCCTCGATTTCGCAGGAGAGCATTTCAAAGCTGAGTTGATCACCGCGATCGGAATCGGTTGCCTCGACTTTAAAGGAGATATCGTCCATGCTCTCTTCAAGCTTTTTTGACTTGGTCGTAAAGCTAGGAGCGACGTTGTCTTCGATCGTTAATGTGAATTTTTGCTGATCTGATTTATTGGGTGCACCCGTGTCAGTTACTTTCAGCTCAAACTCGTAGGTTCCAGGAGCCAACTTGGGGCAAGTAAAAATGGCACTGCGGTCTTTTTCGCGTTTCTGCTCCAGTTTCGCTCCGTTCAGCGGACACGAAAGCAATTCGAACGTCAGCAGGTCATTCTTGTCTTTGTCCTCGGCACTGATTTTGAACGAAACTGTATCTCCAGATGGTTTAAGAGAGTGCTTTGTCCTCGAAATACGAGGAGCAACATTAGGCGGTCCAAACATGTTTCGGTACAAGATCGCTTTGTCATACTCGGCCAGCGACTTTTCGACCGGGCGATACGTGTTTTCAAATTCACGTGCTTCGTCTGCATCGGCCATCGACGCAACGTCGATATTCAAAACCAGATTATAGGTGCCGTCTCTGTCGTATTCTTTTTCCCCTGCCGAGGGGGAATTGCCGGGTTCGATTGTAAGCTCCGAAATACGGTGCAGCATGTCCAAGCTGTAGAACTTATGAAGAAAGCTTGTGATCTGCGTCAAACGTCCAGTACTACGCAGAGTAAAACTGACCTGATCAAAGACCTTGGTTCGCCCCTTTTTGCCAATGTAGTTAACTGCCTTCCTGCTTTTTTCCTGGGTCGATTTAAGTGTCAGACCACATTCATCATGGGCAAGGTTTTCAATGTATTGTATGTACTGTGTGATGCTGCGATTTAGATCCTGGGGAAGGCAAAATTGTCGGTAGTATTCACGTCTTACGTTTGCGGTTGCCGCTTGAAGCTGAAGTGTTTCCTGTTCTGCGATCTGGCTGTCAATGCTATGTTTTTTAGTGTTGTTAGCCTTATACGACCCCATAAACGACATGAAACCAAAAAAGATAGTGCACAACGGAACCAGGCACAGGACCACAATGGCCAGCATTCGTTCTCGTTCGGACAGATTCTTAAACATGTTCAACTTTCAAAGTTGCAAAGCGATGCCTGGCGGGGTGTCGCTTTTGCGTTTGATCTCAGGTGTTTGATTCGTGTGATGGGGCTATTGTCGATTGCGTTTTCTTCAGGCTCTATTGAGTCTCTTCCGTATTGCTTTCGGGAGGGTCACCGTACAACGAGCGATTTGCAATCTCGTCCATACGTTCCCGAGTTGCATCCAGATCCCGTTCGATCTCCAAATCCAAATCAGTGCTCACAGGGTATTCTTTTGATTTGTTGTTGGCCGTCGTGCTGCTAGGGGAAAGCCCATAGGGTCGGTCGGCGAGCGCGTGTCTCAAGTCAGAACTGGTCGACATCTGCTTCAGGCGAAAAGCCATGTTGATTGTTGTTTTGTCTCTCGCAATTCGGCCAAAAAATCTGTCGACTACAAGCTGATCCGCATCGAGAGTCGCACTGCTGGTTGCTTCCAATTCGTCCAACCAGTTAGGTGCACTACTCATCCAAGCGTCGACCTTTTCAACCTCACCAAGTATCTGCACGACGCTTTTACTGCCTTGAGGGACCAAACCTTCGTTTTCGTTTTTCAGCGCAGTCAGCCGCATATTCTTTTGTTTGATCGAGTTTGCTTGTCCGCGAAGTGAGCTCCAGCAAAGAAATATACCGCACAAAAACAACGCAGCGATCGAGCCACCAATGATGAGACTTCGTCGATTGTCCTTCTTTTCGACAACCGCTTTTTTTGCGTTGACGAAGTCCATAGTAAAAGGCTCGCTCTTGCCTGACTGAAGCAAGCACCCCACCAACGAAGCGTATTTCTCCGCCGTCTCTGGCATCTCGCCATTCAGCTGTATTTGGCTGAACGGATCAACAAAGTCAGTTTTGCATTCCAACTGTTCAACAATTGGCTCACTGAGCGAGCCAAACTTTGAATCGGATCCGATCAACACGACCTTGGACAAATCGCGATTACCAATACGTCGTTGCGCCGAAGCCAACGTCCGCTTGATCTCCATCGGCAAAGTTTTTCCCAAACCGCTCATATCGCTATCCGCATTGATACGGACAGTACGTGTCAAAATCGGTGAACCGTTGTTGACCAAAGTCAGGTCGATTTGGTCACCGTTCGGATCGGCAATCAGGAACAACTCACCCTGCTGAAGCGACTTGGGCAGTAAATCCAACGTTGCGAACGGTCGCAATACGACATTTTTCAGTTTAAGTCCCGCAGCCGTGCAGACACTGGCGAACCATTCCGACTCCTGATTCGGTAAAGCGGCGGCCAGTACTTCGCGCTCAGTCGTTTCGTCACCACTGAGAGGAATGTAGTCGATACTCCAGTTTTCGGTGACTGACGCAAAATCAGCTTTTGATTTGAAACGAACGAGACTTGGCAATTCGTTATCCGGAGCGGGCGGAACTTTGATTTCTCGAATCTCAACCATTGCACGCGGCACGACGACGATCGCGTCGCCTCGGCTGATTCCGTTTTCGCTAAGAGCTTGTTTGAGTTTCTCGCCGATCTGATCGATACTATCGTCCGAGGTAAATGACAGCGCAAACGCATGTCGAATCCGAATCTGCTTTGCCTGTGTCTGGGCAGCAGCGACTCGGATTTCGTCACCATCAAATTCTAATGCGATTAAATTCGCCATCGTTTTCTTTCAGGAAATTTACTCTTCGATAAAGTCGACCCCTAGAACATCCAGTGAATATGCCCCAGGAACATGGCTCTTGCTCCTTAAGGATAGGATGCGGGGAATGGGAACTGAGGTATCAACAATCAATTCTGCCCTAGAATTACCGATTCCATCGTCGAAAAAGCCAACAATTTCCGCCTTATAAACATCACCGCCCGCACAAATAAACGGGTACATCAAACGCATGGTCGAAAGGTCACAAACGGCGGCACCTTCGGTAATCAGCCAAGTCTCGTAGCGGCGGTTAAGATCGGTCAGATTGGGATCGTTCAATTCGTACTCGCGAAAGTTCAAAATGAACTCCAGAATCTCTTCGTTCATTCCAGGAATCGATTCCAACACTCGTGTTGGGGCCTGCATGATATTGATTCGTCCCGGAACATCAGGACCAACGAACGTTGTGATCGATTCCATAATCAGCGGCATCTGAGAAGAAGCCCTCTCAAAAACAAACGGCGATGGAATCAAAACGCCATCGACTTGGGTATTGGCATCGATCAAGTCCAGAATCTGGGTAAAAGTAAAGGCAGGTACTGCGGAACTCAAATCGGGCAGTTCCCAATTGTCGACCGCGGCCTGATCGACCTGTTCGTCCGGCTCAGGAAAGTAAGGCCCCGAGATTCGATACTGAACAATGAACTTGGCCCACTCGTCACTCAATGAAGCTCGCAGATCGGTATAGAGCTGTTCCAAATTCGGCTCGTTAATATTCACACGTGTCAAACCGTCTGAGTTCACATTAGATTCTTTGCTGTAAAGCGTGAGATAGTTCGCCCAGCCCAACAACATATCGTCTTCAAGAGAACTCGCGCTACTACTGTTGCTTTCCTCTTGATCGATGATGCCGTTGCGGTTCGTATCACTTCCAAACAGAAGTAGCGGCGTTACACCACGCACCAACAGCAGTTCATCAAGACTATCCAACGGGCCATTCTTTGCTTCGTAACCTGGATTCAAGCCCGTGTAATGAGAGGACTCAGTTCCAAACTCTCGGACCTCATCGTTGACATCGACCCAATCCAAAATCGCATCTGCGATCTCTTCGGTCATTTCGGGCAATGCCATCAACAATTGTCGTCCGCCACCAGGAACCCAAGTATCAGCAAAGGGCAACGTGTTCAAATTGATCTTACTTGACTCATCGACCAAACCGTACCGATAGCCAGAAGGGTTCCCATCGTCGTCCAAGTTCGGAGCAATGATTGTGAACCGTCCGATTTTTTCAGGGTCACTCGGGTCGACGCCAACTTCAATCGCAAACATCCCTTCGCCAGGTGTCTCGCCGTTGTCCCAAATCCCGCCTTTTTCCAAAATCGTATCGTCATCGTTTGAGAGAAAAAGACGTACGTAATCCACACCTGATTCTGCAAGGTACTTCGATTGGATTTGACGACTCAACAGCGTGGAAGCTTCTTCCTCAACGACCATCATCGAGGTAAACGTGTAAGCGCAGAGAGAAAGTAAAACGACCGCGACCAGGCAAACGAGCAAGATCGTGCCACTTCGTCGACGACCAAGATCGCCTTTTCTGTTTTGAGGACTAAATTTCATGGACTTATTCTTCCTCCTCAATGATCTCAGAAACGGGAAGATTCACGACGCTTCGATAACGCAACATTGTGTCCGGGTCAAAGCCCTGATATTGATCGGGGTTGTCCGAGTTGATTCGTTCTGGATCGAGTGTTACGACGATTTCCACGGCCAATGGAAAACCGCCTCGTTCCAGGTTGTCCCACTCGGTATTCCAGTCTTCGCCATCAAAATAGCGAAACGTTAACTCGACGACTTCGGGTGCAATCAGATCAGCAAAATCGTCCGCGTCTTCCATAATCCCTTCTTCGCCGGCAAAATTCGCAACGGCGCGGTCGATGTTGCGGCGGTACAGTCCGCCCATTTGATTCACTTCATCATTGAACAATGAGTTTCCAGAACCCCGCGAATCGCTGCCGGAGGGTCTGCCAACAAAGTAGCTAATGGCTTTCAGGTCCGAGGGTAATTGAACCTTGTCCTGATTCGAAACGATCTCGGTGTTATATTCATCCAAACGAGGCATGCGGCTGATGTCGACTGTGACCGACGTTTCTGTCCCGATCAGGGTTGGACGACAATTGGCACAGTCTGACAGAGCCTCCTCTTCTTCCTCGGTCAATTCTTCTGTTTCGCTCTCAACTCCACTTTCGCCCGCTGCCGCTTCTTCGAGATCGGCGAACGAGTTCAGTAAGATGATATCTGACTCGTCGGTTCCCTCCAGGATTCCACCTACCAACAATTCAGACGCAGAAAGATTCTGAACGCCTGTCACATCGTTCGGCTTGTACTGCAATGCAGCACGGAGATCGTTGCCGATCATCTGCATGATATTACGTGCCACCTGATGCTGTTCCAAATCACGCTGTTGATCGGTCAGTGTGTAAAGAAAAACATGAAACGATCCCGCAATCGATGCAAATATGATTACTGTGAGCGCAAGCGCCAGGATCAATTCCAGCAGCGAAAAACCAGCTTTGGCTATAACTTTCATCACTATTGCTCCAACGTATTTGGGTCGTAATCCGGGTCAGCCATAAATCGAACCACCGAAATCGCCAACGGCCGGGCAACTTGGGTTTGCTGTACCGTAACTGTTACGCTTAACAACCCGATCTGATCAGCTTCGGCCACGTCGACCGAATACTCCCAATCTGGATTCTCTGCGATCTCAACTCCGCCGGCGTTTTCTAAAGGTATCACTCCCGCTGCAACTTCAGCCATTTTGGTGTCAAGCAAAATGTTCGCGTCAGTCCGTGCCCGCGTTTCTATTGCACTGCGATAGCCAACTCCGAGCATTTGATAAAGGACAGCCATCGACACCCCCAAAATTGCAATCGCGAGAATGACTTCCAACAATGAAAGTCCCTTTCGATGATTTGACAAATTATTGGGTTTTAAGTTCATGGTCGAATAACAAGTAGGTGGTTGGTAATCGTTTAACGGACAAAAGGTTGAACGGTAGCTTGGCCAGTCAGTCCGCGCAGGGACACTTTCACCTCGTCCCCAGCTTCGTTCCGCAAGATCAGGACCGCATCTTGTGATGTACCATCGGGATAGAATAAAACCGGAATCATTTGCGAAACAGAAACCCCACTGTCCTCGACCGCTTGGACGGCACGTCCGCCTTCGATCGTTTCTGCAGCGACAAACACCGTGCCCACTGGTAAACGTTCGATGTCAAAACTGAATTCACTGACCCGGTTATCCAAGCCGTAGCTTTGTTCTTCTCGAAGAATACTGCCTTCGTTAAGCGTTCCGTTGAACGGTACAACAGCAAACTGGGTCATCGAGGGACGAAACATAAACGCATAAACATCGCCGCTGCGAATCGCTCGTACACGTGCTCGCGCCATCTCGATTCGAACCCGCTCACCCGACTTTTCCAGTTTCTGCGAAACGAAAAATTTACTCATCGCTGGCAGGGACAACGATGCGATAATGACCATCAGCGTCGTTACGAGGATGATCTCCAACAACGAGAAACCCGCTCGGGCAGAGCCTAAGCGGGATTCTTGCTGATAGATCTTTTTCTCGAAACGAAAATTCATATCGGGTTCAAATGGGTTTCAATTGGCTAAACCGCGGGGCGATTACTGCTGTTGCCTCATTTCCTCAGGCGAAGGAATATCATCCTCCGTGTTGGCTTGCCCGTCCTGACCCGGTGAAACGATCGTGACGCTTTGATTCTTTTCATCAGCGTTGTAAGTATAATTCTGGCCCCATGGGTCACGAACCTCATCGTTTGTCAAAGTATCCCTGTCCAGGTAAGGACCTTTCCATTTTCCGGCGGCGACTTGAGCTGGTTGAGCGACCAAATCTTGCAGGGTTGAGGGAAAACGTCCCACGTGCAACTTGTACTGCTTGCAAGCACCCTTCAAAGTACTGATCTGCGAGCGAGTTGCATCGCCTTGCGCGTTCTGTTGCATATTCAAAAATGCGAAACCGACCATCGATGCCATGACTACCAAGATGGCCATTACCAATAGCAGTTCCATCAACGTGAAACCACGACGAGTGCGATTGTTTCGACGACGTTGAATCTTCATTAATTACTCCAAAGTGTTCAAAAGTTAATTTTGATGTTTGTTGATGTTTGTACTTAAGTCTTACTAATCTGGATCAAATTTGTTTCAAGAAGATCCTGTTATTGCATTGCTGCACCCATTTTCATGATTGGCAACAATAACGCGATCACCACGATCAAAATAATGACCGCCATAATCACAAGCATGATTGGCTCGACCAACTTGACCATCAAGTCCAATCTGCGAATCGTGTCTTTTTCGAGTCGTTCAGCGATGTTTACAAGTACTGTATCCAACGTGTTGGACTCTTCAGCGACACTAATCATCTCCGTTACCGTCTTGGGAAACTGCCCCGATTTCTCAAGTGGTTCTGAAAGTGTCTGACCCGACGAAATATTCTCCGTTGCTTTTTCAATGGAATCGGCCAAAACGACGTTACCCGCCGCAGCCCGACTGATTTCAAGCGATTTCAGGATCGGAACACCATTTTTCAATAGTGTACCTAATACGCGACAAAATCGACTGACAGCCAGATTGCGGAAGATCGTTCCGAACATCGGAAGCTTCAACATCAGTTGGCTGGAATAACGTTTCCCAGCTTCACTACGTAATTGAACCCTGAGAAAGAAATAAAGTGCCGCAATTCCGATGAAAAGGAACAAACCGTACCTATTCATCCAGTCGCTAAAACCAAGTAAATAGTCGGTCAGCGGGGGTAATTCCCCCTGTTTTCGTAATTGATCAAACATGACAGCAAATTTCGGCACGAAAAACACCAGTAGAACGACTACCACAGCCGTGCCCATCGATGCCAAAATCGCGGGATAGATCAAAGATCCGATTGTTCGTTGTTTCAATTCGGCCTGCTGTTCTGTGAATTTGGAAACTCTTTCCAAAGCCTCTTCAAGAAAGCCACCCTCAGTTCCCGCTTTGGCCATATTCACAGCCATATCACTAAAGACTTTGGGGTGACGTTGAAACGCTTCGCCGATCGTCTCACCATCTTCAACGCGAGAGATCACGTCCTCCATCGCCTTTTTCAGTGGCAATGAAGCGGTTTGATCGCGGAGAATTGCCATCGCTCGCAACAGCGGAACACCGTTGGAAATCAGCGAAGCCAACTGCGAGTAAAAGTCAGCGATAACCTGCCCGCTAACTCGACCGCTAATCTGAAGCTTGCGTTCTTTTTGTTCATCGACTTCGACAGGAAACAACTGCTTGCTGGTTAGCAAATTGATCACGTCTCGTTCGTTGGCAGCATCCAAGCTACCTGAAACTTTTTTGCCGCCGGCATCCCGAGCGATGTAGGAATAACTTGGCATCCTTGCTTTACCCCAACCGTTCCGCTTTTGTGATTCGTTGAATCTCTGCGACTGAAGTACTGCCCGCAATCACTTTGTCCCATCCATCGTCACGTAGCGTCAACATGCCTTCTTCCAACGCCGCCTTTTTCAACTCCCAAGCACTCGCACGTTCTTGGGCAAGGTTTTGAACTCGCTCCGTAGTAATCAGCAACTCATAGACGCCCAATCGACCGCGGTATCCAAAGTCACGACATTCGCGACAACCTTTTGGGCGATAAAGTTTCTTGCCATCAAGTTTCTCCCAGGGAAAATCATCAGGCATATCGGCTTTGGTCGGCGTATAAGCCTCCGCACAACTCGGACACAAACGGCGAACAAGTCGCTGTGCCATAACCGCCTCAACGGTACTGGCTACCAAAAACGGCTCGACACCCATATCAACCATACGTGTATAAGCACCCGCCGCATCGTTCGTGTGCAGTGTGCTGAACACCAAGTGACCCGTTAGCGAAGCTTGAATCGCATTTTCCGCGGTTTCCAAGTCACGAATCTCACCGACGAGAACAACATCCGGATCATGTCGCAGGATACTTCTCAACGATTGAGCAAATGAAAGCCCGATCTTTTGGTGGACTTGGATCTGATTGATCCCTTCCAGTTGATACTCGACCGGGTCTTCGGTAGTTATGATTTTTACGTCGGGCGTGTTGATCTCGATCAAACCACTGTAAAGCGTAGTTGTCTTTCCCGATCCAGTAGGGCCCGTCACCAATACGATCCCGTGGGGCATTCGAATCAGTTTGCTGAACGCTTCGTAAGTTGCATCGCCCATCCCCAAACTTTTCAACTCGAACTTCATCGAGCCTTTGTCCAGAATACGCAGCACCAAACCTTCGCCATGGATCATGGGAATGACCGATACACGAACATCAACCTCGCGGCCTTTTACCTTAAGCTTGATACGACCGTCTTGCGGCAAACGTTTCTCGGCGATGTTGAGCTTGGCCATAATCTTCAATCGGCTGATGATGGCAGATTGAAAATGATTGATCTCTGGCGGAACCGGTTGAGCATGAAGGATACCGTCGATTCGGTAGCGAACGACGATGCCGCTGTTTTGCGATTCGATGTGAACATCCGAAGTCCGCGACTCGATCGCTTCCAGGAGAATCTCGTTCACCAAACGAACAACGCTGGCCTCTTGAGCCATTTCGGAAAGCTCGGAACCATCGGTTTCCAGTTCTTCGAGCAGTTCGACGCCGTCTTCTTCGACACGTCGTTCCAACAGCCCTTCGATCGTCTCACCACCGACACCCATGTGAGTTTTGATAAGCTTGGCAATCTCAACGCGATCGGCCAGGACCGCTTTGACTGGCAGTCCCGTTGCGGCAGAAATTTCATCCAGAGGATAAAAGTCAAACGGCTTGTCAGTCGCGACAACCAGAGTCCCATCGTCGTTGACGACCGGGAAAAGTGTTTGGCGGTAAATGATTTTTTGAGGAAACGTATCCAGCAACGAAAGGTCGACTTCTGTGGTCCTCAAATCACAAAACTCGACACCCATCTCTTCGGCGATCACGACCAAAGCGTCATCGCGCGAAACATGTCCGCTGGTGACCAAGTGGTCAAGCATATCTGCGCCGCTCTCACGAGCTTGTTGCAACTGATGTTGATTGATCAGTTTTCGCTTGAGAAGGAATTGGCCGATGTCCATGGTCTGGTTCGTAGTAGAAAACGTGAATTCTTGCAGGAATCAATTTTAGTTGACAAACAATGCAACGAGTGGATCTTCATAGATCCCGCACAAAACGAATCAATATCACCAACAGCCAAGATAGGGTTGTAGTGATAAGCAGGGAGAAACGAACTGAATCGAATGAAAAGTTGTATCGTTTCAGGTCAGTATCTACAGGCAAATTGCCTTTTAAGCTTGCCATTCCAATGGCATATCTTACGGAGCCCCATTCAAATCACTAATAAAACAAACCCGATTTTCGGCCAATTGTTTCGATCGTTTGCCCATAGTTTTGCTTTTTCCCACCGAAATACGAATCTTTGGGAAAATGGACACCTTCACTTCGACGACTGGGAAACCGGATCAATTCACGATTGGCCGATTGTCTTTGGGCACGCAACTTGCGAGTTGGTAGCGTCTTAGATCGACATAAAGAATCGACATAACGAAAGGCGGCCAAGATCTCTCCCAACCGCCTTTGTTTCAGTTACATTAACGTCCTGATTTTTATTAGAAATCGCTTTGTGGCCGGCCGTTTCCACCACCACGCTGACCTCCGCCACGCTGACCTCCGCCACGCTGACCTCCGCCGCGCTGACCTCCGCCACGTTGTCCACCGCCGCCACCGCGTTGTCCACCACCACGCTGCTGTTGGCGAGCTTGTGCAAACGCTTCACCGCGAGCTTCTTTGATTTCAGCTTGGACATCTTCAGGCAACACTGAAAGTGCTTCGTCCTGATACTTTTCCATGATCTTGGCGATCTCTTTCTGAGCCTTTTCGCGATTTTCTTTTTGAGCTTCTTCGAAGTCCTCAATTTGCTCGTCGCTAAGGTCAAAACGATCTTTCAAAGTACGTGAAGGATCACGAGCCATGTTTGACTGAAAAACGATCTGCTTCAGGCGATCAAGTTGCTCTTCCAAAAAGATCTCTTCTGCCTTTTCTTCGTACTCACCGGCCATCTCACCGATCTTTTCACGCAATGTACTCATGTCGCCACCATTGCTGCGCATTTCCATCATTTCTGAACGCATCGTGTCGCGAAATTCTTCCTGAATAACTCGCAACTCTTCAACCTGATCGTCAACCAAATCCAGCTCTTTCTGAACATCTTCACGCATGGCAAGTGCAAGCATGCTGTTACCAATGCCACTACGTTGAGCCATACAGGTGCTGGTCGAAAGGACCGCTGCAATCGCGATCATAGGTAGGACAAATCTCAAAGCCTTCATGTTCTTACTCCGTAAGGTAGTTTAGTTTTTCTTAAAACTGTCAAAGATTAAGTTGGGTTTCGGTGGCGAAATTCGACGCCTAAAAAGGCTCCAACTGCCGGGTTTTGACTCTGGACCTGAACACCATGTTGGGTTCATCACTTCCAAACTCTATCAGGCCCCGATCCTTAGCGGCCCCGATCCCTCGTACATGCCCTTAAACACCCACGTTTTCAATGGGTTTCGACCCGTTCGCAAATTTAATAAATATTTCCTCTAATATTTCGTAGATGAGAAAATAATCCAATTCACCTTGGTTTGAACACGAACTTAATCATGCCCAAACTACTTTCGCGATTGGGCTCTGAATTGCTCCGATAAACGGTGCTCTGGCGGAGAAACCAGCGGCATTTCACGTCGAAGTCTCGCAAAATCGTCAGAATTCCGATCTTCGAGATGGTGTGACTCTGATCGGAGTTGTCGAAGTAACTCTTGCGATGGCTGGTCGATCACCACCGTCTCAGCTTGGCCAAGCTCCGATTTGGACTGAATCACAACAATGATTTGTGAGTCAGGGATCTGGGTAGGCCCAGAAGATAGTCTTTCTTGTGAAACGTCGTTGATGGAAGGACGCCGTGGAGGAGTGATAGGAGCAGCTTGCGCAAATCGCGGACTTGGTAGTCTGGCCGGAGGAGTCGGTGGATCCAAAGAAGCTAACCGCTTTACGGGAGGCGAATCCGTAGCCGCAATCGCCGATGGGGCTGCATTTACACGAGGGCGAACAAGGTGTTCCAAATTGGTTTCAGCAAGTTGCCAATACATATTCTCCAAGCTGGTGTAAACGCCTTCGTCCACTTCGACCGCAGCCGCATTACAAACACCCATCAACTGCCCACCGGCAGTAAAAAGGCCCCCTCCACTGCGACCATCAACCGGCCTTCCATAAATGTCATACTTCTTCGCTTGATCATACAACGCTTGATTCTTAACTCGCGTTCGGCGAATGGTTGCGTCCTGACCATGATCACATCCGATCGAGAAAACTTGATCGCCACGCAAAACAGGATACTTAAGTGGCGCGACCTGAACCGGTGGAATATCCTCACCGGGGCTGATTGCGATCAAGGCGATGTCTCTAGGGCCAGCATCGTACTGGATAAGCCTACCTGAAACCGTTTTGAGTTCCTCCGATTCAAATCCATACTCGGCTGAGATCGTTCCCTTGCCACTCGACTCACGAAAAACGTGCCCACATGTCATCACCAAACATTCGCCGTCGTTGCAGTGAATCACAGTCCCCGTTGCATACGAAATCCCCTCTGGATCCTCGACTTTGATTCGAACCGTAGCTCGCATCGCATTGAATTCGACATCGTTTGCGGGAGTGCGAGTCCCTTTGTGAACGGTGCTGTCGTCGAAAGAAGATTCAAGCAGCTCTGTGACATCGTTGGACCTAGGTTGAACTTTCGCAGATTTTGGAGCTTCCGAAGACCGATCCACCTTCGACGGAGTTGAGCGAATGAGGTCAGCAAACCAATTTGCCAACGTTGGTGCATCGATAAACCCACTTTTTCTCTGAACGATCCGGCCGTCATAGACCAGCAGCGTTGTTGGCCAGCGATCAACATTAAACTGCGACGCGACCTCGGGACGCTGGTCGACATCGATCGTCGTAACCGGATAGTTCTTGTCGATCAGCCGTTGAACTTCCGGCTTGACCTGCTTGCATGGTCCGCAATTTGAACTTGTAAAGAAGTAGAGACGGGGCTCAGGAGCTTCTTGCTGGGCAATAATACTTTGCTGAATCGACCCCAAAGTGGCCAACACGATTCCAACAATCGCAACAGTTTTAAATCGCATCCATGTCCCTCCTTGGACGGATGAGCCAAAATTTTGCGTGGGCTTGGTATCATTCCAACGCCTGCAAACCGCAAAACAAAGACCATTTGTGTGGTTTAATCCAGCTTTTCAGGATTCCTGCCTGATTCGATTGCGGATAGCAAAACGATTGTTTGGCACGGGGTGGTACCTTGATTCCAAGTCAAAGTTAAACTGAAACCAACTCAAATTTTGCCGTGGTGACCAATCTTTGGCCGCCGTCCACGAATAGATCACTGGAAGATCAAACGTTGCCTACCTTTACGCGACGATGAGTTTTAAACTCGACACACAAAGATTGAGTCAACGTTGGCAATTTAAGTAGTATTACCATTTGTGTCCAAAGCAGTTTTGTACGCTAGCGTCACGGGAGAGACTTTTGAAATACTTGGATCTAACTCGCTTTGCTTGCCCCATCGGCTCCGCAAACTGCAAAACCAATCTCCTGCTTCTGTTGACGGTTATCTGCGGGACGTTTTTTGCAAGCAGTGCAATTGGGCAACAGGCAGTACAAAAGAATGCCAAGCCAGATACGTTCGAGCGACCTTTTTTGATCGAGCTAGAAGGTCCTATCGATGAACAGTTCAGTCGGCACCTGCACAGCAAAGTCAAAATTGCGGAAAACCAAAATGCGGATCTGGTGATCGTCGAAATCAATAGCCCGGGCGGACTGAAATCGGAAAGCCTGCGGATTGCCAACACGTTGCGCAAAATCGATTGGGCTTACACGATCGCTTTTATTCCTGAACAAGCGATTAGTGGCGGAGCGCTTATCTCACTAGGCTGTGACGAAATTATCGTCGGCGAGGAAATGCGGTTTGGCGATATTGGAGAGATTTACTGGGATCCGGAATCGTTTGCGTTCCGTTACGCTCCAGAAAAACTCAACTCCAGCCTGGTTCCTCAAGCGCGGACAATTGCCAAGGCAAAGGGGCGCCCGCCAGAACTGGCTGAAGCGATGATCGACAAAGATGTCCAGGTTTTTCGTCGCAAGATTGGAAATGTATGGGAATACAAAACGGTTCGCGTCGGGGATCCCGATCCGCAAGGTTGGGATTTAATCGAGGAGTCGGGTAAGGCCAAGTTCCTCACACTCGATGGACAGCGAATGGTGGAACTGGGATTGGCTTCGACCAACTCAAACACGAGAGAGGAACTTACGAACCAACTTGGATTCAAAACCGATTCGCTCACCGTACTGAGTTACACGACGACCGACTACGTTGCCGATACGCTTTGCCGTTCGTGGGTTACTGCCTTGTTAATCATCGTCGGATTATTGGCATTGTATCTGGAAATGTGTGCGCCCGGTTTGGGAGTGGGTGGCGTGATCGCTGTGTTGTGCGGAGCGTTATTTTTTTGGAGTCGCTTTTTTGCAGGCACGGCTGACATGCTGGAGCTTATTTTGTTCCTAAGCGGCATTGCATTTCTATTATTGGAGCTGTTCGTCATACCAGGCTGGGGTGTCTCTGGTTTCTTAGCTTTGGTCCTGATGTGTACCAGCGCGATACTCGCTGGACAGGATTTCGTCGTTCCTTCCAACAACCGTGAATGGAACAAATTCATTTCACAAGCGTTGTTGATCCTTTGTAGTGGTGTCGGTGTGTTGATCGGGGCGGTGTTTATCACGAAAAGAATGGGTACCTTGCCCGTCTTTAATCGATTAGTGCTGGATCCAGATAACGCGGGCCCAACGAAAACAGCCCCTAAAGATGACAACGGCAAACCGATCCAAACGCCTCATCCAGTCGTTTCCGTTGGCGATTGGGGCCATTCGGAATCTTTACTTCGCCCATCCGGCCGCGCCCTTTTTGCCGGTCAATCGATCGACGTCGTCAGCGATGGCGGTTTCATCGAACCGAACCAGCCGATTAAAGTTATCCAGATCCAGGGCAACCGGGTGGTTGTTACGGCAGTTGAGTCTTAAAGCTTTACCCAAGACACGTAGCTGGAGTCACCAGACTTCGGTTTTATCGAACGACTTCCAGCTACGGTAAAACCAGTCTGGACCGATAGTGCCCCTTACAAATGTTCCTGTCGGAATAATCGTTACGACCGCCCGCGGTCTGTTTTGCATTGGCCAATTTTTGCCTGCCAACGATCTGACCAACGCTACCGCGCACTGCCTGCGACCTAGATTTTCACAGAACTTACTTTTCTGTGAATCAAGATGTCGTACTTCAATCAACTTCCCATCGAAGAGCTCGAAACTTCGATTGATCAATATCCTGACGAACCCGAAGTGCGCGCAGCACTCATCAAGCGGCTTGCAGCCGAAGGCGACATTGATGCAGCGATCTCTCAAGCGTTCATTGCTGACGAGTTGATCCCTGACAATTCGGAAATCAAAGTTCTAAAAGCTTTTTGCTTGTTACAGTCGGGCGAGTTCGAGAATGGCCACGAGCTTTTGCAAGAGATTCTTCGGAACGATCCCAGACTGGAACTTCATGAGCAGATCGCGACCGAAATCGCACCGATTTTCGTGCCGGACGCGGGTGATCTTACCAACCCGGAACATCTCCAGCTAACCTTGCCCAATCATGATTTGGAACCCGTCTTCGCGGAACGCTTCGAATCGATGCTGGATATCATTTGCACGATGCCTGACGAATCAGACGAAGTGATCAATAAACTCTTCCACCACATCGACCGATTCCCAGACGACCTGAGCGCCCGCATGCACTTGGCAACACTTCACGTCATCAATGGTGACGAACAACTGGCCGATCCAATTTATCGCAATGTCATTGCCGATGATCCTCAATGCGCGTCCGCTTATTTCGAACTTGCCACGATCGTGAAACCAGAAGAAGCGGTCAAACTGACTCGCGATGGATTGGAACTGTGTCCCGGTCACACCGCTGGACGGTTTAACCTGGGACTGTTTTTAATTCAATCAGGGCGTTCTGCTGAGGGCAGAACCGAACTGACACGGATCCCAGCCGACAGTCAACATTACAGCAGCGCTTTGTGGGCGATCACGGAAAGTTTCGAACTCCAGAACAACTTTTCAGAAGCGTGCAAAACTGCCGAGCGTTTATGTGCTTTGCAGCCGCACGAACCCTCCACCCACAGCAACCTTGGTCACTTGCTTTGCCAACAAGGAAACTACGACGAAGCAATTGAGGTACTCCAGCGGGCTATCGAGATCGATCCTGAACATTTGGACTCGCTGTTTAACCAAGCCATCGCGTTTACTTGTGTTGACCGTATCGACGAAGCGATCGAACGTTACGAACAACGGAACCTGCTCGATCCAAACGATGCCATTTCACTCAACAACCTGGGAACGCTTTACAGCCAGACGGACCGGTTAAACGAAGCGATCGAAATTCTGGAGCGAGCACACGCTGTCGAATCTGGAAACGAATTGGTCTGTCAAAACCTGGGCGTTTTCTATTGCATGATCTCCGACTTTGAACACTCAATGGAGTTCAGCAACAACGCAATTGAACTCAATCCAGCGAACTCAAAAGCACATTGGAACTTGGGTTGTGCGTACGCAAAACAAGGCGAACGTGAACTGATGATGGAATGTTTGAGAACAGCTTTGCATATCTCACCCCAAATGCAAAGCAAGTTGTTGTCCGATCGAGACCTGGAAATGTACTGGGACGATCCCGAATTCATCGACCTGGCAGAAAACGGCGTATAGCACATGCCTTACCGGGGCGGTTTCTTTTCACCATCCAGCGTTCCCTCCTCGTAGGCCTTTAACCATTTATCAATTGGCGGCCGCTTGAGGTGCGCGTCAACTTTCTCCTGATACGCCGCGGCAAGGGCGAGCATTTTTTCGTCCTCATGCAAACGGCCCGTGAAGATCGAACAAATCGGCGTCGGATTCTCTCCCTTGCGAAAAGCATCGGGCACGGCGACAGATGGATGTCCTGTCAAATTCGTATGCACTAAGTCACCAGCATTGATGAGAACGTCAACGCCTTTGATCGCTTCTTCAAACAATCGCATCAACCGGGTTCGCGCTCTTTGCATCCGCAGATAGTCGACTGCAGAAAAGAAATTAGCCGATTGAAAGGTTCTCTCCCAGGAATTCCATCCTTCTGTGTGGCCGGCGCGTAACAGCTCCTCAAACATCGACGCGCCTTCGATATTGATAATCGACGTCATCGTACGCACTGGAATCTCATGGGGCAGCTGAACCTCGACTAAATCACAACCAAGTGATTGAACGATTCGAAGATCTTCTCGCTCGTCAATCTTTTGGCCCCTTCGACGAACATAACCAACTTTCAGCTTGCCAGTTTGTGCCCTTGGTGGCCAATTGAAGTCAAAGTCACCGACCGTTGGATCGATACCATCCGAACCATGTATCGCATCGAAAACGATTGCCGCTCCTTCTACACTTCGACAGATCGGTCCTACTTTGTCCATCGACCAGGAAAGCGACATACAACCAGCCCGGCTAACCCGTCCAAAAGTCGGACGGAAGCCGGTCACACCACAACGTCTAGAAGGCGAAATGATGCTGCCCAACGTTTCGGTTCCCAGCGAAAATCCGACCAACCCAGCCGCCGTAGCCGCCGCGCTGCCAGACGACGAACCGCTGGACCCACGTTTTGCGTTCCATGGGCTACGAGTCATGCCCCCGAACCATCGGTCCCCCATCGCCAAAGCTCCCATGGAAAGTTTGGCGACCAAAACTGCACCCGCCTGAACAAGACGTTCTACGACGGTCGCCGTTTCTTTCAACTCCCTGTCTTTGAAATGGGGTATGCCCCAAGTCGTTGGGTAACCAGGAACCGCGAGCAAGTCTTTGGCTCCCCACGGGATTCCGTGCAATGGACCGCGATAGTTTCCCGCTTCGATCTCGCGATCCGCGTTAGCGGCCTGCTTTAGAGCCAACTCTTCGGTAACGTTTACAACGCACCGCAACATCGGCCCATACTTTTTCAATCGCGCCAAATACAACTTGGTCAGTTGAGTACTTTTCAGACGACCGCTTCGAATCAAAGCCGCTAGCTCTTGCACTGGCAAAAAAGCGATCCCCTCCTCTGAATTGGGCAGAGGTTGCTTTGACCACACACGCGGCGCAGCCGTGCGCCCAGGCGGTTGCCGGATCGCGACTCGATTTGGCCCACCTTTTTGCAAAGGCTGGAAGTAGGTTGCCGGTGCATCGTCGAAGGCCAACGGCACCGTTCTTAAACGCATAACCTCGGCAACATTTCTTCGAACAACTTGCAAAATTTTGCTTCGTTGCGATTCACTTAGCTCGATCCCGGAAATCCATTCGGCGTTGCGAATCATGTCTGCCGAGATATCTGGCTTTGACGCCAAAGCAGCAATGGCACGATGGAACGCTCCCGTTCCGATGCCGGTTGCTGCAATGCTGGATAATAATTCTCGCCGGTTGAGCATTTTAAGCTCTCAAATTCATTGGGGAAGAAGATTCAAATAGAAATCAATACAGTTTCTCGGGATTCGGTAATCCGAACCGGAACCGAACCCCTAATTTAGCCTAACCGAAAACTTTTTCATCGACAGGTTGGTTTTTCATGGAGTTGCTTGATCACATTTTCTCGACGATTCTCAAATGGTTCTGGTTCCAAAGAAAAACCAATGTAAAGTTGCGATTGAATCCCACAGCTATAAAGCTAGAATCTTGGCGTTAATCTGATCGAACCCCAGGTCCTCCTTCGTGGCCAAACGCACAAGTAATCTTAAAGAAATCATTGTCGAATTCTCCGAATTTGATGTGAACAAGCCTATTGCCTCAAAGGAGGACGTCGCTGCTGTCAATCCGCATCGCCACGAATTGGCTTTGCTGGATGGAATTCTTTTTGATGATCCGGAAAACCACCGAGCTGTTGGCTACAAAGACGTTCGCGACGACGAATTCTGGGTCCGCGGTCACTTTCCGGAAAAAGCGCTAATGCCGGGCGTTGTCATGTGTGAATGCGCGGCTCAACTGTGCGCCTACTACGCAAAAAAGTCAAAACTGCTGGACGATTGCCTGATCGGACTGGGGGGCTTGGACGAGATTCGTTTTCGAGGTCCAGTCGTGCCAGGTGACAAGCTCATTACGATGCTGGAGCGAATTAAGGGACGGAAGAACATGTTGATTGTCGGACGATTCCAATGTTACGTCCGTCAAGAATTGGTGGTCGAAGGGATCATTCGCGGAGTGGCATTGCCGAATCCAGAGGGATTAGATCTCTAAGGGAAAACTTGGGCCATCATCAACCAATTGACCTGGTCCGCTGGCAAGTTCGGGAGAGCGCAGCTCCTGCCGAGCCAGAATCGGGTGTGACCCACGTTTTACATTTGTGATTTGAATGGAATGGCTCAACTACCATCACCTTTTCTATTTTTGGATGGTCGTAAAAACGGGCACCTTTTCTGCCGCCGCTGAATCATTACATCTCGCCCGGCCCACTGTTGCCGCGCAAATTAAAGAGCTGGAAAAATCGTTCGGCGAAAAGCTCTTTGAGAAACAAGGGCGCGGAATGGTGCTTACCGAGTTCGGAACTCAAATCCACGAATACGCAGAAGAAATTTTCGCGGTCGGACATGAGCTTCGCGAGTTCGTAAAAACGGGCAATATCGGAAATCGCAAACGGTTCACAGTCGGACTGCCCGATGTCGTGCCTAAGCTGATCGCGTTTGAGTTATTGAAACCGGCGCTGCACATGAAAGAGCGCCCACGCACCGTTTGTTACGAGGGAAAGCTCCCACAGTTGTTGACCGATCTGGCGACTCACAAATTAGATTTGGTGATCTCAGACGCTCCTGCCCCGCCTACTTTGGATTTCAAAGTATATAATCACAAGCTCGGACAATGTGGCATGTCGATGTTGGCCACACCGGCCATAGCCAAACAGTACAAAAAGGGTTTTCCGAATTCGCTCACCGATGCTCCGATCCTGTTGCCCACCGATCATACTGCCATGCGTCGCTCACTGGATATCTGGATGGAGGACCGCGAGATTTTCCCTGATATCGTGGCCGAGTTCGAAGACAGCGCGTTGTTGAAAGTGTTTGGCCAAGCTGGCGAAGGGATTTTCCCTGTCCCTTCGGTGATCGAAGAACTGATCAAAAAACAATACAACGTACATCTCGTCGGACGCATTCCAGAAGTACTCGACAAGTTCTACGCAATCTCAGCCGAAAAACGCGTGCAACATCCTGCGACCTCGATCGTGGTCAAGCAAGCGAAAAACAAACTGTTCGATTAGAGCGCCCCTAAGGCACTACTTACTGTCCGAACTTGGCAACGATTCGATCGGCCATGGTGGGAAAGATTCGATCTAGCCAGATTAACGATTTGCCACCTGCGGTTAACGTGATCTCGTGACGATTTGAACGCATCACGCGGACCATGATTCGCGCGACTCGCTCAGGCGACATCGAGCCCGCTTTTTTCCAGTCCTTGCTCGTGCTATCTTCGATCGCCGAGTCGAAAAACTCGCTGTCGGTTGTGCTGGGACTGACTAATTGAACGTGGATCCCGTTACTTGCCAATTCAGCTCGAATTGAATCGGAAAACCCATGCATGGCAAACTTGCTTGCGCAGTATTCACTTTTCAAAGGCACAGCGCGATGGCCCAACACGCTCGAGACGTTAACGATCAACGGTGATCGCCCTGCACGAAGTTGAGGAATCGCCGCGCGAATCAATTCGGCGGCGGAGAAGAAATTGACATCAAAGATCTTCTGGAGCCGTTCGGGCGAAGCTTCGTCAAACCGTCCCATCGCTCCGATCCCGGCGTTGTTGACCAACACATCCAAACCACCCAACTTTGATTCCGCGGTCTCCAGCAAACTCTCTCGCGTCGATGCTGCGGTAATATCGCCGACAACGATCTCGCAAACCCCGCCGGCCGCTTCGACTTGATCTTTCAGTTCCTTAAGCCGCTCTTCACGACGCGCGGTAATGACTAACTTTGCTCGATGTTCGGCGAGTATTTTGGAAAGATGCCATCCAATGCCGCTGGACGCGCCCGTGAGAATGACTCGCAAGTCTTTGAGTTGGCGTTTGGGCATTTCGAGTTCGTTTCTGCTTGATTCCGATGCTCAAGTCGAAGTCTTGGACTGCGCCTACTCATTCACATCATTGGCGTTTTCAGCTTCTTCTGGCTCTTCGACATGATCAGTGATCGTAACCGAATCGTCGTTGATCCGTCCAAGGTATTTTTGGGGCAATCGAGCATGAACGCGTACCGAATCCTCAGTGTACTGGGTCGAAAGGACTTCCCCTTTGGCGGCCAGATAGGCGAGCAGTTTCCCGTTGGAAATATCGAATTCAATGTCAACATCGCGGAAGAAACGACTAAGTGCATCGCTGGTTGCTTGGTGAAGCTGCTCAAAACCCTCTCGCGATTTTGCGCTCGTCAGAATCGCATTCGGGTAACGATTAAGTACGGCATCTAATTGAGTCTGTGAAGCGTTGTCGATTTTATTGAGGACCAACAACGTATCTTTTTCCTGGATTCCGATCTCTTCCAGTACATCGTAAACGGCACTGATTTGTTGGTAGACGGCCGGGTTACTGGCGTCAGCCACATGCAAAAGCAAATCAGCTTGTCGCGACTCTTCCAACGTCGCTTTAAAACTCGCGATCAAACGGTGGGGCAAGTCTCGAATAAATCCGACCGTGTCGCTCAACAAGACCGGCCCCCAACTGGGCAAAGTCCAACGACGAGTTCGCGTGTCCAGCGTCGCAAAAAGTTTATCTTCGGCTAACACGTCCGCCTGAGTCAGCGCGTTCATCAACGTGCTTTTGCCTGCGTTCGTATATCCGACCAGCGAAACGGTCATCGTGCCGCGACGGGAACGAACCTGTTGTTCTTTTCGCTTTTCGACCTGCTTCAATTCCAGCTTCAAATCGTGAATACGTTTCTCGACTAAACGACGATCGACTTCCAATTGCTTTTCACCCGGACCACGCATACCAACACCCATCTTCAGTCGGGAAAGGTGCGTCCACATTCGCTTGAGGCGCGGTAGCGAGTATTCCAACTGTGCCAGTTCCACAGCCAGACGAGCCTCGTGGGTTTGCGCTCGAGTCGCAAAGATATCCAAGATCAATTCGGTCCTGTCAAGCACTTTGACTTTAAGCGTCTGCTCAAGATTGCGGACTTGGGCTGGCGAAAGATCGTTGTCAAAAATCACAACGTCCGCCGCATGGAACTCAACCAGATTTAGCAGCTCGTCGACTTTTCCTTTACCCAAAAACGTCGTGATGTCCGGTCGCTCTCGTCGTTGTGTCATACCAGCGACGACGACAGCACCCGCAGTTTTGGCAAGGCCTTCCAGTTCTTCGAGCGGATCGGAATTCAAGTCATCAACGATGTCATGGCTAGGTAAAATCACCCGCGCCAACAATGCGACTTCCTGGTCCACCGCCTGAGCTCGATTTCGATCGTGCACAATCAGCTTTTCTTGTAGTGTTGAAATTGACGTGTAATTGTCGACCGTTGTCCGGTCTGAAATCCGTTACATCGCCACGTCTGTTTTATTATTGACATGGGGGCGTTCAGACGCCACCCGAAATTAGTGGCAACATCGCCTTGGAAAGAACAAAAAACAGTATTCGCAGCGATGTCTATACCTCGCAAGACATCTATTTGCATCCATGGTTCACGTGACGAGTTACTGGAAAGGCGATTATTTTTTGCTGAGCGTTTACTTGCGAGTCTTTGCGCATGAATGGAACCGCGTTGGGGAAGATCGTAATTCAACCTTGTTAAGCTTTAACGATTCAGAACTTTAACGATCACCGAATTCCAACGAGCGCCTCTACTCGGTTTCAATTTTTTTTAAACCGGATCGCCGTTAAAGTTCTTTAAAGGTTCGCGCATTACCGTTGTGTTTTTTTTGAGTTCGGATTTTTCGCAAATATGTTAACACTTAGGGGATACAAAACCTCATCAATCGTTTGGGTTTTGATCGGCGAAAGTCATCGATTCGGTCCCGAAGAAGGAAATCACATTGGCCAAGAATAAGCAAGTTACGAACCAATTCGAAACACGGAAATCGCTTTATTCCGCTGAGTATGAGCACGACAGTTGCGGTGTTGGTTTCGTAGCAAACATTAATGGAATTCCCTCACGCGAGATCGTCCAAGACGCTTGTAGCATCCTCGCCAGAATGGAGCACCGAGGTGCCTGCGGAAGTGAAGCCGCGACTGGAGATGGGGCCGGAATTCTAACTGGCATTCCCCACAAAATGGTCGAACGACTCTCGAAAACGATTGGATTTCGCATCGCCTTTCCGTATGTCGGTGTTGGAAATATCTTCCTGCCCAACGACGAAGAAGAACGGGACAAGTGCAAGAACCTGTTCGTGCAAAGCGTCAATCGCTATGGCCAAAAGCTACTCGCATGGCGCGAAGTTCCCGTCGATCCAGAAGGAGCTGGAATTGGCCCGACAGCGATTCGCAGCCAGCCTGCGATTTTCCAAGTATTCATCGGCGCTTCGGACGGACTTACCCAAGCCAATTTCGAGCGCAAGCTGTACTTGATCCGCAAGGCGTCGACCAGAGCGGTTCGCAAAAGCGGCATGTACTCAACCGACCTGTTTTACGTCTGCTCCCTTTCGTCACGAATTATCGTTTACAAAGGGATGCTCTCAACGGCTCAGCTGCCGCTGTTCTTCAAAGACCTTCAGGAAGATGACTACGAAAGCCATTTGGCGATGGTCCACTCCCGGTTCTCTACCAACACGCTACCGAACTGGTCCCGAGCCCAACCACTACGGTGGATGGCCCATAACGGAGAGATTAATACGCTGCGCGGCAATCGAAACTGGATCACGGCTCGACAGGGTTTAATGGACTCTGACGTTTTGTTGGACGATGTCAAAGCGGTCATGCCGGTCATCGAAACAGGTTGTAGTGACTCTGGTGAGTTCGACAACGCAATGGAGTTGCTGATGATGGCGGGGCGTGAGTTGCCCGAAGTCGTCATGATGATGATTCCCGAAGCATGGCGTAACCATCAGTCGATGCCAGAAAACAAGCGAGCTTTTTACGAGTACCATTCTTGCCTCCAGGAACCGTGGGACGGTCCGGCTTCGATTTCGTTTACTGATGGCCGCATGATCGGTGCCGTTCTGGATCGCAACGGTCTCCGCCCTAGCCGCTACTATGTAACCAACGACAACCGAGTCGTAATGGCCAGCGAAGTTGGCGTGCTGGACATTGACTCGGCAAAGATCGTAAAGAAAGGCCGCTTGGAGCCCGGGAAAATGTTCCTGGTTGATTTCGAAAACGGACGAATCGTCGCTGACAACGAACTTAAAAGCAACATCGCCAACGCTCGTCCCTATGGCGAGTGGTTAAAGAATCAACGAATGACGTTCGATGAACTTTCATCGGACAACGTTCCCCAACCACTCGAGATGAACGAACGGATCGCGCAGATGCGCGCGTTTGGCTACACCAATGAAACGATGGATTTCATGTTGTTGCCGATGATCAAAGTCAAAAAGGATCCGATCCTTTCGATGGGCAACGATACCGCGTTGGCTTGTCTGAGTGACAAACCGCGTTTGATCTACGACTACTTTACTCAGTTGTTCGCTCAGGTCACCAACCCGCCGATCGATTCGATCCGCGAAGAGATCGTCATGTCGGTGGAATGTTACATCGGCCCAGAAGGCAACTTGCTGGATACGACCGAAGAACAGTGTAACCGACTGTTACTGGATAATCCGATTCTGGATTCCCAGCAGATGGCTTCGATCCACGACATCAACACCCGAGGTTGGAAATCTCAACTAATCGACATCACGTTTGAAAAGTCCGCCGGTCAAGCGGGCTTTATGGAAGCACTTACGCGAATTTGTGAAGAAGCCGAAGCGGCGATCGCCGACGGTTGCAGCTTGATCACGCTTTCCGATCGCTCGATCTCACCGACTCGCGTTCCGCTCAGTGCTCTATTGGCCGTCAGCACGGTCCATCACCACCTTGTGCAAAAAGAAATGCGAACTCGAATCGGCATCATTGTCGAAACGGGCGAGGCGCGTGAAGTACATCATCATTGTCTGTTAACCGGTTTTGGCGCCGACGGTATTCACCCCTACATCGCGCTCGAAGCGATCATTGATCACCACGCACGTAACGAAGAATCGGACCTAACAGCAGAACAATGCCTTGCCTACTATCGCAAAGCGGTATTGAAAGGAATGCTGAAAGTTCTCGCGAAAATGGGGATTTCGACCCTGGCCAGTTACAAAGGCGCGCGGATTTTCGAAGCGATTGGACTGAACAGCGACGTTATCGAACGCTCGTTCCCTGGAACCGCTAGTCGTATCGAAGGCGTTGGTTTCGATGTTCTCGCCGCGGAAGCGTTGCGTCGTCACGAATTGGGCTTCGGCGCTGCCAACGACCAGCCCGAACCCGAACCAGCGAAAACCGCATTGCCTGTTGTGCAATTGGAAACAGCAGGAACGATCCACTGGCGTCACGGCGGTGAAAAACATGCTTGGACGCCGATCAATATCGCCAACATTCAACAAGCCGCCCGTGCGGGTGACCCCAAAGCCTACGAGCGTTTCTCAACGGCAATCAACGAGCAAACAGCTCGTGAATGTCATTTACGTGGCCTGTTAAAGTTCCGCCCGCGGACTTCGATTCCCATCCAACAAGTTGAATCGGCAAAAGAGATCGTAAAACGTTTCTGCACCGGTGCGATGAGCTTTGGTTCGATCTCGGCCGAAGCGCACGAGACGATGGCGATCGCGATGAACCGTCTGGGTGGAAAAAGTAACACCGGCGAAGGCGGCGAGGATTATCGTCGATTCACCGAGGACGACAACGGTGACTTGAGACGGTCGGCGATTAAACAAGTCGCGTCAGGACGATTTGGCGTGACTGCTTACTACCTTGCAAACGCCGATGAGATCCAAATCAAAATGGCGCAAGGTGCAAAGCCGGGCGAAGGCGGAGAGTTACCAGGTCACAAAGTTGATGAGACGATCGCAGCAACCCGTCGCTCGACACCGGGTGTGACTTTGATCAGCCCTCCCCCACACCACGATATCTATTCGATCGAAGACCTGGCGCAGTTGATTTTTGATCTTAAAAATGCCAACCCATCAGCACGGGTTAGTGTCAAACTCGTTTCGGAGGTTGGCGTGGGAACGATCGCGGCTGGCGTCGCCAAGGCTCATGCGGACAACATCCTGATTTCCGGTACAGGAGGTGGCACGGGAGCCTCTCCGCTGACCAGTATTAAACACGCAGGAATGCCGTGGGAGTTGGGCATCGCCGATACGCATCAGACGTTGGTCATGAACGACTTGCGCAGCCGCGTTCGATTGCAAACCGATGGGCAATTGAAAACGGGGCGCGATGTTGTCATCGCCACGCTACTAGGCGCCGAAGAGTACGGCTTTGCAACCGCTCCGTTGATCACATTGGGTTGCATCATGATGAGGAAGTGTCACTTGAACACTTGCCCTGTCGGGATTGCGACGCAGGACAAAGAACTTAGAAAGAAATTTAAAGGCAAACCGGAACACGTCGTAAACTATCTGTTTATGGTCGCTGAGGAAGCTCGCCGGATCATGGCAGATCTTGGATTCCGCTCGATCAACGAAATGGTAGGTCGCGTCGACGCACTGGACGTAGATCAAGCGGTTGAGCATTGGAAGGCGAAAGGGATCGATCTTTCGAAGCTACTTGCGCCAGCCTACGGATTCCACGACGGGGTTCAAGTCTATTGCACCCTTGAGCAGGACCACTCGCTGGACGAAGTGATTGACTGGGAGCTTCTGAAACAGGCAGAACCAGCGATCAGCGATAAAGAGAACGTCAAAATCGACCTATCGATCCAAAACACCGACCGTTCTGTCGGCGCAATACTCAGTCACCACGTGGTAAAAGCACACGGTCCTGATGGTCTGCCCGACGACACGATTTCGATCTCCTTTAAAGGGTCGGCCGGGCAAAGCTTGGGCGCGTTTTTGGCCAACGGCGTTACGATGACCGTCGAGGGAGACGCTAACGACTACGTTGGCAAAGGCCTCTCGGGCGGACGTTTGGTCGTGTTCCCACCTAAAGAATCTTCGTTTGCCTCTGAAGAGAACATCCTGATCGGAAACGTAGCGTTATACGGTGCAACGGGCGGCGAAGCTTATTTCCGCGGCGTTGCTGCTGAGCGGTTTGCGGTTCGAAATTCAGGAGCACTGACCGTTGTCGAAGGTGTTGGTGATCATGGATGCGAATACATGACCGGTGGTCGCGTTGTGATTCTTGGCTCAACCGGTCGCAACTTTGCAGCCGGAATGTCAGGGGGCGTTGCTTATGTCTTCGACCCGACCGACGAATTGCTGACCAATGTCAATCTGGAAATGGTTGACCTTGAAAAAATGGATCAACCCGGCGACGTCCAGGAGCTAAAAGAGTTAATTTCCAGGCATGCGAATTTGACCGGTTCCGTCGTTGCTAAAACGATTCTCGATGAATGGGAATCAAGCTTGGCGAACTTCAAGAAAGTGATTCCGATAAAGTACCGCGAGATTCTGCAGCAACAATTAGCAGCAGCAAACGCATAATCGCGGCCTTTACCGACGTGGGATTCCTCCCAGCGGCAATCAACGAAACACGAATGAGAAAAGTAAATAACGATGGGTAAGCCAACAGGATTTATGGAGTTCGATCGCGTCGAAGACGGAACACGCGATCCCGGCAAACGAGTTGAAGACTGGAACGAGTTTCTCGTTCAAATCGGCGACCCGCAATTGCAATCACAAGGCGCCCGTTGCATGGACTGTGGAGTTCCATTTTGCCACACCGGCGAAGTGATCGGAAACATGGCAACCGGCTGCCCCGTAAACAACTTGATCCCCGAGTGGAACCATTTGGTCTACGAAGGCAAATGGCGTGAGGCGTTGGATCGTTTGCATTTTACCAACAACTTTCCCGAATTCACGGGACGAGTTTGCCCGGCTCCCTGCGAAGGCTCTTGCGTACTCGGGATCAACGAAGATCCAGTCACCATCAAATGTATTGAGCGAACAATCATTGATCGCGGATTCGAAAACGGCTGGGTAACGCCACGAATGCCAAAAAAATCGACAGGTAAAAAAGTTGCCGTCGTGGGTTCCGGACCTGCGGGTTTGGCTGCTGCGGACACGCTGAATCAAGCAGGCCACCAAGTCACCGTTTACGAACGGGACGATCGAATCGGCGGGCTGTTGATGTACGGCATCCCCAATATGAAGCTTGATAAAAAGGTCGTTCAGCGGCGTTTAGACCTGTTGGCCGAAGAGGGGATCACATTCAAAACCAGCACCGAAATTGGCATAGAGATTACTGCGGACCAGCTACAGTCAGAAAACGATGCGATTGTAATCTGCGTGGGTTCAACCCAGCCACGGGATTTAATAATCCCTGGGCGATCACTGGACGGCATTCATTTCGCAATGAATTACCTGCGCGGAACAACGTCCGATTTACTGAGCGAAACGTCTAACGGCATCTCTGCCAAGGACAAGAATGTCGTTGTCATTGGTGGTGGAGATACGGGAACCGACTGTATCGGAACCGCAATTCGACAAGGTTGCAAAAGCGTGATCAATTTAGAGATCGTAGATCGTCCAACCGATGAGCGTCCGGCGTCAAATCCATGGCCGCAATGGCCGTTGATTTTCCGAACGAGTTACGGACACGCCGAAGCAGCGGCCAAGTTTGGTAGCGACCCGCGTCAATTCGCAGTCGAAACAACCGAGTTCGTTGCGGACGCGAATTGGAAGTTGACCGGACTTAAGACTTGTGAGGTTGATTGGACGAAAGAGCGGCCGGGCGTGGCTCCGTTCAGTCGAGTCGAAGGGACAGAAAAATTGATTCCTGTCGATCTCGTATTTCTAGCTTTGGGCTTTATGGGACCTGAACCAAAGATCCCTGAGCAGTTTGGTTTAGAAGTCGGTCCACGCTCAAACATCTTGGCGAACACCACTGATTACGAGACCAGCGTAACAGGCGTGTTTGCAGCTGGCGACTGCCGTCGTGGTCAAAGCCTCGTCGTATGGGCAATCCGCGAAGGCCGCCAAGCCGCCGAGGTGTGCGACCGATACTTGGCAAAAGTCTCGTAAACCAGGCCATTGTTGACTGGAATTGAAACGCGGCAGGTTTCAGCGGATCGCTTTCACCTCTCACGATCAACTTGACCGGTAACGGCGTCGGCATCCCCGAACCTGGTAGCGTTACGCTGATAATGGGAATGCTGCTGGTCTCTCTTTCTTGCTGAAGGCGAACACGACGGTGTCAGTCCTTCCACGCATAACCCAAGTTAAATGCGAAGAGGCAATGGAAAAGGGGACCATAAATAAGGGGGACATACTACAATGTCCCGTTCTATTTGTCTCTGAACCCTGTGAACGCGGTATTGCCCGTCCAGAGAAAGCCTTACTCTTCAAAAATATCAGCGCCGATTCTAGCCGTGTTTGAAGTGATGTTCGAAGAACTGTTGATGAAGCCGGCAGGCGAAGCGATGAACACTCCACCGCCACTTAACCGAGCGTCATTATCTGTAATCTCAGTTCGCAAAAGAGTCAGCTCTTCCGGAAAGAAAAAATTGCTAGGGAAATTGGGTATGCCCATGAAAATTCCGCCACCGTTTCTAGCCGTGTTCTCAGAAAACACTGCGTCTCGAATACTGGCGTTGATCGTATTGGAGATCGCACCTCCATCGCCGGCCAGTGCTCGGTTGCCGATAAATTGAGTGGCACCATTTGCGTTACCAGAGATGACCAGTTCGGCGGCACCCGCGGCCGCGGCTATCGCTCCGCCGGAATCAGTAGCGACATTGTCTTGAAACAATCCGCCGATGACTTGAAAAACGGTACCGGAAAAAGTGTTGGTTGATCTGAGGTAAATTGCGCCGCCATCGCCAGTCGGTGAAGTCACATGTGACGGAATGCCTGGGTCACCAGCTGGAAGTCCAGCTCGATTGTTGCGAAATTCAGATTCAAAGACGGTCACGTCTGAGAAATCATTAAACTCTTCAAATGCGACTGCTCCGCCAAAATCAGCTCTGTTTCCAGAGAAAGTCGAGCGAGCAATCTCCACGTCAGAATCGACTAGATGTAAAGCTCCGCCCTTTGAACGAACTTGGTCATCGCGGGCTTCATTGTTGTTAAAAGTCGACCCAAAGATTCGAAGATCTGCAGAACTGTGAATCGCCCCTCCTGTCGCAAAGCGAGAGTCGCCATTTTGTTCCACAAAGTTGCCAACAAACGTCGTGTGTGTAATCAATGCCTCACTGCCAGAATTACCATCGAGAAAGATGGCACCTCCGATCATCGCATGATTGCCCTGAAAAAAGCTCGATCGAATAGTCAAGTTGCTTGCCGGTTCATCCGGATCAGCTGGAAACCCGAAATAGTCGAACTCAGGCGGTGCCACGTATATGGCTCCACCTTGCGGAATTACGGAACTGGATGATTCGCCCGATGCTTCGTTGTTTATAAAACGTACGTTGTTCAACTGGGAGACGATACCGCTTTCAAGATAGACAGCGCCTCCCAAACGGTCTGCCGAATTGCTATCAAACGTAGTGTTCGCCAACACGACACGGTCACCTCCGCCATAAATCGCTCCTCCCGATCCCGATCCATTATCGACGTGGTTGCCTGTAAATGTTGATTGGCCAACACGAATCAGCCCCTCGCTATAAATCGCCCCGCCATTCCCGTGACTGGTATCTGAACTACGAGCCGAGTTGTTAGTGAAGGTATTTCCAAAAGCGAAAATTTGGTCAGATTCGCCAGCTGAAATTGCGCCACCGTTTCCATTTTCTGCCACGTTGTTTTCAAAAGTTGAATCCAAAATCACAACGGTCGTCGATTGATCGGCAAGATAAAGTCCACCACCATCGCTGAAAGTTCCAGCAGTGGCATCTCCAAGTGCGGTGTTGTCGTTAAAGGTGGATTGAACGACGGAGAGATTTCCACTCGCTGCGTAAACCGCGCCGCCAAACTGCGCCGTGTTGTTAGAGAATTGGCTTTGGAATAACCGCAGCGTTCCGTCGCCTTCGTACCGAAGCGCACCGCCTTCGTTTGACTCTCCGTTTTCCAGGTTCAATCTGGACAGGGTGACAATCTCAGAACTGCTGACCGAAAAAATACGTTCGCCCGGTGCGGCCTCGATAGTAGTTCCGAAACCACGAATAACCAGATCGTCTGTGATCTCTAATTCGCCGGAGGATAACGCAACCGTTTGACCGATCAAAGCGGGAGCGATCCGAATCGAGTCACCGTCTACATCACCGGCCGGCGCATCGCCGAATGCTGTATTGGTGTTGGTCGCTACGATCGCTTCGCGCAAACTAATCAACCCATCAGAAAGATTGCCATTATCGGCCAAGGTCGTGACCGTGATTGCGGCTAGCAGGTTTCTCGACTCCAACGTTTGGTATTCGATCTGCGTGTTAGAAATGCGTCGTCGTGTACTGTAATGCTTTCGTCCCATTTGTTTCCGCCTGAAGTGAGCGCCTTTTATGAACTAAATAGTCGGTGCTACCGATATTCTATAGAGGTCTTCCCAAAGTGCTTGCACACCCATTGCCATTGCTAGTTCCAGAGACTGCCCCAGCGATAGTCTTCGGCGCGCTCGACAATCCCGGCGGATTTGGAACAGACTCGCACCTGTTGATTTAGCGGGATAACTAGTTGATGTGTCGGGCCGTGAATAAAATCCTTTATACGGTTCCCTCCTAAATAATATCGGCCCATCGCTGCCTTTGCCAGTTAAAGCGAGAAAACTGCGTCTTATTGTTATATTATTTGCCCAGCTGCCTAAACAATGTTCGAGTGTTATTGCGAGTTCCGAATAAAATCATGCGAGCGACCCATGAAGCTTGAGGGATCGTTTACGCTTCCTTCGCGGGAGCGAAGGGCGACTATGCTTCATTGGGGGAACCACTAATGAACACGAATACACACGAATGTCAGCGCAATCCTATTTGTGTTCATTCGTGTGTATTCGTGGTTTAAAATTGGTCTGCTCGCAGCGCAGCGTCATT
>CAZDBA010000023.1:0-36814 GCA_964503615.1 uncultured Pirellulaceae bacterium
TCCAGAAATGAGCTACTGGCTGTTCGCATACACTCCGAACGGGATTCAACACTGCGATAGTAATACCGTTTTCCTTTGCGGTAATACGACAACGCTTCTTTACGAACCAAGCGATGCAAAAGCGTCTTGATTGTCGCGGGTGACCAATCGGTCGAAGCGGCCAAGCGTTCAATAAGTTCACGACTTGTTACTGGTTCGTCCAACCAGACTTCGTGCATGACTCGCCATTCAGCGTCAGAAATGTGTAGTGTGTCTTCCATAACATTGCTGGCATAGCATAGTTTTAGAAACGACGTCAATAGATTCGTTCGGTCTGCCAGCATTTAGAGAGATTCGAGGTCTCGAACAGCTTGTTTTAACTACCACCAGTGTTTGCGTTTGTGTCAGAGAGGTTGTTATAACCAGACCAGTAAATATCTGTTTCTTACAGTCATAACAAGCGAGGAAGAAGGAGGGGACTTACGGCAGAGCCCTTTTTTTCGTGGCATTCACGACGGAGCCGGTGAACGAGTATTCCGGCCCAGTCCCAAAGCACTTCGTAGCATGGCTCTGCCGTGCTACACAATGCAATCCAGGCTCTTCTTGCAATTCAAACCAACCTCTCTCTAACATTCATCAAAAGAAAATGGCCGTAGTCAACACTTTGTTAACTACGGCCAATTCTGTTAATAGTCGATCTACAACTCGCTGATTAACGACGAATCTGAGGGACTAGTTTCTGACCTACTTTGGATTGATCAGATTCGTAGATGTAAACGCTGTCTTCAGCAATGATCTCACGCTCAGTACCGCTCATGATCAACCGGCTGCGAACAACTTGCTCACCTTGAGCAGAGCCAACAGCTTTGAAAGAGTAGTTTTTGGTTTCGCCGGGACGAATGTCAGTCGCAGAGAACTGGATCGTATTCTCATACTGATTGATCGAGTAGTTGTCGCTGACGCCAGGAGCCAGAGCACTTGGTAGCTCAACAGCGATTTCGACACCATTGGCAGTTCGACTACCTTTGTTTTCGACAGCGATGTTGAAGATAGTAGCTGCACCAATTTGGATCGGGCCATTGTCGTTCGAAATACTGATGCTTACATCAGCTCGGGTAGCAACCATAGTGTTGATACGAAACTCTTTATCAACAGTTTGGTCACTCTTCACGAAAATCGAACTACTGTGTTGACCTTCTTCAGTGCATCTGGCTTTGAGCTGGATAACCTGGTTTTGACCGGCAGGAATACGGTTAAAGTTCCAAATCAATCGACGACTGTTCTCGTTGTATTGCGCTTCTCGGCTGATGGTTGTAACGGACATTTGTTGAGGAATGTTCAATTCAACATTTACGTTACTACAATCAACTTGACCAGGATTGTTGATTTCGATTTGGTAAACGCCATCTCGGTTCAAAAAATTAACACTGGGTCCAGTCGCGGAAACTTCAAGCTCAGGTTGAACTACAGCAATCGAAGCCTTACGAACAATCGGTTTCAGCTCTGCAGAAGCCAAGTTGAAACTGACATCCTTGGTACCGCTTTGCACCGCTTGTGTGAAAACCTGGATCTGAGCCGATTTACCAGGAGCCAATTGCTCGATGACGCCATTTGCTGTTCGCAACGTGGTTAGTCCCTCAGGCAATTCAGAAGTCAATCGCAAGTTGTTAGCGATACCATCACCAACGTTTGTGACTTTAATAGTGTAGGGTTCAGATTCGCCCAGGATCAAACGCTCTGGTCCGCTAACTTGGACGTCCAATTCAGGTTGCCGAACGTTGATAGCGATCTCTTCCTGATTTGTGTATTGGATTTGAGTGCCGATGTTCAAAGGAGCTTTGGTCGTTGGAACGACGTCGATCTCAATGAAATTGTTACTACGAGCTGCCATCCGGATACCAGAAAACACAATCTGCCCGTTCTCATAAGTCGATGGTTTAGGTCGAGCTGTTTCGTAACGAGCATGTTCAGGCAATGTAGCAATGAATTTGATGTTGTTCACAATTTCAGTGCCAGTGTTCTGCAACTGAATTCGAATCGTAGCAGTCTGGTTTAGATTGATGTTGCGAGGAGCAATTAGATCCATCGCAATAGATCCGGAAACCGATTTGCGATTAGTTTGTGGAGTGCTGCTGGCAGTAGATAGTTGAGGAGCTACGTATCGGCTGGAGACTTGCTGTGTAGGCACCTGAAATGTTGGCGCGACAAAAGAACCGTTGTCGATTTTCGGAGGTGGTGTGTTATCGATTACTTGAGCGGTACCCCATTGTTTTTCGACGGCGATATTGGATGGTTTGAAATCGTTTTGAGTTTGAAATTTATAACCAGGCTTGGATGTAATTGCTTCCCCAAGTATTTCTTCAAACAATACGTCAGTAGGATCTTTTGTTTGCTGAGCATCTAACCCATTTGCCACGCAAAGAATCGTGATGACCACGAAGGGTAGAATAGAACGGAACATAGGTGCTTCCAATTAGAAGGTAATTCGACTTTAACTCTTCTGTAATCGTCAGTCACAACTGCACTCAAGCAAAACAAACGGACGAAATGGAAAACAGAACCAGAATTACCCAGCTTTAAATTTTTAGCTAGCAAAGAAACGCCAAATCCCAGTTTGATGAGGAGTTAGGCAAGGAACAAAGACCGAACTGTGGATCTATTTACGAATGCGCAAGGCATAGAAGCGCTATTTAACAAATTCACAAAACGGTGCGATAGAAAAATCTCAATGGCAACTATTGATTGTCCGATTTTTCGGGACGGTATTCCCAACAAGCACCCTGTGCAGTCCCATCACCACGAAACTTAATTAGCTTGTTGATCTGATTGCGATTCAGACACTTAATCGTGTCGTGCAATCTTCGCTTTGGGCATACACCATTTGGAGGTAAGGGATCATCCAAACGAGTTGGCCAGCCCTGTTCAGCAAATGCGTTGATCAGTTTTTCTTGATTTGGTGCGGGCCATTTGAAGTGCTTTACAACTTTGCCAGCAATTTTCAGAACACGAGTTGTCGGACACCAAACAGGAATCTCCATTTGTTCACCGACACCCATTTCGACATCAGAAGAATCAAAGCTATTCATTTGTACCATTTGCTTCAATCGATCAAATGTTTCGTGTCCACCATCAGAAATAGCAAAACAGGATCGGTCATTGAGTGCCGAATCAGGCGCTTCGAAAAACTGACGACTTTCTCCAAAAGCAGTTTTCGCCTCGTACCGATGTTCGATAACTCGCTGTGACACCAGCCATCGTAGCAACAAATGCGAGACGCCTTGCTTCGTAAAAACACCTAATTCGACTGCGAAATCCCAAATGTTTTTGCCACTGTCGTTTGCGTACTTGCTCGCATTAGCAAGCTGAGACAAAACGAGTAGTTGTTCTTTAGGTTCGAAACTTGATTTGGTCATTGCCCCAGTCACATTTGTTGCGGGATTTCTGTCACGAGACTTGTTGCTAGTCTCGCTATTGAAATGTAGAGATTTCATAATCATCAAAAATACCTGTTAATATTTGAGTTACTAATACAGGCAAAACAAACGAGACTGGCAGTCGTGACAAAAGCCAGTAGATATTTCAGAAAAAAATGGATCTTGCATCTTCACCTAAAATAAGGGATCGCTTCTTTCCCCAGCTTCAAATAAGTTTTTTGCCTCAAAAAACAGGAAGCCGCTCTTGAGTACTATCAAGAGAACGAAAATTGCATACCGATCCTGCGCGCGACTCAGGAAAAATGTAGAAAAAGTTCCCATGGGGGATTCAACGTATTCTCAATAGTTCCAGATTCTCGCAACACCTAAGTGTATCGAAGTTTGACCGATATTAAAAACTGATATCGTTCAGAAATGTTGATCTTGCGATCTAGGGCACACACTATAATGAACGTTTAAATTCGAGGGTGCGCACAATGATCGTCTAGTTTCCCTCGAGTACTAAAAACACGGGGTTTTTGTGCGAATATGGGTGTCGACTTCGACCAAGCGTTAACGTAAAACCAACTCCCTCTTTTTGACCTTAACACAAATTTCTTTCCCCAAAGCCATGTCTGACGAATCATCTCTCAACGACCTGCGAATAAAAATAGACGCAACGGATAAAAAGCTAATCGAGCTGATTAATCAACGAGCCGAGTACGTGGTCGAAGTCGGCAAAATAAAACGGGCAGCGGGTATACCCATTTACGCGCCGCACCGCGAGGCAGCAGTGCTGGCAAAGGTACAGGCACTCAATGAAGGTCCGATCCCAGACCAAACGATCGAAGCGGTCTATCGAGAGTTGATGAGCGGTAGCTTTGCGCTGGAACAGCCTTTGCGAATCGGGTATCTCGGACCAGTAGGAACCTTCAGTCACTATGCTTCTATTCGGCACTTTGGTTCCAGCGTAACTTTCGAGAACCTACGAGCGATCGATGGAGTTTTCGAAGAGGTGGTCCGCGGCCATGTGGACTATGGTTTGGTACCGATTGAGAACAGTACAGGCGGCGGTATTACTGAAACGCTTGATGCTTTTCTTACTTACCACAACAAACTGTTCATTTATGGCGAAGTCCAACTGAACGTGCATTTTAGTTTACTGGCCAACTGTAAACCAAACGAAGTAAAAAAGATCTATTCAAAGCAGGAGGCGTTCGCGCAGTGTCGTAATTGGTTGGCAACGCAGTATCCAAAAGCGGAACAGATACCCTCCGAAAGTACAGCCGCCGCGGTACAACATGCCAAGCAAGATACAGAACGCGACCCAGATTGCGGAACAGCAGCAATCGCCTCTGCTTTGGCAGGTGAGATCTATGGCTTACACTCCCTGTTCGATGGAATCGAAGACCGTCAGGGCAACATTACCCGGTTCCTGATCCTCTCTCGCGAGGAAGCTGAAATATCGGGTAATGACAAAACGTCAATTATGTTTACCACTGATGATCGTCCAGGTTCATTGGTTGATGTACTTAACGTATTCAAACGCGCCGGTATCAACCTTTCCCACATCGACAAGCGGCCAAGTCTTGAGGTGAATTGGGACTACACGTTTTTCGTCGACGCGATCGGACATGGAAAAGACCCCAAGTTCGCGGAGGTAGTCGGTGAAGCTCGCGCGCATTGCAAAGAGTTGACCGTACTGGGAAGTTTCCCTTGCAGTAAAAGAACGCTCTAACAGGCCAAGTTCGATCGTCTTCGCGATTCTCCACAGTATTTTAGAACGCAAAACTACTAACAGCGAACCGCTCGACAAACTAATACACCAATTAGAATCTCCCAACGCAGCAAAATATTAGTTCAATCACTTTCCGCAGCTTCGGCTGCCAATGCTTGGTATCGCTGTGCAAAAATTGGATGCACATAGAACTGGTAGAGTGATTCCGCGGGGTTTGAATCGACAACTTCGATCTTTGTTTCACTCCGACACAAAACACATTGGGGAATTTTGATTTTGAACTTCTTGATCTTGTTGCCCTCATCATCAGATCCACCAAAGGAACCCAAGGCAAACAGCCAGCCGATCGGTCCGCCAAAAAGGTGCAATAGCACATGCAATGCACCCCAAATCGTTGCCGCTTTACCGGATGTCTCTACGGTTGCCAAGTGCTTAACTTTCACTCGATCGGCAGTGAACATTCCACAAGTGCAACAAACGTTTGGTAATTCCAGCGTAGAATCGATCCAAATCGGCACGGAGTTTGGATCTTCGGAACTGGAAAAATATCGAATCACGCAGGCCATCAAAAATTACAAAAGGTTTCAGTCCCATTATAGACTGACTAATGCAAAGGGGAATTTTATAACGACTTGAAAAGTGAAATCTCGGTTAGCCACTGGTACAATACCGCTAAGTCCAAAACGAATTAACCTGCAGAACTTGCAACAGGTATTGGACATTTAGACAGACTGAAAAGCCCGAAGGTTCACCGTGCGAAAATTAGACCAGACCACCTTGATCGTTTTAGTTGCCACATTGATCTCTTCTGTGCTTAGTAGAGGCGCGATAGCACAAGTCGGTGATAAGATTGAGCCCGTTTCACTTCACCCCACACTGACCAACCTGTCGATTGAATGGCCGGTCGTCGCTGATCCAACAGCGAAAGTATCGCTGCGGTATCGACCTCTAACAACATCCACCAGTTCCAACCAACCAGGAACCGAATGGAGACAAGGGATGGACCTGATATTTGTACCGGCTGGTTCACGTTCGGGTCATGATTGGAAAGCCCGATATGCTGGCTCCATTTTTGGTCTTCGACCCGCAACTCGCTACGAAATCGAACTGACTGGGCACGACAAAGTCCAGACCTTCACCGCCCAAACCCGCGCCTGGCCAGTCAGTCCAACAAAGGGCCAGTTGGTCAACCCGCAAACGATAGGCGCAGCGATCAAGGGTTTGTCACCGGGAAGCGTATTAGTACTGACAGATGGAAACTACGAAGCAATCAGGATAGAAACCGATGGCACCAGTAACTCGCCCGTCGTTATCCGAGCTCAGAATCCAGGCGGAGCCATCGTTAACGAAGAAGTCCGAATGGATGGGCAGCAGCATGTCCACGTGGTCGGCTTGACCGTCAACGGAAAAATCAAATTCAACAACGCCTCAGGCATCATCGTCCGCCAGTGCACCGTCAACACCACCCGCGACGGTATCGTTTCTTATGGAGAACACTCACAACGTTCTATCATCATCGGGAATACAATTACCGGCGCAACCAATTGGAACGAACCTGCAATCGGAGCGAAAGGCAATAACATTGGAGAAGGGATCGTGCTGACCGGACCAGGGCACGTGATCGCATTCAATCGAGTTACCAAGTTCAGAGACGGGATCTCATTGACCGAAGACGAGTTCGCCTATAACCAACAGTCAATCGATATCTTTGGAAACGAAATCGATACCTGTGCCGACGACGGTGTCGAAGCCGACTTTGCGATGGGAAACGTTCGAGTTTACAACAATCGCTTGACCAACTGTTTTATGGGTATTAGCTCGCAACCGGGCCTTGGGGGTCCGACTTACTTTGTCCGCAATGCGATGTTCAATATTGTTTTGTCGCCGTTCAAGCTGCAACGAAGTAGCGTCGGAGATATCGGACTACACAACACGGCGATCAAAACTGGATGCGCTTTTGGGATCTTTACCCATGATCGCTTTGAACGGACCTATTTTCGCAACAACCTGTTTTTGGGTGGTCCCGCGGGCGAGTGCAACGGATACGATACGGGAGATGGTCGAGCCGTTTATCTGGCCGCTGCAGCAGAGTCATGCGACTTTGACTACAACGGATACGGCAACCATCCTGACAAAGATATTCGAGGTCGAGTTGGTGACACCACGTTCGAGGGAGAACAAGAAATGCGAATCCTTGCTGAACAACACAGTATTGCAATTACCATTGACGAATTTAATACCGTATTCGAGTTCCCGAGCGATCCGCTAAAAATCTACCCGGCGCAGACATTGACATTGAATCCGAAAGCAAAGGCGGTTGATCGAGGTTTACGAATTGCAGGGATCAACGATAACTTCCAAGGTCACGGGCCCGATCTGGGAGCTTACGAAGTCGACCAACCTACTCCCAACTACGGACCGGACGCTCTATCAGAGTGGCTATCGGAAAACGAAATAGAATAACCTTCCAGCACGCAAAGAAATTCCCAAAGATACCATGCAACAAATCACTAACCGAATTCGAGTATCAAGAATCCTGTTCACCTTGATCTTTATGTTCGCGCTTTCGATCAGTCTCGGGATCCTAACTGCTCAAGAACCAGAATTTGATGAAAGCAAAATATGGGATTTCAAAGAAACGGGATCCGACGCCAGCCTTCGCGGTTTATGTGTTGTGAACGAGAATATCGTGTGGGCAAGTGGTAGTGGCGGAACCGTACTGAAGACCGACGACGCCGGAGAAAATTGGCAGACCGTCTCGCCAGAAGGATGTAGCGAACACGATTTTCGCGACATTCATGCATTCGATTCAAACAACGCGGTCATTATTAACGCGGGTCAGCCGGCGGTTTTTTATCGAACCTCAGACGGAGGTAAAAGCTGGACAAAAGTGTTCGAGCATGACAACGAGGCCGCATTCTTTGACGCTGTTGCGGTGTTCAAATCGGAGTACATGATCGCCATGAGCGATCCAATAGATGGGCGGGTATTATTGGTCGAATCATCGGACGCGGGAAGAACATGGAACGAGTTGACTAAAGAGCGCCGTCCGAAATCGCTACCAGGCGAAGCCGGTTTTGCCGCCAGTGGATCGAACATGATTATCGACCCGGAAAAAGGAACGATCTATCTTGCATTGGGTTCGGCAGAGGAGGGTACCGAACATGAGTTTAGCCGAATTTTGATTTCGCCTGACCAAGCACAGACTTGGAAACCAATTAAGTGTCCCATCAACCGAAACCCGTCCCGTGGAATTTTTGGCCTCACTTGTCTTCCCTCGAACCGCTTGATCGCTGTGGGAGGAGATTATCTCAAACCCGAACAGCGAAACGGTACGGCGGCAATCGTGACTTTGGCCGACGACCAGACAGAGATCGATTCACCAGAAAATGGGTTAAGCGGATTCCGCAGCGCCGTAGCATTCAGCTACACCCCAGAAGAAACCCCATTTATCGTCGCCGTTGGTCCAAACGGATGCGATTTTGCTGTTGAAGACGAAGCTGTAAATTGGAAACGGTTCAGTTCAGAGGGCTTTCACGCCATTAGATCGTTCGGCTCACGAACCTTTTGGGCTAGCGGAGCCAACGGGCGTATCGCCAAGCTACTAATCGACCAAGTAGAATAACCTCGAATAGTCAATGGTAACCCGACGCGTTAGCGAGGACGAAGGCTTCCTCCTCGCTTACACGTCGGGTTTCCAATAAAAATGACAGCCTCTTCGCAAAAGGCGACAGTCCGTAATCGTTACCCAAACAAGGCCATGCCAGAAACACCAGTCAAAGAACCGGAAACCAAACCGAAGCCCAAGACTCCTCCGCCGGCGCCTAAGCCGGAATCGAATCCGTTTGAACCGGACTGGCCAGAAACTCGGCCCGCGCCGCAACCGAAAGCGGCAATCTAAAATGCGTGGACCGGCGGCAGGTCATCCGAGTGATGGTGATCCCAACACAAACATCCCTCAGCAGATCAACAAACGACTGACTTTGAATTTGTTGATCCAAGGCGCCGCTGCGCATACGTTTATAACTGCCAGCCACCTCGCCAAAAACGAATTGGAAGCAATCCACCCAGGACTGACTGAGCTGTATGATCGGTTCGCGATAAGTGGTCAGTTGAATTACTGTATCGGCGACAACGCGCTGATGTTTGGCCGCCCCAACCGATTCTGGGGCATGCTTCCCTTTCCGCAGAAACCTTTCAAGAACCATCCGTTGATGTCCAAGTACGGTAACAAACTGGCGACTTGGGCCACCAAACGTCTTCGCAAACAAGCCAAAGAGAAAAACCTCCGTACGATGAGGGTTCTGCACTGGTGTCAATTCATCAAAATTATGACCGAAGTCAACCGTGTCGAGACCGGTTACCATAGCGAGCTCAGCCAAATCGCTGTCCGAATCGTTTCCGAGATGTGGCAGATTCCCGAAGACCGATTGGATGGTCAGATCACTCGTGCTGTTGCTTTCGGGAATTTACAAAGACCGAGAACGTTACTGGGCAAATTATGCCGGACAGGAGTGATCGGTTATGGAGGCGTCGAGCGAGATGAGGGCCGTTTCAATGTCAAAGCCCGCGCATGGGTCTTTCCCATTTTGGTGCATGAGTTGGTCAAAGGTACATTGGAGTTGATTTGTCTTCACGGCCTGAATCATCTTGAAGAACCGATCTACCGGGCGGTAATTGACGAAGCGGATCAGCTTGAATACGAGGCGTGGTTGCTTCAAGCCGGTCCGGAGATGTGGCGAAAATTCATTGCCGCGGCACCACGTAATCAGACCCTTGCAGAAACTATCATGCGAATCGCAAAACTTGATCCGATCCCGCTCGACGAATTGATGATTCAGGTAATCGAAGACCCCAACCGAGCCACCGACACGATGGTCAACCTAGGCGAGACAAGTCCGTAATTACCAAGTTTACCTTACAACTTGATCTCGAATTCCAGATCAATTTCACGCGATCGATTGTGCTATCAGAAAATTACTCGGGTAAAACCGCCATTTTTTGTTCGATGCTTGCATTTCGGGCCAGCAAAAAACGATGCGGCACGAGACGTAGGATTCTGCTACCTTTCCCGTCCCAATTGGGATATCGAAAAATATTTGAAAACGGATCGTAAGGAATAGGGTTATTCTACGTCGGTAACGACGAACGGGCTTTGCCCAAAAATTGAATCTGTTCTCAAAAATACTATGGAAGGTAATTGAGATGAAGTTTTGTTCTGCCGCAGCGTTGGTCCTTTTTTGTTTAAGTCTATTTGCGGCATCTGGTTGTCGAGGACCGGCCGGTAATTCGTCGCCCGCTTTTAACTCAGGCTCAGACAGTCGCACCGCCGCACCAACTGGCTCCACTAGCCGCCAATACCAAAGCTACCCAAGCGGAGGCGGTTCTGGCTCACGATAATAATTCAGTTTCGTTTTTCAGGCCTAAAATAAATTTAGGAAATAGCTGCCTTCTTTCCAGCGAGCTACAAGCCCGAAAAACTGAGCGATCATGTCGCTTGAGTTGCCCAGCCAACAGATCTTCTCTCCCAGCTCGATCTTTCGCGCGTATGAATCCAGCGCGCGAGAGATCGACTATGGTGAGCTAGGCGTTCCTAAAACCCGATTCCGCCGCCCAGTAGTCGGGCTGCGTTTACTTCGGTGTGTTTGAATTGGAATCTATCCAGGATCTCGAAGAACTCTTTACGGTTTTCTTCCGATTGGAACTCGAAACCGATTAACGCGCGGCCGCTTGATTGGCCGGACTCTTGATAATTGAAGTAGCAGATGCTGGTTAACGAACTACATTTCCGCATCATCTCTCGCAATGCGCCGGGACGGTCGGGAAAGTCGATTTGTAAAAAGCACGGACTCGTAGTGAGCTCGGGTTGAAAAGGGATCACGCGATAGGCAACCGTTTCTTCGCCGGTGACTTCTAAAGCCTGAATTTCGGATGATTGGATTCGAGAGGAGAATTGATCCAATTCGCCTTGGGTTCCATTGAAACCAAGGACGGGTGAAGCACAGTCGTGCGATGTCTTGCCATACTGAAAGTCAACAATGTTGATGCCGTCCATCAGTTGATCCAACAAACCGATCAACGAGCCGTTCTTTTCGGAGATTTCGAATTGATAGTAACATCGAGTGGGCTGGGTCAATCGACTGCGACGGGCGATAATCGGAATCGTCAGAAAATCGGTGTTCGAACCCGAAGTAACGACGACCACCTTGTGACTTTTGTCATGGTTTCGAGTTAAAGCTCCTGCAAGCGCGATTGCGCCCGAGGGCTCGGTGATCAACCGTTTCTCTTCCCAAGTCAACTGAATCGCGCGGCAAACCTGATCGTTCGTGACCACAATGATCTCATCCAGGTTATCGCGGCAGAACTCAAAGGTGTGTACGCCAGGGCAAGCTACCGCGGTACCGTCGCAAAAGCGGCTTACATTCTCGAGTGTAATTCGCTTTCCAGCTTCGATCGACTGCCGCATCGAGTCTTGCTCTTCGACTTCGACACCGATAACGCGGACGTGCGGCGCGACATGTTTGACGAATGCAGAAACGCCACTGGCCAGTCCGCCACCCCCAACGGGAACGTAGATATACTGGACATCGGGAACTTGATCCATAATCTCCACGCCCACGGTCGCTTGGCCAGCGATGACCAGTGGGTCGTCAAACGGCGAAAGGACAGTAGCGCAGACTTCGATCGCGTACTCTTTCGCGCTGACTTGAGATTCATCAAACGAGTCACCGATCAGCATGATGCGGACATTGTTCCCGCCGTGTCGCATGACCGATTTTTGTTTTAACAACGGAGTCGAGGTAGGCATGAAAATGGTGGCTTGCATGTCCAATTGGCGGGCCGCTGCAGCAACGCCTTGAGCATGGTTGCCTGCGCTCGTGGTGACGCAAGGTCCTTCGTAGCCCGATTCTTTCAGCCGCACCATTTTGTTGAACGCTCCCCGCCATTTGTAGGAATGGATCTTGGATGCGTCCTCGCGCTTGAGGTGGATGGTTGCTCCACCTCTCATGTCCATAACGTCGATCGGAGTGATTGCATCCAGCTGGTATACCGTTTTTACAGCGCGGGCAATTTCGTCTTGGATCGACTGGGTCATAAGGAATTTTTGGGTAGGCAGTCGTGTTTAGTGGAAAAAGATATGAGTCCCCGAGGAAACGTTTCGCAGCGGGGACTCATCACTTTGTTCACTACACAGAACAGCGCGTCATTCTGTTGAACAAACTAGTTTCGTTCAGGGCGAAGCTTGCGAACCGTTGCGCCTGCTTGCCACATTTCAGAATCGCGGAGTTCGGCGAGTTCTTCTTCCAGCTTTTTGCGGTACTCGGGATCGGCGTTCTTTTCGATCACGCGCTCTGCTTCGGCTCCGCTGGAAACCTGTTGATACAGATCGTCGAAAACAGGTGCAACCGCGTCGCGGAATTTGTGACGCCAGTCGAGGGCACCCCGTTGGGCAGTCGTGCTACAGTTAGCGTACATCCAATCCATGCCGTTTTCCGCCACCAAAGGCATCAAGCTTTGCGTCAGCTCTTCGACCGTTTCATTGAACGCTTCAGAGGGAGAGTGCCCATTTTTGCGAAGCGCGTTGTATTGAGCTTCGAAGACGCCTTGCAGCGCACCCATCAGGATTCCACGCTCACCAGTAAGGTCAGAGTAAACTTCTTTTTCGAAATTGGTTTCGAACAGGTAACCGGATCCGACGCCGATTCCCAAAGCGACCACGCGCTCGTGTGCACGTCCTGTGGCGTCCTGGAAAATAGCGTAGCTGGAGTTGAGGCCCTTACCGGCTTGGAACATGCGACGAAGCGAAGTTCCAGAACCCTTAGGCGCGATCAAGATCACGTCCACATTTTCAGGAGGGATAATGCCAGTTTTTTCTTTGTAAGTTACACCAAAACCGTGAGAGAAATACAGCGCGTCGCCTTCGTTAAGGTTCGCTTTGATCGTGTCCCACTGAGCGATTTGGCCAGCGTCAGACAGAAGGTACTGAATGACGGTCGCGCGTTGTGCTGCTTCTTCGATTGGAAACAGAGTCTCGCCCGGGACCCAACCATCGGCGACCGCTTTGTCCCAGCTCTTTGAGTCTTTACGTTGACCGATGATTACGTTGAATCCGTTGTCTTTCAGGTTCAGTGATTGTCCAGGCCCCTGTACGCCATATCCGATCACGGCGATCGTTTCGTCTTTGAGAACTTCACGAGCTTTGTCTAGTGGGAATTCTTCACGGGTAACGACGTTTTCAATTGTGCCGCCAAAATCAAGTTGAGCCATGGTTTATGAGCCTTTATGAGAGGGTTATTAGTTGTTTTAAGTTTGATTTGTAAAGTTAAAATTAATTGTGGTTGCTAGTTTGCGGTGGCGAGTTTTAACTCTTCCAGCACGTGACGCAGCTGCTTCATCGGTTTGGCAATCGCGACTCGGCCGGACTGAACAAACTCAAGGATGCCGTATTGATCGAGGTCGTCGTACAACGCCTTAATCTGTTCAGGCGTACCGACTTTTTCCACAACCATATAGTCGGGTTCGATCGCGATCACTCGCGCGTGATGGTTCATGATGACCCGCTGATCAGGTTTTTCGCCAAGATTCTTCGTGGCCACCTTTAACAGTGCGAGTTCTTGATAAACGATCTGGTCCTCGTTGTAATAAAGCACGGTAAAGACTTCGATATGCTTTTCCAGTGCGGTGACGAGTTTGCGGACGTTATCTTCTTCCAGTTTTACGGTGATCGTGTAGCGGGAGATGCCCGGTTCTTCACACTTGCAAACGGTCAAACTTTCGATGTTGATATGACGCTTGGTGAACGCAGTGGTAACGCGATGAAGCATACCCGCTTTGTCGGCACTGAAGACGACGATGGTAAAATCTTGTTTCATTGTGATTCCTTGATGTTTTTGTTGGGTCGGTTTGATGGCTATGGAAAAAGTCGAACTTTGGTGAAGACCTTTATTCCAAACGAATGTCAGCGACCGCAGCTCCAGCGGGGACCATGGGAAAGACGTTGTTCTCTTTACCGACCATGACTTCGAGCAAATATGCGCCGTCGTAATCCATCATTGTTTTTAGTGCCGCTTTGAGATCGGAACGGGCTTCGATTTTCTGGCACTCGATTCCAAACCCTTGACTGATCAGTTGGAAGTCAGGATTGACCATCTCCGTTGAGGCGTAACGCTTGTCAAAGAACAATTGTTGCCACTGACGAACCATGCCAAGGAATTCGTTGTTTAAAAGCAGGATTTTCACACCGACGTTATTTTGCAAAATGACACCCAACTCCTGGATCGTCATTTGAAAGCCACCGTCGCCCAGAACCGCGATCACGTCACGCTCGGGAGCACCCATTTTGGCTCCGATTGCCGCGGGTAATCCGAAACCCATCGTTCCCAGACCGCCTGAGGTGATGTTGCTTTTCGTCTTGTTAAAGTGAGCGTAACGACAAGCAACCATTTGGTGCTGGCCAACGTCAGTCACGATTACCGCATCGCCGTTAGTCAGCTCGTTCAATTCCCGAATAACCTCCCCCATCGACATTTGATCGCTGGTTGGGTGAAGTTCGGCGTTGATCACTTTTTCATATTCGATCTTGTCACACTCTTTGAACCGCTGGTGCCACTCTTCGTGCTTGTTTTGGTTGACCATTGGCAGCAATGCGGTGAGTGCGTCTTTGGCGTCGCCAAGAACTCCGATATCGACAGGAACGTTCTTGTTGATTTCGGCTTTGTCCAATTCGATGTGAATGATCTTGGCTTGCTTTGCGTATTTTTCCAGGTTGCCCGTCACTCGGTCATCGAAACGCATACCGACGGCGATCAACACGTCGCATTCGTTGGTCATTACGTTCGGTCCGTAATTACCATGCATTCCGAGCATGCCTACGTTCAGTGGATGGTCGGTGGGCATGGCGGACAAGCCCATGATGGTCCACGCGGCAGGGATGCCCGTTTTTTCAATAAACGAAGTTAGTTCCGCTTCGGCTTCGGACAAGATGACGCCTTGCCCGAACAGCAGGTAGGGTTTCTTGGCGTTGTTGATCAACTCAGCCGCTTCTGCCAGTACGGCTGGATCGAGCTGAGGTTTTCGAACGTAGCTATCGATGTGCGTGCATTTTTCGTATGCGAAATCGAACTTGCCGAACTGAGCGTTCTTGGTGATGTCGATGACAACAGGGCCAGGTCGCCCGGTGTTGGCGATATGGAACGCTTTGGCAAAGACCTCAGGAATTTCGGCCGCATCAGTGACTTGGTAACTCCACTTGGTCACAGGCATGGTGATTCCCATTACGTCTGTTTCCTGAAAGGCGTCGCTGCCTAACAGGTGTTTGGGAACTTGGCCGGTGATACAAACCATCGGAGTGCTGTCGATCATTGCGTCGGCAATACCTGTTACGAGGTTGGTTGCTCCGGGGCCAGAGGTGGCGATGCAGACGCCCGTTTGACCAGTGACCCGAGCAAAGCCTTGAGCGGCGTGGGTTGCGCCTTGTTCGTGGCGAACGAGAACGTGTTCGATTTGATCGGCGTATTTATAGAGCTCGTCGTAGACCGGCATAATCGCGCCGCCAGGATAGCCGTACATCAGTTTGACTCCTTCGGCGATCAGGCACCGCACAACGGCTTCGCAACCGGTGATATTTTCGGTGGTTTTGTTGGGCTTGGTAGTCGGTTGGGCTGTCGAGGTCGACATAGCTAAGATCCTACGTAAGTCAGTTGATAAAAAATCGAAAAGTCAGTTCTATTGTTCAGAGTCCCAGACGCTGGTCGTAGCACCAAGCGAAGCAGATGCAACGTTCTTGGCGAATCGGGCCAGCACACCCTGTTTGTATTTCGGCTGCGGCGCGGTCCATTCGGCTCGACGAGCTTCGAGGTCTGCGTCAACGTTCAGTGTTCGGTTGGGGACGTCGATCGTGATTTCATCGCCGTCACGGATCAATCCAATCGGACCACCGCGAGCCGCTTCGGGAGCGACATGTCCGATCATCATTCCGTGAGTGGCTCCACTGAATCGACCATCGGTCATCAACGCGACCTCTTGGCCCAAACCGGCTCCGATGATTGCGGCGCTAACGGCCAACATCTCTCGCATGCCAGGTCCACCGGCGGGGCCTTCGTTGCGGATGACGATCACTTCGCCCGGTTTGATGCGATCGTTCATGATCTCGTTAAAACACGCTTCTTCGCTCTCGAAAACGCGAGCAGGTCCGACAAAGGTGGTGATCTTTTCCGGTGGCAACTTCATCACGCAACCTTCCGGAGCCAACGTGCCTCGCAAGATCGCCAAGTGGCCGGCCGGTTTGATTGGATTGTCCAAAGGACGAACGACTTGTTGTTCTTTCGTCTCTTGCGCGGCGTCAGCTTCTTCGAAGATGGTACGGCCGGAAACGGTAGGTGAGTCGTTCAGTTGTCCATGTTCTTTCAACCGGTTTGCGACCACCGGGATTCCGCCGGAGTCATGAAGATCTTTGGAAAGAAAGCGACCGGTCGGCTTGAGATCGGCCAAGACCGGAACGATCCGGCTGATCCGATCAAAGTCATCGATCGAGACATCCAATTGAGCTTCGCGCGCGATCGCCAACAAGTGCAGAACCGCGTTGGTTGAACCGCCAGTGGCAATGACCGAAGCGATCGCGTTTTCGACGGAGCCGCGTGTAATGATTTGCCGAGCGGTGAGGTTCGCTTTGAACAACTCCATGATCATCGGCCCGATTTGGCTAAGCTGCTCAGTCCGTTTTGGATCCAAGGCTGGAATACCGTTGAGCATTGGCGAGATCCCGAGCAGTGCCGCCGCAGTCGACATCGTGTTGGCAGTGAATTGTCCACCGCAAGCACCGGCACCGGGGCAGGCTTCTTTTTCGATTCGATTTAGTTCGTCGTCGTCGATCGTTTCGCGGGCATGAGCTCCGACCGCTTCGAAAACGTCCTGGATCGACATGTCGGCGTTCTCACCACCGGGATCGATCGAACCACCGTAAACCATCAATGAGGGCAAGTTCATCCTGGCCAAAGCCTGGACCGTTCCGGCGACCGTTTTATCACAGCCAGAAATTGCGACGATACCGTCCAATTGGTGACCGGTGATTGCCAACTCGATCGAGTCCGCCGTCAACTCCCGGCTGACCAGTGAACAACGCATCCCTTCGGTGCCCATCGAAATACCGTCAGACACGACGATCGAATTGAACTCGAACGGGATTCCGCCAGCCGCGCGGATCGACTTTTTGATTTCCGCAGCCGTTTCACGAAGATGGATGTTGCAAGGTGTAATCTCGGACCACGTGTTGGTAACGCCGATAAAAGGCTTTTTAAAGTCTTCATCGCCCAAGCCGGTTGCACGTAACATCGAGCGAGCGGGGGCACGATCGAAACCTTGTTTAATTGCGTCACTTCTCATTTTGTTATTCCACAAAAAAAGCCATCCCTTTTGGAACGGCTTTGAAAGTTGTTTAGGTTATGTACCTGAATTTCTAAGCCGTTCCAAACCGTGATACGATCACTAGCAGAAGGAGCAGAGAAAGAGTCAGGAGTGTTACGACGCTAGCGCACAAAACTACCAGTCCTTGTGAAAGGTCGTTTGGTGTGGCTGGGCTGGAAATCGCGTAACTCATGACTCCGAATCTAAGCAAGCCTGCGATATCCGTCAATTTTGAAATCTAAAATTTCTTCAAAGAATTGGATCGCTTGGCTAGCGATTTGAGCGATGATCGTTCATTTATTCATTTGTTCGGTTAGGTCGCTGCCTTTAGGAACTCATAACGGAAACACCGATTCCTTTATCTCGAATACGTGCTGGCTCATAAGAAATTGAAAGCTCTGCCAAGAAAACAAGATTCAAAAGTGGCTTTGTCAATCGTTTTCGACGATATTGAAATCGAATCTCGGGAGACTGAGTCGAGAAGACAAAGACCAAAGCGTTTTGAAACGAGGGAGAAGAGATGAATTCACGAGAAGCGATCAAAAATTCAATTCAAACTGCGGACATGGTTTGTGGGGCCTACCTTAGCGATCTAACGGATGTGGAACTGATGCAACGGCCACACGCTGAATGCAACCATATCAATTGGCAAGTCGGCCATTTGATATCGTCCGATTTCAACATGGCAAATGGGTGCATTCCCGGATTGCTGTCTGAGTTGCCGGAGGGGTTCGCTGACAAATACAGCAAGGAAACAACAAACAACGACGATGCAGCCGCTTTCTGTAGCAAAGAGGAACTTATGTCGCTCGCTCAAACCCAGCGCGCGGCGATACTGGCTAAGCTGGACGAATTGGAAGACTCCGATCTAGCAAAAGCGGCCCCCGAGTCGATGCAATCGTACGCGCCAACGGTCGGTGCCGCATTAAATATGTTGGGTGGGCATTGGATGATGCATGCCGGTCAGTGGGTGATTGTACGAAGAAACTTGGGTCGAGAGATTGTGATTTAAGATGGGTAAACATCAATCGTTTGGGATTCTCTTCGGGTTGTTGATTGCATTCATAGTCGTTGCCTTGCCGCAACGCGAGGCTGTGCATGGTCAGGAACCCCAGGAAGAATCAAACTCCGCAGCACCCCAGCGTGGCGAACCGATTCTGTTGTTTGATGGAACTTCGTTAGAAGGTTGGGGCAATAAAGATGACTCGCCAAATGATGGTTGGGTGATTCAAGAAGGTGTTTTGTTCCGCAGCAAACGAGCGGGACATCTTTACTATTCTCAAGAGTTCGAAAATTTCGAGTTGACGTTCCAATGGAAACAGGAGGAGGGCGGCAATAGCGGAGTCAAATATCGTGTTAAGGATTATCGTTCTTTGTTTTACGGAACTCGGTCTCTGGGCTGTGAATTTCAGTGCATCGCCAATGAAAAAAACTCAAAAACTTCGTCGGGCAGTTTATATGCGTTATACGCGCCAGACACAGAACAGCCAAAATTGAATCCTGCTGGAGAATGGAATTCAGGAAAGATCGTTGTTTATGAACAGGAGATCCAACACTGGCTGAACGATGAATTGGTTGTCAGGGCTCAGGTGGGCGGTCCGGATTGGTTAGAACGGGTCGCCGGCAGTAAGTTCTCGATCTACAAGAACTTTGGACAGAACCGGACGGGTAAGATCTTTTTGCAGGACCATGGCGACCCCGTTTGGTTTCGCAACATCGTTTTGACTCCATTGGAAGCGCCGGCAGAACTTGATCTACCGCTCCCTCCAGAATCGCAGCTGCCCGAGCTTTTGCCTCCGGAAGAAACTGTTCCTCTTGTTCCGATTGAAACGGGTTTTTTGCGGGATACCCCATTCATAGTTGCGAATTCTGCATGGCACATGCCTATTGTCCGGTCATCGCTCCGCGTTGTGATTGTAGAATGCATCCGTTGTTGATTAACGGACGCTAACGAAAAACCGGTTGGTATTGACCGCCAGTTTGACGCTTCTGCCTATGTTCACTTGTCTATAAAGCGATGTGCCGATGAGCTCAGAATTTGTTTGTCGTTTTTGCCAAGCGGAGCTTCCCGCATATGTAGCCAATGACACTTGCCCCGAATGTGGTTGCTCGATCGACTTAATAGATAACAACCAATCGGTTGAATCCGACGAGTCCGGCAACACCGAAGATAGCACCAAAGCCAAATCAAACTCATTTCAATTAGAAGGATCCGTCGATAATCTATCGGGCCAAGATCTTGGAGATTTTCGACTTTTGAAACCGATCGCCCGACGCGGATTGGGCGTTGTATACCGAGCCCAAGAGAAAAGCCGTGATCGGTTTGTGGCGTTAATGGTCATCGACTCCAAAGTGGTATCAGGCGAAGCGGGAATCGACCGCATGGAGATCGAAGCTCGATCAGTGATCGAACTGGACCACCCCAACATCGTTCCCGTCTACGACGTCGGTCAAGTTGATGGCAGGCACTTCGTTTCCATGGGTTTGGTGGAAGGGCAAAGTCTGGCAGATAAAGTTGCTGATCGTGCGGTCAGCCCAAACATGGCCGCCGAGTTATTATTATCTGTCTGCGAGGCGGTCGAGTTCGCGCACCAACGCGGTATCCTCCATCGAGACTTGAACCTTCATAACGTATTGCAGGACACGGCCGGCGTGTTGAGAGTCGCCGATTTTGGAATGGCTAGACAACCCGTTTGGAGCGGCAAGGATGACGAAACAGATGTTGAAGAGGTCGAACCGTTAGCCGGCCCGTCATGGGGTTGTATGTCGCCCGAGCAAGCTCGCATCCAATCAGGCGATTCGTCAGAAGCCCAAGATAGTTGGAACGACGTTACTGAGGCTGCCGATGTATATGGTGTCGGAGCGATTCTTTATTCATTAGTTTCCGGTTCGCCGCCGCTGGACGGCGATACAGCGAGTCAAACGTTAAACAAGGTGATCGAACAAGAACCGTTGCGGCTTTCCAGAATCGCAACGGCCAGTAGTTTCTCGAAAGATCTCGAGACGATTTGCATGAAATGTCTTGATAAAGATCCAGCGGAACGGTACCCCTCTGTTTCGGCGGTGAAAGCGGAGTTGAACAGGTTCATTGCTGGTGATCCGATCGATGCAAAACCACAGGGAGTTTGGGGCACAATTCAGCGTTGGCGGCGGATGATCGCTGGCAATCGGGATCTCCGTTTACGTTCGGCAAAAAGCATTGCAGGATTTCCGTTGGTCAGTATCGCCTTTGGCCAAAACCGCAGCGGCAGCGAAGAGTTTGGGCACGCAAAAGGCGTAATCGCATTGGGTGATCGAGCCACAGGTGTCATCGCGTATGGTAGTTTTGCCCGTGGAGCCATCGCGATCGGTCGAATCGCAGTCGGCTTGGTTTCGAGTGGCCTCTTGTCAGGAGGCGTACTCAGCATCGGACTAGGTGCCCTGGGATACTGGTCGTTGGGAGCGGTAGCGATCGGTGTTAGCGCCTTTGGACTGGTGGCGATCGGATATAAGTGTCTGGGATTAATTTCGCTGGGCTATAAAGCGATCGGCGCGGTGAGTAAGAGTTTTATAAATTTGATAGGGATCTGGTTGTGATTTTTGGTTGGTTAAAGAAACGTCGTCGGAAAAAGATCCTAGCTCAGCCCTGGTCAGAAGCATGGTCGCTGCATTTAAATCGGAACGTGCGATTGACGTGGCGACTGTCCGAAGCAGAGATGTCAAAGCTACAAAGGCTTGTACAGATTTTTGTAGCCGAAAAGAACTGGGAGGGCTGTGAAGGACTGGAAGTTACCGAAGAGATGAAAGTCACCATCGCGGCCAGTGCAAGTTTGATGTTGTTAGGCGTCGAAGATTTCTACTTTGACAACGTGCGTACGATTCTCATTTACCCCAAAGCGTTTAGTCGTCAGACGAGTGATGGAGTTTCGACAGGAGTAAGCCATAGGGCAGGGGAGGCTTGGCAGGGCGGCCCAATTATTCTTTCCTGGCGTGATACTTTGCAGGGAGCTCGCAATGAAGATGACGGCCGCAATTTGGTTGTCCACGAATTTGCCCATGCGTTGGATGGACTGGACGGAAGCATGGGCGGAAACTTGATTTTTTCAGACCCAAAGGATGTCGCGGAATGGGGCGAGGTAGTCGAATCCGAGTTCCAGGAATTAGTAAACGCTAAAGAGACCCGTAGACGCACATTGTTGGACCACTACGGCGCGACAAACCTGGCTGAATTCTTCGCGGTAGCGAGCGAGACGTTTTTCGAACAACCGAGTGAACTAAAACAGAAGCATTCGAAGTTGTTCGAGCTTTTGATTAAGTACTATCACGTCGACCCCAGAAATTGGCAGCATTAATCCCCCGCAAATCATGCAGCGGAAAGCCCGAGATTGATCCTGGCCACGCTTGGGTTTACTTTTGCATTGGAACTACACGGAGCTTGAATGAAGATTTTTCATACACCTGATCATCTATTGCATGCTCCACAGGCTGAACTGCACCGCGGCCAGATGGTTTCGCCTCATGAGAACCCGAGCAGGATGGAGTTACTCATCGCGGGCCTTGAGCGAGTCAATATTACGCGAGAGAGTTTTTCAACTCCCGGAGAGTTTGGTCTCGCTCCGATATTGGCGGTGCATCGTCGGGACTATATCGAGTTCCTTAAAACGGCTTGGTCGCGTTGGAAGGCAGCTGGATATGCTGGCGATGTTTTGCCAATGAGTTATCCCGTTCATCCGCGCCGTGATAAACCGCCGATCGACGTCGATGGAGCTGCAGGATTTTATAGCTCATCCTCCGACACGGTTGTCACGGAAACCAGTTGGCAAGCTTTGACCTCAATAGCGAACTGTGCGGTCAGCGCAGCTCACGAGACAGTAATGGGCGGTTCTGCCTTTGCCCTTATTCGTCCTCCCGGACATCATGCTGGCGCCGCGTATATGTCTGGATATTGCCATTTGAATTCGGCAGCGATTGCAGCTCAATACATACGCGACCAGGGCGTCGAGCGTGTTGCCATTCTGGATGTTGATTTTCATCACGGTAATGGTACGCAAGATATCTTTTATGCGCGGGAAGATGTGTTCTTTGCATCGATCCACGGACACCCTGATCATCACTTTCCCTATTTTTGGGGTCATGAGGATGAAATCGGCGTAGGCGTAGGTGAAGGCTTTACAGCAAACTATCCCCTCATGCCTGGAACTGATTACGACGGTTGGGTTCAAGCTTTGGAGCTTGCCCTGAATAAAATTCAGGACTTTGGGGCAGGTGCCTTGGTGATCTCGCTTGGTGTCGACACATTTGAACACGACCCGATCTCGTCATTTCGGCTTACGACACCCGACTTTGCGGACTATGGAAAACGGATTGCGGGGCTGGGACTTCCCACAACCATAATCATGGAAGGCGGCTACGGTGTACCAGCGATCGGCGACAATACCGCAAATGTGATTGCCGAATTCAAATAGCAGAGCGTTCACCTCGGTGCGTTTAATTCGGTGCGCTTACGTTGCCGAAAAAAGTTGCTGGAAAGTTCACAACCAGTTTGACATAAGGGTCCGGCACAGAGGACGATAGGGTACTATTGGCTCGCAAGCCCGTTAGCTCTGTGACTTCCCCGAGTGGCAACCCAAAGGCAAGGAATTATGAAAACGGCAACCACCCTTCTGCTCATTCTGACGTTCTCGACTCAGCTATGGGCTCAAGACTTAGACGAAACTGACGAGTTGATTCAAAACGCCGTGAATCAATTGATCCAGTTTCAGGAAGAGGATGGTGCTTGGCCTTATGAAGGAGTGTACCGCGTGAATCGTAAGATTCCAGTTGGATATCGGATCGGGGGAACGTCGATTGTTTCGACTGCTTTGTTGTACGCGACTGCGGGCAATTCGACCGAAAAAAACGAAGCGGTAGATTCGGCCATTGGACGAGGTATCGAAATCGTGCTCAGCGACCTGGAGAATCCACGGATGGAATTGTCGACGGCCAACCGTTACGACGTCCGCGTCTGGGGTCACATCTATGCACTCGATTTCTTTTGTCGACTTCGAGATACCCAACGATTCGAGGATCAGCGCAAGCAGACGGACGCCTGGATTCCAAAGCTTGTCGAAATTTTGACAGCCGAGCAGCTTGATGACGGTGGGTGGAACTATGCGACTCGCGGTCGCCATGCGGCGTTTGTCACTTCGCCGGCAGTCCAGGCTTTGTTGTTGGCGCGGCAGCAAGGAGAAGATGTTCCGGATGAAGTTTTCGAAAAAGCGAAACAGGTCTTGTTGGACAGTCGCACCAAAAAAGGCGCGTTTCAGTATAGCGGAGTGGTTACCAGACGTCCGGCTCCACTTCCTGGCTCAATAGCTCGCAGCGCGCTATGCGAATTGACACTTGTTTTGCTAGGTGAAGGGGACGTAGAACAGGTTCAGGATTCGATCAACGCGTTTCATGAACACTGGGACGAATTGGAAAAGCGCCGAGCAAAAACAGGAACTCACGAGGGTCCCTACGGAATCGCGCCTTATTACTTCTATTTTGGCCATCGGTACATTGGACAAGCGGTGCAGTTGCTGGCCGAAGAAGACGCACTGACCGAGGCTGCAAAACTAAAGTCGGTGTTGATGAAAACCAAGAGCGATGAAGACACATGGAATGACCGAGTCTTCGATCGCTCGAAAGCGTATGGCACGGCGATGTCCGTATTGGCGTTGCTGGACAACATTCCACTGCCAGAAAAAATTGAATGGAAGAAGTAGGAGTATTAATGCGAGCAACCCGCAGCGTAAGCAAGAAACAACAGCACGTTGTTTCCTCGCTAACGCGTCAGGTTTCCATTTTTATCCTAATACAGCGAGTGTATCGGTCGGTTCGGGGCGCTTGGTGTAATCGGCATCGAGTTCGATCGATTTGATTTCATGGTTGGCACCTAAAACCAATCTTGTCGGCAGTGGCAATTCCCACGTTCCATTTCCGTTTGAGCTACCTACATCGATTCCAAAACCACCGTAGATTTCTTGCAATTCTTCAGGGAGTCCATGGACAAGATCCATTTGCTTTGCATAAGCGTTGTCTTGGTCGAACAGAATCTCAAAATTCAAACCTAGAGACTTAATCAGTTTCCCAGTTGCCTCAGGGTTCTCTGGCGAAATTGCGACCAAACGAGTGTCCTTGGCTGCAAATTTTTCGACGAAATCGTTAAGAGCTTCCAGCTCTAAGTTGCAGTACGGTCACCAACTGCCACGAAAAAACGAAACCACCAAATGCCCAGAACCGATCAGGTCAGCAGACGAATGTTCGTTCCCTTTGCTATCGGGCAATTTAAATTCTGGCGCGGATCCGCCTACTTTGGGGATGGCTCGAGACGGAATAGAGTCAGCAACCGCCCCTGTTGTTTGTTTGACCACAGCAATCAATTCAGGGGTAAGCTTCTTTACTGTCTGAGCTGCAATCTCAGCAAGTTTTTCTTTCAACATTATATTTCTCCGTGATAGAGCGGTAGTCAGTGTTCGGTATTTAGTCTACTCAATTTCGAACTCAAGTGTCATTAAGCTATAAGGAGGCAAATCGCCCTTCAAGAGGGGATTTTTGATTTCGACATCATTGTTTTCAGGATTCGTTAGCCGACCGTTTGTCAGTTGAACCGTTTTGTCGCCATCAATTTCGACTTCATATTCTACAGGCCCGTTATTTGGATTGAGCAGATGCACGACCATTCGGCCTTGGTCACGAACGGCTAAAGTCTCAATCGCTTTTCCGCCGTTCTTGTTTTTTGTTTCCAAGCCAGTCGAAACGACGTTCCCACCCGCTGGAGTCGTATTGGCAATCTGCTTGAAAACGTAGTACGACTTACTTCGCCAGAATCTCTTTTTGGTGACCCCTTCGCCCCATTGAGTACTAATTAGCCCAGCCTGATTCGGAGCCGGGTGAGCCCATTCGAACGCCAGCCAAGCCGATGCACCCAGTCGCAAAGCGTTAAGTATCTTTTCGCCGTACTCCAACGAAGAAGCTAGATCTCCCCGCTGGTAACGTTGAGCCCACTCGGTCATCCAGATCGGACGATCTCCAACCCCAGGAAAATCACGCAATTCTTGATAACGATTTCCCCAATAGCCACCGCCTGAATTCCAATAGTCGTGAACACCCCACGCACTCAGATGATCCAACGCACCTTCTTCGGCCAACTTGGCCAGCGCCTTGGTTTGCTCGCCAGCACGCGTAATCGAACCGGGGCCCAGCGTTTCTGGAAAGACGTATTGGGGCTTGTGATTGAAATCGGGATCGGCGTCAATCAACTGATCGACTTTGCTACTGATAAACGCCTGCGCCTTGGCAAGCTCGACCAAGGAGGGATAGTGCGAACCGTCTTGATGATGAGGAAAATCGGGTTCGTTGAATAAACAAAGGTAGTCGATCTTCGTTCCCTTCCACGCCGCATGTTTCAGGAAAGCGTAGACATATTCGGCCATCTCCAATTGGTATTTTTCGCCTGCTTTCAACCCAGCATCGCCAGCGGTATCGTCGTTCGCTTTCATCCAGGCCGGCGGTGAATAGAGGCAGGCGTAGACTTTCAAGTCCGGGTTTCGTTGCCGCGCGTTCCAGCAAATCCAAAACAGTCGTTTACAACCATCCCATTTAAAAGCCGTGTTGTCTAAAACCTGCCAATCGTCGTTGTCGTTGACTGGCTCAAAATCTGGACGAATCAATACGTGGAGAATCTGGGAATCGACATCCTTGAAACACCAATCGAACAACTGTTTGTCGATAGTGAACTGGTTGTCATAAAACATCAAACCAGCTCCCATTCCGGTGTATCTGTGGCGGGGTGCATCGGGATCGATACGGATTGTCACGCTTTGATCGGCGGTCAGTTGCCGAATCTCAAACCGTCTTTCTGAAAAGACTTTACCCGCTTCGCATCGAACCAGTATCAACTGCTTGCCAGCTGGCTGTTGTTGGCCGGTTACCTGGACCAAGACAGGATTTACAGGCTGGCCAGAAATATCAGGGACTAATTTTCCCGTGTCGCCCGTGATCGACATTTGAAACTCATCTGGCTTGGCGAATCTCCAACGATCCGAGCCCTCATACTGAACCCGGACACCGACCAAATTCGGTCCATGGTTGAGAAACTCAGGTCCCGTGATCCGTATTGCGGTAACGACCTTAGATGCTTTTTGCTTTTCTTCTTCCCCTTCCTGAGCTTTTGTATCGCTGGTCACCATTGACACGATGAATAGAAAGAACCAAGCGTAAGGAACCACAGTTTTTGAGATTGAATTCATAATTTAGCGATTCGTCTATGTTCTGGGAAACTAAATGAATTTGTACCATAACGGAGACAATTGATCATAGAACACCAAATCCAATATGATTGAACAAGCCGACGAACCAGCAGATTGGGCTACTGCAAATGTCCACATGTCCCAATACAGTTTTTACGAAGAGCAAAATTATGAAGTTGGCCCTGATACAACAAGCCGCCGGACCAGATCGACAGGCCAATGTCCAAAAAGGTATTGAATTGGCGAAGCAAGCTGCTGCAGCAGGCGCGAACATAATCTGTTTCGCTGAACTTGCTTTTGATCAATTCTATCCTCAGAAACAGGCCGACAAGGAAAGCTTGAACGCAGCGGTAACCATACCAGGCCCGGAGACGGAGGCTTTTTCGAAAATCGCCAAGGAGCACCAATGTGTGATCGTTCTCAATCTATTTGAACGTAGCGGCGAACAGACGTTCGACAGCTCGCCCGTGATCGATACCGATGGGCAGATCCTGGGCGTGACTCGAATGATCCATATTACTGACTATGCCAATTTCCATGAACAGGGATACTACTCGCCAGGAGACAACGGAGTGCCGGTTTACCAGACGGCATTCGGCAAGATTGGAGTGGCAATATGTTACGACCGACACTTTCCCGAATACATGCGAGCGTTGTCCGTAGCGGGTGCCGATTTAGTTTTTGTTCCGCAGGCAGGAGCGGTCGATGAATGGCCAGAAGGTCTCTACGAAGCAGAGATGCGAGTCGCAGCGTTTCAGAATGGATACTTTATTGCGTTATGCAATCGTGTTGGAGAGGAAGAGCATCTGACGTTCGCGGGTGAATCGTTTGTTTGCAATGCACAAGGCGAAGTGATCGGACGCGCAGCCAAAGAGGCTAACGATATCCTGTATTGCGACGTTGAACTGGACGAGTTGTCAGAGTCCTATGCTCGCAAATTGTTCTTGCGTCACCGACGTCCCGAATTGTATTCCGACTGGATTTAGAAATCGGATGCTCTATTGAAACGGGTCCGGAGTTTCCTTTGGTTTCTCGGGTTTACTGGGCAACGGCTTGGGGCGGGAGTACGAGTTGAAATCAGGCTTCAGAGAAATGAGCAACAGGATAAGGCTGATGCATAGCAAAATGGGTGCGGCATACACTAAAACCACACTAACCATCTCGAGCCCTTCTCCCAGTGCTGAACGCCCCATCGTGCCGAATAGGTTGATCAACAATCCACCGATCATGGGAAGGATCAAAGCAAAGAAATAAGTTACCGCACCGAAATAGCAAACGCGTAACTTGGGCACCACGTTTCGCCCGGCGGTCAGCAAGACCACATAGACAACAAAGATGATGATGAAGAACCAGACCAAAGGCCCCATCATAAAAGCAAACGCAAATTCGGGATCGCGGTACATTAGCAACCAATCAGTTCAAAGCAAGAATTTTTTCGAGCTTTGATTCTACACGGTGGCTTTCGGTTTTGCGAAGGATGGAGGGAAAAAGTTCAGGTAGTCTGTCAGTGGAGCTTCAGCCCATGAAATCTATTTCTTCTTTCCTTTGTCCTTTTTTGGAGCAGCCTTTTTGGGCTTGGCCTTTGCCGATTTCTTAGCGGCCTTCTTGGGAGTCGCTTTTTTCGCAGCACTTTTTTTCGCAGGTGGTTCGGCCGCCTCCTCTGTGGTGGCTTCATTTCCCAATCGGTCCAGCAGTCGTTCGTAGTTTGCTTCGGTCGCGTTGGCAGCCGAGACGAAACTCTGCGCGGCAGGATTATGTGTTGCCAGTTCCAGAATGGGTTCCATCCAAGTTTGCAAGACTCGGAACTGGTTACGCAGGACGTTGAGCATCACGTTGGGGATCTTGTTGACGACTTCGATTTTTTGCTCGCTTATATGGCGTGGTAAGTTTGCGATTGCTTCGCCATGTTTTTCATAGCTAGCTTTCATCGACTCGATCGTCTCGTTGAACTTGGAAAGTTCTCCGACCACTCGCGTGATTTCACGAACGGTGATTTCCTGGAACCCGTCCGATTTCTCAGCTTCTTTGGCCAACATCTGCTTGAGCCCTTTGTCCAGCGAGTTACCGATACCGCCTAGACCATCCGAGAACGTAGCCATCTGCGCGATCACTTGACTCATCTGATCGTCACCACCGGCGGCGCCCAGGACTTGGTTTCGTTTGTAAGTTCGGCAGATCTCCTCCCAGCGCGTTTCTTGTTCGGGAGTCATGGTTCCGGTCATCTGTCGGAACTTGAGCAAGTTCGCTTCGGCCCCAGTTGTAAGCGTCTGAGCCTGGTTTTCGTAATGGGACATGATCAGGACCTCAAGCTCGTTATCGTTCATGATGGGAACGATCCGCTCGGCAATTTTGTTCATGTCACGGTAGGAACCTTGCAGCTTGAAAGCGGGTTCAGTTCGGTAATCGTCCGATTGGGCAGCTGAGTCGATGTATTCGCGGTTGACGCGGAGGATGACGTCTCGCACACGAAGCAACTTTCGCATCACGCCAACGAATTCATTGATCTCTTCGATCGAGTAGTTTCCTTCCAACGATTGCGGCGGAGCGTCCGGGTGCTCGGCCATTTTGATGATCGAGTAGATATCGTTTCGGCTGCGCGAGTTAAGCTTGCCCAGCGTCGAGTTGCTGGTAAGGCAGTTCTCCAGATAACTCAGTTCGAACGGCTCCAGACTGTCACCGATCACGTCGCCCAAGTTATACGTATCGGCTCGGTTGGCCAGCATGTCAGGGATCTGGAATTTGTCACCGCTTTCGGTGTAGGGGTTACCGGCCATAATCACGCAAACTTTTCGCCCGCGTAGGTCGTAAGTTCGCGTTTTGCCGTTAAAGACACCTTCGATTTTTCGCGTCGCATCGCACAGCGAAATAAACTTCTGTAAAAACTCAGGATTGCAGTGCTGAATATCGTCCAGGTAGATCATCACATTGTCACCCATCTCCAACGACAGGTTGAGCTTTTCGACTTCTTCACGAGCACTCGCGTTGGGCGCCTCGACGGGATCGAGCGAAGTCACTCGGTGGCCGATCGCCGGTCCGTTGATTTTGACAAACGTAATTCCCAGCCGATTGGCGATGTACTCCATCAACGTTGTTTTACCGTATCCCGGTGGAGAGATCAGTAACAACAAACCCATCAGGTCGGTCCGCTTGTCCTCACCTACGACACCAATCTGTTTGGCAAGGTTGGCACCGACCATGGGCAAGTAGATATCGTTGACGAGTTTATTACGAACAAACGAAGTCAGCACGCGCGGTTTGAACTCATTCAGGCGTAATTGATCGCGGCGTTGGTCGATCAACTCCTTCTTGAGATGCACATACGCTTCGTAGCGAGGAGTGGTCTCCGTTTCGAATTGATGCAAACGGTCCATAAACTGGTTGTAGTTCAATTCGTAGTTATTCGAGTCAACCAACGCATGGTCGCCGAGCAATCCGGATACAACCATCTCTGGGTTGGCTTCGATCACTTTGGTGTTGCCTGCAGAATGGTCTGCCAACATCGCAGCCGCTTCGGCAATCAATTCTTCATTAGCTGCTTGTTTGTGATGTTCACAGAACGAGCCGATCCAGTCGCGCGCGATCTCATACCGATCGACAGCGGACAGCGTTTCGGCTTGGATCGAGGCGGCCAGTTTGCCCGTCGAATCCTTGCGGCCGAGGTATTGTTCGAATTCTGATTTCAGGCGAACGGCTGCGGAGCTTGCCACAAACGTTCTGGCCAAAACGAATTGGTCAAATAGGCAAGCGGCTGCGGGTCCAGCGAAACGATTTTCAGAAAATTGATGCGTTTCTATAAACGACTGGATCATTGTGCCGATTTGATCGACGTATCGCTGTCGACCCGATATCGCGCCAAACAAATTTTGGGCTTCGGCCAAGCTGCTGAACTTGGCTTGCAAAGTTTCTTTTGATTCGGTGTTCAGTTCGTTCCAGAATACGGTTGCCAAAACACGAGCGGAGGTTGAGTATTTCAACAGATCCAGTTTTTCGGTCAGTTGGCAAAGTCGGCTGAGGATCAAAGTCGCGTCGTGGTCATGGACACCCTTTACGTATCCTTCGGCGTAACGCGGGGACATGAATTTTTGAACGTGCTCGGTAAGCTGAGGTTCTTCCATGCGAGCCAGTTCGCTCAACTCGATCGAGTCCGGTTTGCCGGACATGGCATCCTGAAGAATCAAATAAGCCAGATATTCACCGCGATAAACGTTACGGTTTTCTGACACGATCGTTTGGTCCCAAACGTCACGAGTGGCAACAAATTGTTCGTCTTCGATTTTTTCGAAGTAGTTGGTTCCGCTCAGGTGAAACCAGGTATCGCCGTCTTTAAAGACCGTTGTCAAATCGAGCGGCTGTACGTTGACAGAGAATTTGTGTTCTCCAAAGGCGATGATATTCTGACCATCAACGTACAATTCGTTTTTGTCGCGAAGCTGGCGAACAGCGTCTTCGCGGGTTGTCTTTAGGCGGCTTTGGACGTCGTCGACTTTTACCGATTCGTCCAACTCATCCAGTTGTTCGATGATGTTGCGAACTTTTTCGATCATCAAGTCGCTGGCAAAGTAACTGTTGATCTCGTCGACCGTTTTCAATCCGGACATCCGTGATGAGATTCCGGTCAAGATTCGGTCGGCCGAGTTCATTAAAGCGGTCGCGCGACGATTACGAGCTTCGTTAAGCTGAAGTTTTTTGTTGTCGAACGCAGCGTAAACTTCTTCGCGTTTTTCAGCCAGCTGAACGATGAACTCATCGAACTCAGAAAAGCGACCTTCGAGTTCTTCGATCTGGACCATCATTTTGGTCAGATACTCGTCGCATTTTTGGGGTTTGTCGCAAACGTCCAAGTAGTTCACGATCGCCTGACTCAGCAGTTTCAGTTGCGAGTTGAATTCGGCAGCGCCCTCGACCGACATCAACGACTGTGACCGCTTTTTCAATTGGGCGCGGGTCTTGTTGAGGTTGGCATAAATCGTCGAGATATTGTCAATGATCTGGGTGCGATGCGTCGCGTCGTCGATTTTGAGATTGCTGACGATGTCGATCAGCATTTCCAGTTCGCCCGATCCCTCGATCAGTTCTTCTTCCAGTTTTTTGGTTTCGGCGACGGTTGCCAACGATTCGATCGAACTTTGTTGCTGGACGACGCGATCTTCGTACGGTTTGAGCGAATTTTCTTTCAGCAGGAATTGAACGCACTTACGAGAGAGGTCTTCGGTTTGCTCGATGATCTTGGTCTCAAGCGAGTCAACTGCGTCGGTCTCGACGTATTTCAACTCTTTCAGTGAAATAACCGCTCCGCGAACCGAGCGTAGTTCGCCCAGCGATTGAACGAAGTCTGCAATTTCGCGGTAGGGTCGCACGCGAGCGTCTGAAATCGCTTTTTCCGCCTGGGTGGTTGTTGCATCGAACTGCTCACGAGTGTTGCGTCGCACGCGGACAACTTTGTCGAACTCGTCGACTGCAGAAGACGCGGCGTCACGAACCGCAGAAACGGTCTCGTTAAGGTTAAACGTCTCTTCGTTGCTCAGCCAAAAATAGGAATCGACGATGTCACCGGACTTTTTCACAAGGTCCAGATATAGGCCGGAGTAAGAATCATCTTTACCGATCAACTGAATCAACTCAGAGCATTCAGCCATCGCGCGGACGACTTCCCGGTTACCGATCTTGTACAGGAACGAATCGGTTTTAGCGTCGCTGGGAATATCGCTGTCAACGAACGGTGTTTGCCAAATCTGCAAAGGATGATGTTTGGAGGCGGTGTCGTCGCTGCGAAAACAGATCAATTGACCATTCGGGAAAATCGAATATCCGTTGCAAATCAAAGGGGTTTGAACCTGGAGTGCGATCATGTTGTAGGACAGCAGAACGTAATGTCCAGTTTCATGGTGGTAAAAGACAAACAGGTAATCTTCACCGTTGGCGGCGGGTATACTTTTTTCGAACGTTAAACCGCTCAGGTCACTTTCGAAAATTTTGTGCTCGCCCGACTGCAAGTAGTAGCCGTTGGCAAAGATCAAACCATGTCCTTCAGGCAACAGCACGCAGGCTTGTTCGATCGAATCCAGTCGAGTAACCGATTGTGTTTTTTCGTTGTAGATCAGATACCGATAGTTGTCTTCGCGGAACGGTTTGATCCGCAGCAAAACCAAATTGCCCACGATCGCATAAAAAATCTCGGCGTCGTCCAGCGTTTGGTCTTTGTCCTCAACCGGCTCTCGGTAAATTCCCAGACCGTCGTCTGTATTGTCTTCGACTTTGATCGTTAGATCGCCGCCCACGGTTTCCACGAACACGCGGTCTTCGATTGAGATATGGGGATGCTGACCGCTGCGATGCAAGTCGCGATGGGTACGGGTCCACTCGAAACCATGCTGAGGAGGAAACTCGATCTCATGGTCGCTGCGATTGTCGACGTAGGTGAGCGAACCTTCTTCGATCAGGAACTTGAACCCTTTTATATCGGAGGCCGTTTTTCCGACTTGGAAAACCAGATAGAGATAGGGACCAATGACCTGGAATTTGGTAAACGTTGTTTCTTTGTAGTATTTGTACAGCTGTTTAAAGTCGTGTTCAAAACTCTTACCAGCTAGGAGGTCAAAAGGAGCTTCGACAAAGTGCCCGCCCTCGTCGGCTCGATAGACAGCGAACACATCGGACATTAGCGTTTCAGTGCGCAAGCCGATATGGACGTTGTAGCCGAACAACATTCGGTCGCCGATCGCGATAATGTCACGCGGGACGCAATTGTTGGCGGTGTTGATCCGCTCAGTTCCGGTCAACTCGGTTGGGATCGAGCCAAATACTTCACGTCGCAACTCGTTGAGCAAGTCCATCCGATTACGCAGCTCTTCGGCGTGCGTATCCAGACGGTTACGAATAATTTCGTAGGTGCTTTTTTCAAGCTGTGAACCCTCCGAGCCTGGCGAAGCTTGCGCAGCGGTGCCGTCAGAGGTTTCGGTGTTCGATTGTGGTTGGGTTTCAGCCATCTAGTGATCCCCGGGCAGAGGTCGGTGCCCAAGCTACTTTCGATTCGACACGGTTAGTACAATTACAAGCAGTGACAAAAATTGGCCCGTCATTAAACGAGAAGCCAATTAGAGTAGAACGAAATCGCGCCCAGACATTGGAGAATGGCTGCCTGAGCGCGATTCGAACCTGGGATCATTTAGCTCTTCGCGGTTTTTCCGGTCAGCTTCAGGGTTGCCGCTTTTGCGGTCGAGACACCAGCTCGGTTGGCCATACTAACCATGCCTTGCAATTGTCCCATCACTCCCGAATCGTTTGTCAGACCCATCATTTGGCCCAACAGTGCTGCGACGGAGAGGTTTTTCATATCCTCTGTCGAGATGCCGAACATTTCCACGTAACGTTGCATTTCCGATTTGAAGTGCTCAGGATCTGAGTTAAAGAAAGTCTCTTTAACGTCACCCAGTACTTCGCTGTTGCCGACCAGTCGATCGACTTGCTTACCGGCAGTTACGCTACCAACGATACTTTCGAAGAATTGATTGTCGCCACCGACGATGTCGATGTTCGCACTCTTGAGTGCTTCGCCCACCATTGAGGCTTGAGCTTCGGCAATCGCTTGTTGTGTGGCGATCGCTTCGAGTTCGATATCTTTCTCTTTGTTGAGTTTCAATTTGAACTCTTCGTGCTCGCGGCCAACGCCATCGAATAACTTCATCGCTTCCGCTTTTTCGGTGATACCTTTTGCGTCCGCAGCAAACTTGAGCTCCAGGACTTGGGCTTCGGCGGTACCTTCACGTTCCAGAGCGTCCGCTTTGGCAACGGTGACTTCGGCTTCGGCCAAGCCCGGTGCGGCCACTTCGGCGCGAGTCGCTTCGGCCAACATTTTCTTGGCATCCGTTTGCTTTGCAGCAGCCGTCTTTTCGGCTTCTGCTGTAATCACAACCGTTTCCGCGTTCAGTTCGGCAGCCTGTTTTTCAGCGTCCGCAGCTTTAACTTGCATGACCAACTCTTGCTCAGCCGTTTGTTCGGCGGCGGTGACTGCGACCTGTTTCTTACGATCGGCTTCGGCGAACTCGCGAGTGTCTTTGATCTTTTCTTCTTCTTCGACCACTTCACGTTCAACCATCACGCGTTGGCGGATGACGTCTTGAATGTTCTTCTTCTCGACTTCGACCGCTTTTTCTTTGTCGATCTCGGCGAGGGTAACGACTCGTTCTCGCTCGGTGATTTCCAGCCCGCGATCTTTCTCAACACGTTCCGTTTCGACGGCGTCGGTTCGCTCTTTGTTTTTGGCCGCCACGATAATCGCACGAAGTTTGTTTTCCTCAGCGATCTGAATCTCTTCGTCAGCCGTGATCTGAGCCGTGGTTGCTCGTTGCCGTTCCTGCTGGGATACGATCTCAGCTTCGGAGCGTTCACGAGCTTTGATTTCGGTAATTTCACGCAGCTGTTTTTCTTCCGCTTCGGCTTGCTGCTTTTCCAGTTCCAGGATCGCTTCACGAGCTTCGACGTCTTGTTTGGTGATTGTTTTCTCTTTCTCACGACGGATAAAGTTCGCTCGAACTTGCTCTTGTGCGGTGAGATCGGTGATCTTTTTGATACCTTCCGAATCCAAAACGTTGTTGACGTTTAGTTTCTCAATAGGAGTCTGCTCCAGGTAGTCAATCGCCGCGTCGTCCAATACGTAACCGTTCAGGTCAACGCCGATCGTCTTTTTGATCTCATCACGAAACGCTTCACGAGAATTGTAGAGGTCGACAAAGTCAAACTGCTTACCGACTGTTTTCAACGCTTCTGAAAACTTCGCTTCGAACAACTGAATGAGAGAGGGCTGGCTGGAAGCGCGTTCGCAACCCAGCAACTGGGCTACGTCGGCAACGCTTTTTGCCTCTTTGTTAACGCGGACGAAAAAGTCTACGCGAATATCAGCACGGATGTTGTCTTTACAGATCAAGCCATCTTCGCCGTTACGGTCGATGCCGATCTTCTTGACAGAGATATCCATCAATTCGACCTTGTGAAAAATCGGAATGACGAACATGCCGTCAAATTTTACGTTGGTGCCGCCCCAACCGTTTCGGACCAAAGCCGTTCCTTGGGTGACTTTACGCCAGCACTTCAGCACCAACATGATAAAGCCAATAATGAAAACAACGATGACCAGGATCGAGATCGTGATCGTGTTTCCAAGGAAATTATCTTGCGCTAGTAGCAGATTCGTTAACATCTATTTACTCTCCAATTTAGCCAGTTGAACAAGGCAGACATCTTTTTCGCGATCATGTGAAACAACCGTGACCACGTCGCCTTTGCGAAGTGTCTGGCCCGTTTCGTTTCTCGCGTTCAGGACCAATGGAGGTCCATCTGTTTCCAATACAATTTCGCCGAACGTTTGGTTTAGCTCCAGTGTGTTTACGATCGCAGTCTGTCCAATCAGTTCGTTGCGATCCAAGTGCCGCTCGGGTGGATTGAAACCTTTAGCCATCGGCATCACGAACAATTTGGTTACCGCGAGGCTGACCAATCCACATGGCCATATCAACATTGCCGTCGTCCACAAACTGAATTCAGGATTCAGATAGTGGTTGGTCAAGATCGTTGCCAACCAGAACGTAAATGCAAACACTGAAAGGATGATCATCACTGGTACTTTGCCAACGTGAAAAAACGTCAACAGCGTGCCGAAGAGACCATCCGCAAACTCTAGGTCAAAGTCTCCATCGGCGTCCAAATCCAAGTCGATTTCTAGCGCATCCATTCCAACGGCGCCAAAAATGACTAATAACCAATACAACAGGACTCCGCCCAACAACGTAGTGGCCAATAGGTTTGCTGGATTTACGATTTCTAGTAAAAATTCGTGCATAGCTACACCATCCAAAATAGCTGGGGAAAACAATTCACTTTGCGCGCAATGATAGCGCAAACAGTGTAGGTGGTGAATCAAGGCTCTGCTGCCGCCAAACCAGACAAAACCAAGGAAGGGTCCAACACCAAGGTTGATCACTCAAAATCAGTGGGTGATTCTGAACGAATTGAATGGTCAACGTTGACGTTATGAA
>CAZDBA010000023.1:36914-39307 GCA_964503615.1 uncultured Pirellulaceae bacterium
GTTCACGAAAAGTGCGTGGCGGAAAACACTCAACAGAACTTAATCAAAAATTCTTGAAAAACATTTTTGGCATCGAAAACCATCTCTGTGAGCAAACGAATCTAAATGTAATTCTTCAACCGTAGCTACGCAAAAAGTCACAACTTGGATTCAGCAATTTTGTGATTGCCAATCGTTTTCCTGAAAATGACCGCGCCAACAAGAATGATTTTCCTGTATTCACTTTTTTGCTGCGATCTTTGTCGAATCGGTTTGACAGGCACACCGTTTGTGAGAGGGAACGAGCTGTTGATCATTCAAATTTCTGTAGATAACTTGTTCCCGTCATCTAAGTCAGGTGTCTTTCAAAAACGATTCCCGCCGAACGGCACGATTTGCAAAACGATAGGTTGCATACAATTTTTTGATCGGTTTTTGAAGCAAAGAAATGATTGAGATGACAGAGGCAACATTTCTATTACGGAGAAAAGTATGAAGAGTATTGTGGTGATCATCATGTTGATGGTGTCCTCTAACGTATTCGCACAGGAAGTTATTTATTCGCAACCCGCTCAATTGGAGACTTGGTCTCAGCCAGCGGATGTTGTTACGCAAATCGGAGCCGAATGGATTCCGGCGGAGCAACCGATCGAGCAGGTTCACTACGTCCAACCTCCGATGATGGCGGGGACTGAGGTGATCGTTGATCAGAACGTGATTAGCAACGGCACGTTTTCCAGTTCGGGCCCCGTAGATTTTGGCTACACGCCTTCCCAGCCGGCCGCTAACAATACCAATCAAAATTGGGGCGGCGGCTCGGGTGGTTCTGGTTTGGCACAACAAAAAGCAAATCAGGCGGCACAGAGGAACCTTCGCGGCCACGTCGGCGGCGGATTGGGTGGCGCACGTTACGAAGGAGTGGGCTGGTCAAGCGTTTCACCGCAGCAGGCGATACAACAATGTTGTTACTGGGGAACGAGACCGGTTTCACAGATCGGTGTTTCCAGAGGAAGTGATGGCTGTTGGTACGCTTGCGTGTTGTATCAATAAGCTTGATCCAGCCAATGCGGGCGGAGGTTAGTCCTTTGCTTTCAAGAACAGAAGATTGGCGCAAGAAAAACGCCCAAGGCAAAGTTTGCTTTGGGCGTTTGTTTTTTGAATCGAGAGTAAAACTCAAAGAAAAATAGACTGAAGTAGTCGGACCTATTCGGCCTCTTCCTCATCTTTATCTTTCTTGTCTTCTTTCTCTTCGTCCTCGTGGACGATTTCGACTTCGTGACCCATCTCTGCAAGCAACGTTGTTACTGCAGCATCCATTTTATCGCCACGAACACCTTCGTAGCGGATAACGCCTTCGGCATCGAGGACGTAGATCGTAGGCCAGCCTTTAACTTGCCATCGTTTTGAAATGGGGCCTCGGGTTCCTCCAGGACCATTCCAAAAACTTCTCCAAGTGATGTTTTTCTTTTTCACAACCTCGCGGAGTTTTTCGAGATCTTTGTCACTGTTGACACCGATCAAAGCAAAAGGTTTATCCGCCAGTTGTTTTACGAGCGACCGCTCGTGTGGGAACATAGCCCGGCACGGTGGTCACCAATCACCCCAAAAATCGAGCACAACAACTTTGCCTCGATAGTCACTCAGTCGGAACTCTTCGCCATCAAGATCTTCGCCAACAATATCTTCGGCAACTGAACCGATCGACAGTCTTTCCATGGCAAAAACTTGAGCTTCGACAATCTCGCCATAAGTCGAATTGCCCGATGGGACGTCCGCATAGTTGTCTAAAATTGATTTGATTAACGACTTTTTCTCAGCTTGGATCGCGTCCATAGTCCATTTTTCAATGAACTCTTCTCCGATCATCTCGCCAATTTCCTCGCGCTTGCTTTCGTCCATTTGTGCCAACTGCTCAAGGGGTTCCATCATCGAGTAGATTCCCATGGTCGCGGCAGCTTTAACCGAGTCGTGAGGGCTTTCCTTGATCAATCGTCGCAAGATCGCTTCATTCTCAGGACTGGGCATCGTTTTAGCGATTTGTCCAACTAGTGCCGAAAGCTCTTTCGATTCGATGTGATTGGTCAAGAGCGTTTCGTTAGCTTTCTCGACGGCGTCATCATCGCCGTTTTGAACAACCCACAAAAGCAATTCGATTTTGAACTCATCCTCTTCGGCCGCTTCGACCAAGCCGTTTACTTCGTCTACCATTGCAGATAGGTCAGCGCTCAAATCCTGCTGAAGCCGTTCCAGCTCAGATTCGCCGTCGGCTCGTCGTGCCCTTGAACGAAAGGTGCGTTGACGTTTCGAAACAGCACGTTTGATCTCGCGGAATTTTTCAGAAGCGGTTAACTCTTCTTCCTCTTCCTCTTCCTGTGTTTCCTTTTGCGATTCCTGCTGCTCTTCTACAGCCTGAT
>CAZDBA010000024.1:0-10060 GCA_964503615.1 uncultured Pirellulaceae bacterium
GCTAGCCCCTGTCTCTCACAATTAGATCTCTCCCTTTTTAAGGCCCCTTCGTCCAAAGGCTCAGGACATCTGTCTTACAAACAGAAGATATTGGTTCGATTCCATTAGGGGCTACTTTGCCTGGGTGCGCCAACGGTAGAGCAGCTTGATTTAAAACCAAGCGGTTGCAGGTTCGACTCCTGTCCCAGGTACTACAGAAAGCGGATGGACCAGTGTTCAACCGAGCCTCATAAGCTTGGTTCGCCGGGTGCGACCCCCGGATCCGCAACTCGAATTCAAACCTAGAAAGGGTCGACTGAGCATTGGCGGGCTCACCTGGTTGTAACCCAGACTTCCTTTTGGAACTTGGCGGTTCAACTCCGTCTCGGCCCACTTTCTACTTTGCGGCGAAATAAATTTCTCGTTCAGCTACTAAGCGATTGCGTTGAGTGCGTCGACCGCTTGCGAAACTTCGTCTTCGGTTGTGCAGAGATGCGGCGCAAATCGCAAATAGCCGTCCCTTGGAGTCACGATGATCTTTTTCGCGTCCAACTCAGCAGAGATTTGCTCGGCATTGGAAACCTTCGGAATCAACGACAAGATACCGCTTCGGTGTTCAGGAAGATGCACGACTGGTTGGTACTTTGTGAAATCCAACTGTTGAAGAGCCAGGTCTTGAAGCGCAAAGTTGTGATCCCGGATTGCTTCCATTGAGTGTGGAAGAAAAATTGTTTCCAATCCCGCCGAAAGTCCAGCAATAACCGCGTACGCGACTGTCGAGTACTCGAACTTTTTTCCCGTCGCAATGGGATCCCACGTGTGATCCAGATATTGCGTATCCTGCTTCATTTGATCCGCGCCGGTCATTGTGATTTCAATCTTTTCACGAAACTCGGGGTTGGTGTACATCACACCCGACCCAACCGGGCCGAGCAACCACTTCCAACCGGCTGACGCAAGACAAGCGATCCCGTATTCTTCAGGGTAGATTGGCAAGCAACCAAGCCCTTGGGCAGCGTCGATCACCAAATCGATTCCTTTGGATTTGCAAAACGCTCCGAGCTTGGGCAAGTCGGCGGCGTAACCGTTGGTGAACTGAACATGGCTGAGCGCGATTACACGCGTTCGCTCAGTGACTTTTGATTCGAGTTCTTCGAACGACCAGCCTTTGGCAAACTCATCCGGGATGGGTCCGGTCCCTTTGCGGTCTGCTTGTTCGAATGTGCTGTCCGACAAAAGTACCAATTCGACTCCGCGTCGCTTGGCCTGCAAGACCCACGGATAATGATTGGCCGGATACTCATTGACGTAGCTGATAATTTGATCGCCTGGCTCAAACGGATATCCATTGGCAATCATCGAGATGCCCTCGGACGTGTTGGTCAGCATCGAAATGTTGTCCACCGATGTCTTGAGCAACTGAGCAAAGTTCTGATGGAAACGAATCGCAATGTGCTCATCGCCCGTGAATTCGAAAATTATTCCCCGACCGACTTGGAGCTGTCGCTCAGTTACGAATTTGACTTGGTCAGCCGCCGATTTACTGAGCGGCGACACACTGCAATAACCCTGAAAGTTAATATTCTGTCGATGTGGAAATGCTTCTGGGTCACTAATAAGAGCCATAGGTTTACTGATTGCGTACGAGGAAAAGAAGTGGTGAAAAGCTAGTCAAAAGTAGGGCATGCGATTGCCTTCGGTACAGGATACCAGCTTCTCAAGCTGGCGAAATGGGTTCGACTCGGGCACGAGCTACTTAGGTACTTAGTTTAAAACCTATTCTGAAAGGCTTCTTATCAAATTGACCGTGTGGTGGAACCGGTAGACACGCAACATTCAGAATGTTGTGCCTTCCAGGCGTGGGAGTTCGACTCTCCCCATGGTCACTTGCGGTTGGATATTCGACTCTCACTTTCGAGAATCAAGCGTCCAACCACTTTATTGCAGACGAGCTGGGACTCACGCAGCTTTCATATGGCAGCTTTGTTCGGTTCGATTCCGAAGTCTGCAACTATTGTGATGCAACGGAAACTGACAAAGGGCTTCGAAGCCGAAGCCCTTGCCTTTCAACAACAACCGTGGCCACTAACTTAAGTAGGTAAGCACACCTAGTATGAGAATTGCGGCCAACGTAATCCCGGCGCAAACCGTTGCAAATGTTTTCACGTGAGCTCCTTCATTTGCGTCACACACGATATTGAATGCGGCGTAAAGAACCAGGAAGCACCCTGCGATTTTGGCGAAGTCCAGGAATAGCTTGAACCACCAAGTTACTTTCAACAGCCACAGACTGGTAGCCGACGCAGTAGTCGCGTTGCGCTGGGCAGTGGCTCTGAGTTTCGAGTATTTCGCCCTAATTTTTTTGAGCTTATCCAGATTGGCTGATGTCAGCTTTTGCAATTCCTTCTGTTTGGCCTCTATCACTGACTGGTCTGGATTACTGGAAAACCTCATCGCTTGGATTTCCTGCGCCAACGTATTGGCCTGGAAATTTACCGATTCTTTTTCGGCCTGCTGAGCCAATTCGACTCTTGCTAACTCGATCACAGGATTCGTTCTGACAATATGGTAATCAACAGCCACTTGCTTGAGGGCAAAGGTGCCTACGAACAGTAACAGTCCCAACCAAAGAGTTGAACGAAACGGGCTTCCACCGGCTGGACCTTTAAAAAACCCTGGCCCTTTTCTTCCCTTCCGGCGTTTAGGAGACTGCACCGATACTCCCGCAGCTGCTCCAGCGCCTGCCGCAGGGGCAAGGGGATCAACCGCCACTGGCGCTACTGGAGCGGCAGGCACTGCAGATACAGGCTGGGCCGGGACAGGTGTCACCGGAGTAACAGCTGGCGCTGCGGGTGCCGCTGGGCTTGCTACTTGATATTGATTCTTACACTTGGTGCAAACGACGGCTTGTCCGATATAGGTTTCACTGACCTTAAAGACAGCCTGGCAATGAGGGCATTGAGATTTAATTGGCATGGGAATTCACTAGTGGGTGGAAGTAGTTAGTGCGAAGGCATTTCGACCAAGCGGACTTAGCATGGCACATATGCTAGTTACATACTTAACACGATACTGTATTTAATACAGCATCGATGCAAACTTTTTCCTACCTCGGTCCTTGCCGAAATTCATCTTAACCAATCAATTTTAAAACGCTTATTTTTACTAACGTATATCGTTCAAAAATCAGCAAACTGCGATCTTTGGATTGGAAGATTGGTTTACAACAAATCCGCACGAACTGGCGATTCGTTTAACGGATATCAACAACTTACTTTGGGCTGCTGGTCAAACGGCACGACGCCTGCTTTGCAAGCAGGAAAACAGGGTTCGACTCCCTGGCGGTCCACTCTTTCCAGGCTTTTGCATTTCCATATTTCTGTCTGACTTCCGAGGTGCATGGTCAGAAATCGGTACAATCGTTCCAATCCCATTTTCCGTTAATAATCTTGGGCTTCAAACCTCAAAACAATTGCCACTTCATTCAAATCTGAAACCTATGTTTTCCAGACAACATTTCTCCACTCGTTCATTCTCCCGAACAAAATGTCTGGTTCAAACACAAAAATCAAACCGCTCGTCTCTGCTTCCGGTATCGCCTACAAACTAATCGATACGCTTGCGATCTTCCTTGGACTTTTCCTGTTGATCTACTGGGTCCCAGACCTCAACAGTAAATCGACTTTGCTAATTGCCTTGTTGGCGATTGGGGTATTTGGAATCGTTGGTGAACTTACTGGCCTCTACCGAAACTGGAGAGGGGTTGCGTTTGAACGCGAGATCGCCTGTTCCATTCTGGCTTGGGGTTGGACGCTGCTGGCTCTTGCTGGCTTGGGTAAACTTGCAATGTATACCAGCGAAATCTCAGCCAAGGGATTGTTTGTCTGGTTTGCGATCACGCCAGTGATCTCCTTGACCGGTCGAATGTTGCTTCGACGCTGGCTTTCCTGGAAAGGCAAGTCGTCCGGGGCAAAGGGCTTTGTCGTCATTGGAGCCAACGATCTTGGTGTTGAACTGGTTCGTAACATTCGTCAGCGGCCCGATTTGGGACTCAAGTTTATGGGCTTCTTCGATGACCGTCCTGCCACGCGAAGCGATGAGCTTCCCGCCGACATGGACATTCGCATGGGAAATTTTGACGAACTGGTACAGCGTTCTATCGATGGGGAAATTCAAAACATCTTTATTACACTTCCGATGCGTGCCGAAGAAAGAATGCGAGATTTGGTAGCGCGTTTAGGAGACACCACCGCTTCGGTTTACATCGTGCCCGATCTATTCGTTTTCCAATTGCTCCATTCTCGATGGACCGACATTCAGGGACTGCCCGTGGTCAGCGTCTACGAGAATCCACTGTACGGTGTTGATGGTGCTCTGAAACGATGCGTTGATATCGTTCTCAGTTCGATCATGATCATTGTCGCGGCCATTCCGATGTTGATTATCGGGCTGCTTGTCAAACTTACTTCGAAAGGGCCTATGCTCTTCAAACAGCGCAGGTACGGCCTGGACGGAAAAGAAATATCTGTTTGGAAGTTTCGTTCTATGTCCGTTTGCGAAGACGGCGATGTGGTAACTCAAGCCAAAAAAGGAGACAAACGCGTAACGAAACTGGGAGCGATTCTGAGAAAGACCTCTCTGGACGAGCTACCACAGTTGTTTAACGTCTTCACCGGCCACATGTCATTGGTGGGACCACGCCCCCACGCAAACTCGCATAACGAGTATTACCGCAAACAGATTGATGGCTATATGCTACGGCATAAAGTCAAACCTGGAATCACCGGATTGGCTCAGGTCAATGGATGTCGCGGTGAAACGGAAGTGATAGGGAAGATGGAAAAACGGATCTTCTTTGATCACAAATACATTCGTGAATGGAACATCTGGATGGATATTAAAATCCTGTTCCAAACAGTCAAAGTCGTTTTCTCAAAACAAAACGCGTACTAAACGACTCGAACGAAATCGCTCTGCCTATGATTTGTCTTCGGGTAACTGAGTTCGCATCGTTCGCGAGGGATTGGTCAACTGCCTGATCCTTTCCTGCAACGAATCGAGGGGCTCAAGTCCAGGAGGAGTTGTTGGCGTAGATTCCGTTTTGGTAGCGGTCTCGGACAAGCCAGCCTTTGATTGAGACTGAGGTTCGTCAAAACCAACCGTGTCTCCGCTTACTCTTGATGATTGGGGATCTGATTGAGAAATCGGAGATGCGCCCAATTCAGCCCGCAACGTATTTAGATCGATGGTCTGCTGTGGTTGCTCTTGCTGAGAACCACGAGAAGAAACCGATTCAACGTTGGCCCGAGGATCATTAACCAATCTGTTATTAAACGCTTGGTCGATCCCTTGTTCGGTTAGACTCGCTTGATCCGCAGCTTCATTGACCGCTTGAGCCACATTGCCAAACTCACTGGTCTCAACGGCGTCCGGTTTGGCTGCATTGAGAACCTGTTCCAACTGATCGGTATTCAATTCTCGGTGTTCCGCGGGATTAATCGTTGGCGGAACTACTGACTTACTAATTCCGTCAATTTCGTCCAATTGGATCGTGGACACGGGAGTGCGTTTGCTTGAGTAATCCTCAGCAACCACCGTGTCAGCTTTAGAAATATCGCTTTCAGACGAAACATCGACAGGAGGTACGTTTTCCGAAGCAGTCAAATGTGCTGGGGGTTGATTCGGCTCCAAGTTGCGGACTACTTGAACAGGTCGCAGTTGTGTGTTGCGGGACTGCTCTGAACTCAGACCATTTATATTTGGCTGTTCTTCGAAAGGTCGGTTGCTTTCAGTTTGCCCTTGAGTTTCGGGGGCAGCAGGTGTATCACCCTGCAAATTTTCGTTCAATTCAGCTGAAAATCCGGTCCCACTAAAAACAGAATCGGTTTGATAATCGGCAAACGGATTTGCGCCTCGTGTAGGAGCTTGCTGGTCTGGACTCGGAGGACTCGGAGGTACTGGCAACGAGGTCACCGCAGGTGTTGCGGCGGGCGTTGGCCTGCTTGGTTCCGCTAGACGATTAACTGCTACTGGTGGAACTTCGGGTTGATAAGTCTCTGGAGTCGGAGGCGCAACACGACCTTGGCCCATTGCGGCTTGATCCGTTCGATCTGGGTTAGCTGAAGCCGAGCCCGGATGACTTGGTCCCTCGGGGCGATTTGGATCTGGCGAAACCGGTTGCTGAACCAGAGGCAAACTTGGACCTGCAAAAAACATAATCAGGCCTGTTCCAATTAAAAGCCCACCCAAGATTCCTGAGCCCAGAATTGTAGTTTTACCTGGACCTAGAGGCTTGCCATCAACATAGGGCTCCTTGTCCAGGCGACTCAGCAGGTTCACAGTCGACGCCGCAGCCCCAAGTGATTTGATTTCAGCATACTGGTTTCTAGCCGAAGCTAACTCGTCATTTCGCGTCTTGGATTCGGATGACAGCGTGGCATATCGCCCTCGACTACTGGTTAGTCTTAGCAGTCGTTCTTCCAGTTGATTTTGCTCGATGCTCAAACGTTCGACCCGATTCTTCTGGATGCTCATCTGATTGCTCAGGCCATTCATGCTGGTCAATAATTCCTGCCGAATTTGGGCTGCTGTTTCCTGAACCGCGTATCGAGCTTTCACAACCTGCGGATGCAACTCCTCGTACTGGCCTCGCAAGGTAGATAGCGCCAACTGGGCATCAACCAGTCCATCCTTTAGGCGCTTGATGGCAGGCTGCTTCTCCAGCAGTTGATCCGGCGTGGCAACCAACGCTTCAGGATTGTTGCTGGTCGTTTCCAGAACGTCCAACAAAGCCACGAGTTCTTGATAGTCATCTTTGGCCGAACGCTGCGCCAATCGCAAGTTTTCTAAAGCGATTTGAATATCGTTTTGAGAATAACTGTCATTAGTCATACTGAGCAAGATTGGCAAATCGGAGCCAACTTGGTTTTCCAGGTCCAGCAATTCCTGACTGAATTCGCTGTAATCTTTCTGGGCAAGCTCCAGAGCTTGACCAAGTTCAGCTTCCATGCTTTGCAACCGCTGCGAGCGAAGAGTACGCAGCTTGGCTTCGATCTGGTCAAGTAACGCTGTCACGAATTTTGCTGAACGTTCTCTTGAATTGGTTTTGACTTTTAGAATGATCACTTCCGTCTTGCCAAACTCAGCACCATTGGGAGCTATCAGGGAGATGTTTTCCCGAGCTGCCTCGACGTTTTGCATTCCCCCTTTTCCATCAAGCCATTTTTTCCCTTTTCCTGAGGGAGGCCCGATCATTTCCAAGGCACCTTTGACCACACCATAGTCAGTAGCGATATGCAGAATCGTTTCCTGAGCGGTCTTCATTGAATCCAACGAATCGAATCGTCCCGGCTTGAAAGACTCACCGATCAAATCGTCGCGCACCGCCAACGACTGCCGGGCTTCCCACATCTTGGGTTTAAAAGCAAACCAAAGGGCCGCTAAAGTGCACAACGCCAGCGGAACAGCCAGCAGCAACCAATGCTTACGTAGAAGTGAAATCAAGTCAGAGACACGAGTGGATTGTGGAGTTGTATTTGACATTATCGGCCAAAAAAGTTTTTAATAAAGAGCGCACAAAACAGGCGTACGCTCTTTTTTATCGTCCTGTTTTGCCCTCAACCCAATCGTGAACCTGCGTATGAAATGATTTTCTCGAATGACTGACGATAAAAGACCTACAAAAGCTATCAACATCTTTACTTGCCCCCACCAACCCGCCTAACCGGCAAACATTAACAGACGGTTCTTGTCTGTAATCCGAGCGCGCCTCTGCGTTTGCTAAGGCCTTCCAGAATGCTTTTAACGTCAAGCTATCCTGGGATGGGATGGTGTCAGAAGAGAAATTTCCGAAAAATTCCTATGCGGTGTCATCCGGTATCAAGAGCTGGGCTGACCGAAACGGTGGAAAATAGAATTTGGTCCCAACTACTGGAACGGAAAAAGCCAATTCGAGAAAGTTGAAACTCCTCAGATTTCGCAAAGGAGCAGTTAATACCAGACCGCTGCGCTCGACTTCGGAAACCTCTTGACCATTGGCCAAAACTACGGCAGCAGACGTGTCAGAATCGTTTAAGAAATTGACTTTCAGCAGAACTTCTTGCTTTGCTGACAAACCGGTGGGGAGATTGAACTTGCGACTAAATACAACTTTCAGCCGATCGTCATTTTCAAGTCCAGATTGCAAGGACAAACGCTGATCACAAAACCAATTCTGCCATGCCTCGACATCCGGCTTGGTCAGGTTTATTCTCAGTTCGCTCTTTTTCGTTATACCGCTCGCATTGGAATCAAGTACCAACACAGCACCTGTCCATGGCCCTGCCAATCGGATCGCGTGGTGCGAATCGGTACTCATAGCAATGGCAAACCGAAGATAGAAAGATTAGAAACTTCAGGCTGAAGTCTCGATTGTTACAAGCATTTACTGCGGTAAGAAGCTACTAATTATTTCGGTTTGTCGAACCTGTTTCGAGTTTCGCTCCACGACTCGTAAAATCGTTTTCATCCCAAACAAACGTTGCGGATAAGGCGGTAATGTCACTCGCTCTTCACTGTCATCAACAGCACCATTAGGCTGTCCAGTTAGGCTATTGTCTATACCATCACGCGCAGGACCATCAACTTCGTAAGCTGAAGTAAACGTGTCGTAAACCACGAATTCGCTTCCCAACATCGAGTAGCTTAGTTGAGATTTAAGAGTAGGTTCGAACGCAAACTGGTGTTCGCGCAAGTTATTATTAAGCAATCTGTCAGAATCACCCAAGTTGACATAGGCTCCGCTACCTTGAGGCGTTCCTGTATAGTTCAAATCGCTTGGTTCTAACGCAACGCCGCCTTGCTCGAGAATCTGAGCATCAGGAGAAAACACTCGCAGGTCAAAACCGAGCACGTCAGTCAAAACAACGTCATCGCCCGCTTTGGCAAGCAATTCAGGATCACTAGCCAAGTAGGGTCTAAGATTCTCTTCAGACATTTGAAACGAGAGTAAACCCAGATCGTCCGGGGCAGTTGCAGGGCCCGGGTTGCCCAGCCACATTTCAAAAGGATATCTCCCCGACTGTCTGTGAGCAAAACGATTCTCCCTTCTTCCAAGGTCCCCTAAAGAATTTGGAACCATTTGCCCATTCTCAGCTCTTGCTGAAACATCGTTTAACAAAAAATACTCCTGAACATCCGCAGGATTGGCTGCTGGAATTGGTAGCAAACTAACCAAATCAGGCCGTATCAAAAGCACTCGGCGATGCAAAGTAATCGTGTCATCATAGTCAAATTGACCGTTCTCGAATTGACCGTCTCCGTCAACATCATCGATACTGGTCCACCACACCACTTCCGCAACATCGGACTCAATAATCTCGCCATTAAAGCGGCCTCGAAACGGGCGGTCTTCGCTTCGTACCGTCATTGCGAGGATATCATCGACATCACCCATAATCGTACCGGTGTTGTCGTAACGTCCACCCTCAACCAACTCGAAGTATCCATTAGGACTTGCCGTTATCGCCCAAGGCCGAACGTCGACGGTAACACCTTCAGTATCGCTGCGCAACAAATTCTCAGCCGTCCGAATTCGATTGGAAAGCTCCATTACTGCCCGACCACGAGCAATCTCCGTGCTTGCATAACGGAACGCAAACATCATTGAGCCCAAAACAATCAACGTCATGACCAATGCGACCAAGATCTCAACAAGAGTTAAACCGCGATGGGCAGACTTTGAATTGATTGACATAAAGAGTTCCTTAATGGGTGAGTCCTCACAACAGACAGCAGCTTAAGAAATACTGTCCAAGCAATGAGATTCAAGAGACCCAGAATACCACAAGGTCTCAGCGCGAACGAATAGGGTTTTGAGAAAAGGAGAAAAGGCAGACTCCCACAATTCTACCGTGCAAACAGCCGGAGTAAATCAAATATCTGGGCTCAACCTGTTCATCGACCACGATTGTCCACGTCACTCCCCAAAAAAACTGTATTTTCAAAGATATAGCGGGGCCAAACCGGTAAGAACGGTCACACATATCCCCAATCCGCTCTGGGAGCAATCTTTAATAGTTTGCCATTCCGTTCGACAGTTTGC
>CAZDBA010000024.1:10160-25791 GCA_964503615.1 uncultured Pirellulaceae bacterium
CCAATCCGCTCTGGGAGCAATCTTTAATAGTTTGCCATTCCGTTCGACAGTTTGCTTTCCGCATCTCCCTACAGATACAGGTCCACCCCAAAGACGGGCCTCAAAGACGGGCCTCAATATCAACGAATATCAAAAACACTTCACCCTCCCATTCGATGCGTATAAACTGTGAACTGTCAATAAAACAAAGTCAGAGTGCGGGATTCAGGTAAGTACATGTTGTCTATTTCAAACAGAATCATTAGTGACAGGCACCAGCTTCTCCACATCACACTCATGTTCGTCGTGACATCGGTTTGGCCCTGCCTTCAAACGCTCGCACTCGCATCGCCAACGAACTCTCCACCATCGTTGGCACAACAAGAAGATGACCCCAAAGCCTTACAGCTTGCCGAGGTCGCGACCAACGCGCAGAACGCAGGGGACTACGAGGTCGGCGCGGGCAAGTGGCAAGAGCTGATCGACAACCACCCCCATTTCAAGCGGATTGGATTCGCGCGTCTCGAATGTGGCAAGTGTAATATAGAGCTCGGCGAATTTGAAACCGCAATCGAACATCTAAAAGCCGCCACTCAGCAGCTTCCTGAAACGGCAGAGGTCGGGCTACCCAAAGCTTATCTCTATCTCGGATTCGCCCAATACCGCCTGGGACAAAACAGCATCGACGAAGATCGGAAAAAGGCAGACCGGCTCCTCACCACCGCTACCCAAACTCTGGCAACAGGTATCAAGTCGTTTGAGTCTTATGCCGACACCGATCAAGCCTGTTACTTCCAAGGCAACGCCTTTGAACTATTGGAACGGCTCGAAAACGCAGCAGCTTCTTTCGAGAAAATGTTCGAAGTCAAAAAGCACCCCCATTTCGAATTCGACGGTCGATTTGCTTTGGGCAACATCTATGAACAGCTAGGACAATACAACAAAGCGCTCGCCCAGTATCAAATCTATCTCGAAGACGGAACGGAAGAACCTGACTATCGCGAGGTTCAGTTTCGTACCGCTTTCACCATAACCGAACTAGCCAAAGCGGCTCGTGAAATCGGAGACAACGAAACCTATACCGACACATTAAAACAGGCTCGGGGACTATTCGCCGAACTAGCAGAGGACAAAGAGTTCGCTTTTCGAGACGAATCCAGATTCCAACAGGCCGTCTCCTCGCACCGACTGGGAGAATTCGAAGTCGCCGCTCAACAATTCGAAGTCGTTGCCAACTCCAACAGCGAGAGCGCGGCCAATGCAGCGATTCTTGCGGGGCGTGACTACTTGCGAACAGACAACTTTGCGAAAGCCAACAAGTACCTCCAACAAACGGTCGACACCAGCGACAAATTCGGCTCCGAAGCCGCCTACTATCTGGCAGAACTGAAACTGCGCCAGGACAACCCACAAGCCGCATACGATCTCACCTCCAGCTGGATCAAAAAAGGCGAACTTGCCGAACCGTTCGTCCCCGAACTCATGCACAAAAGAGCAGACGCTGCATTCCTGATCGACAACCTGCGAGCTCAGTCCGCGAATCTATATCTGGAAATCGAAACCCGATATCCCAATCACCAACTTGTTCCCTCTGCGATCTACAACGCAGCATTTGCACTCTTGGAAACGAAAGAGCTGGATCAAACACTCCAAGTGACTAACGACTTTGCAAAACGATTTCCAACTGACCCGCTCTTGCCCGACGTGCTCGAGGTCCGCGCGGATGCGTTTCTGCTGCAAGACAAATTGAATAAAAGCCGCAACGTCTACGACCGCTTGATCAAAGAGTTCGCCGACGATCCGAAAAATCCTCGCTGGACCGTGCGGGCCGGACTGGTTCGATACTTGAACAAGGAATACGACGCCACCATCGAAAATCTTACTCCTGTCGTCGACCGATTAAATGATAAAGGTCTGAAAGCCGAAGCGCTACACTGGATTGGCATGAGCCAACTGGCCAACGAAAACTGGGCCTTGGCAGAGACAGCTTTGTCCGATTCTTTGAAGACCGAATCCTCATGGCGACTCGCTGCCGAAACGATGCTGGGACTTTCTCAAGCCCAGACCAAACAGGACAAAACAGAGGCGGCCCAACAAACGCTCGCGAAACTCAAAGCGGCTTTTCCCGATGCGATGCAGAACGCCGACGCAACTTATCGGCTGGCCGAACGAGCCTACGCCGAAGGTGACTATGAAACTGCCATTCAGCAACACCGCGCCGTCCTGGACGACTTTGGTGATTCCCAGTTTGCCCCATTCAGCCTGGCAGGTATCGGCTGGTCCCATCTTCAGTTGAAACAATTCTCAAAGGCGACCACCGCGTTCACAACTTTAATCAACGAACATCCCGATACGGAACAAGCCGGCCAAGCCTACTTAGGACGGGGTATGAGTCGTCGACAAAACGGAGACGCAGCGCCGGCTGTCGAAGACCTGGAAAAGTTCATCAACGACCTTCCTCAAGACCCTCAGATAACCGAAGCCCGCTACGAACTCGCCTTGGCCAAAACAGAATTGGAAGAAACGGACCAAGCGATCAAACTGTTCCAGACGTTGCTCAGCGACGCGCCCAACCATCGCTTTTCCGATCGCTTCCACTACGAACTGGCTTGGCTGTACAACAAAACAAAAGACACAGAACGGTCGATCGAACAGTTCGCAAAAATCGCCACCAAGTTTGCCGACAGCGAACTGGCTCCAGAAGCCAATTTTCAAGTCGGCGAAGCCGCTTATCAAACAAAAGAATACGCCGAAGCCGCCGAAGCGTTTCTTCGCAGCCGAGACTCAAAAGGCGAAGACTCGCTACGAGAAAAAGCGGCCTATCGCCTGGGTTGGTCCTACTACCGACTGGAACAATACGAACAGGCCCAGAGTGCGTTTCAACAACAAGTCGAAGATTTCGAGGACGGCAGGTTTCAAGCCGAAGCGCTCGTAATGATCGGCGAGTCGTTTTTCAATCAAGACAAAATGCAATCGGCCTACGAAGCGTACACAGCTGCAAAACCTGCCATCGCCGAAGCCGGAAACGTCTCGCAACGAAATGAATGGCTTACCCTTTTGCACGGAGCGGTCGCCGCAAACAAAACCGATCAGTTCGACGCAGCCCTCCAGTTCGTAGACCCGCTCCTGGAATCAGAAGCAGACGAAGAATTCAAACTTGAGGGTTGGTTCGAAAAGGGCGTTGCGCATCGCGGGTTGGAACAAACAGACGACGCGATCCAAGCCTTTGGCTCCGCAGCAGCCAGCCTTGGCCAAGTCGGTGCGAAAGCCAGATGCATGATCGGAGACATGCTATTTGTCCAAAAGCAATTCGACGAAGCGATTAACGCTTACAAAGACGTCTTCTACGGTTACGGCGGCACACGTGAAAACCCTGAAGTCGACCCTTGGCAAGCCTACGCGATCTATCACGCGGCACGCTGCAGTTTTGTACAAATCTCTACCGCCGACGCAGCAACCAAGCCAAAACTGATAGCGAACTCCCGCAAGTTGTACGAAAACTTGATTGCCAACTATCCCGAAGACAAACTAACACCTCAGGCCAGAAAAGATCTAAAGACCTTGAACAGTCTTTGATTAAGGCAACTACTCAGCTCAATCAGCGGCTAGGCGATTAAGGCGCTAAGCCGTCGGTTTTCGCGGGCCAAGTTTTCATGCCCAGCCCAAAGAACAACGACTATCCCCCATTCATGGAGAGGCAATGCTCTCAAAACGTACATCGTTCGCTCTACTTGCAAGCTCAGCAATCTTTGCGATCGCAGCGATCAGCCCCTCTGTGCTGTTCGGGCAAGAAAGCGCGGACGTAGTCGTCAAACAACAGGAAGGAATCAACTTCCTTGAACTGCTGTTCAAAGGCGGCTGGTTCATGATTCCGCTCGCCCTGTTGTCCTTGGCCGTCGTCGCGATTTCGATCGAACGATTTATCATGCTCCGACGTGAGCGTCTATTCCCCGACGAACTGGTCACTCACATCGGCATGTTAGCTCAATCGCCCGGTGGATTGGATCCGCGCGAAGCTTACAAGCTATGTCAAATCCACCCATCGACCGCCTCGAAAATTCTTCGCAGCACGCTAGTCAAAGTCGGCAGACCCCACTCAGAAGTCGAAACCGCACTCAAAGAATCTGCACAACGAGAAGCCACACGACTTTCGCAATTAGCTTCCTGGTTAAGTCTGGCCGCAGCCGTTGCGCCGCTGATTGGATTGCTGGGAACCGTCTGGGGAATCACCCAAGCGTTTTACGACACCACAAATCTGCCACTGGGCGAAGACCGTGCATCGGCTCTTGGGGCAGGAATCTACACGGCACTCGTGACTACCATGTGCGGACTGATGATCGCAATTCCGGCGGCCATCATCTCCCACTATTTCGAGAATAAAATCGTGACCACCATCAACGACATTGAAGAGATGGCCCACAGCCTGCTTCCTCAACTGGAACGATACGAAGGCCAAATCCGTTTTTCCGAAAACGGCAACACCTCCTCATTCGAGCCAACTCCCAACCAACGTCGAAACAAATTAACCGTCCCTAGACCCGAATCACCGACCCGAAAAAAGTAACCAACAAACCACGTCACCCGCTTGTTGACCAGTCGGAAAAACCATGGCAGTTCAAATCCAAAAATCTCGCGCGATCGAATCGCTCAGCGTCACACCGCTGATCGACGTGGTATTTCTACTATTGATCTTTTTCCTGGTCACCTCTCAATTCGAGCAGGAAGAGCGTCAAATGGAATTGAATCTTCCCCAAGTCAGCGAAGCCCTCCCGGCATCGGCTCAGCCTCAGGAATTAGTCGTCAACATCAGCAAAAACGGGGAGTACTTTATCGATGGCCAGTTTCGCCAACTGGAACAAGTCGAACAAATCATTTCCCGCGCCCAACAAAACAACCCGTTAACCCAAACCGTCATCGTGCGTGCTGACAAACAAGTCAACTGGGAAAACGTTGCCATCGTAATCAACCTCTGTCGAAAAATCGGCATCAACGATTGCTCTGCCACGATGGACGAACCAACAAACTAGCAAACCACATCCTTCACCCAAACCACATCCTTCACCCATTTTCGAATTACCGTGCCCTCTCGCCAAACCATCAAAAAGATTACGCCAAATCAAAAGGAGCGTTTCGATGCTCAATTTTGGCCCGTCGTAGTTGCATTGGTCGTATTGAGCGGAATCACCTTCGGCGCGATTTTGACTTTGCTGCGTGGTCCCTGGATGTGGGGCAGTCTCTTGGCACTACCGATTCTGGTTGCCATTACGATCGTAGTATTACAACGCCTTAACAATCGACAACTGCGCCGCGCGTTGCAATTTGCGATCGTGATCAGCATGGCAATTCACATGTTGATTTTAGTGTTTGCTTCGGTCACGGACATATTCAGCTCGACGCGAACTGAAATTGCTCAGGAAACTCGCAAGCGTCCTCAACGAGTCATCCTCACCAACCGCAAAAACGAACCTCGTATCTGGGAAAAGATCACCCGGCATGAGGTCGCCGATCAGGAAGTAAAAGTCCAACAGCAAACTGCGACCAACAATCCGCCTCAGCCCATACCAATCAAATCGAAACCGAGCGAAAACGATCAACAAGTTTCCAAAACGGCGGAACGTAGCCAAACGGTTCCTCGCTTTGACGAATCCCTGTCTCAACTACACAGCAGTACAAACTCCAAGCGAAGAAACAACGCGCGTAACACGCCCATGACTTCGCCCACCGTATCGGAAACACGATCTAAATCGACCTCGCAAACAACCAACGCTGACTCCGCGCCCAGCGAAGCAGCGCTAACCGCTGAAAAGCGCTCCACTTCAAAACCATCTGCCACCCGCTCCACCTCCCAACCTGCGCCAGAATCTGATTCCCAAACTGCTGCCAGCAAAACGGCCCCCAATTCGCAGCGAGCGGCCAGTCGCACGGAGACACCAACCACTCCTTCTCGCTCTACCGCTCGCCTGCGCCGCAGTCAGACCAACATGCCCAAAACCACGACAAAGTCTTCGACCGAGACTGCGAAAACTTCGTCGTCCAAATCACCAGCAAAAACCTCCCCCCAGGAAGTAACCGAATCTGTCACTCAGCGCGAAAGCAAGTCGATCGCAGACCGTCGCTCAGTCCAGGACACGTTGACCAAACAAAGCAGCACCTCACAACGCGAAGTGCTCAAGTCGGTTGCACAACGACGCGACCCCGAACCTGCTCCACCTTCGATTTCCGATCTATCGGCCAATCCTGTTAACCCCAAACGTTCCCGACGCAACGAGCCGAAAACCGCTTCGACCAAACCGATCGAAGCACCTTCCTCTGTAACTCGTGCCAACAACTCGGGTGAAAGCCGTATGCAGCCCACGGCAGCTTCGGTCACACAACAGCGAAGCGTTGCCGTTGGATCAGAAATTTCGCGAAACGTGGGAACCAAAACGGGCTCCTCTCCCAGCACAGCCACTCGCGCCTCGGATACAGCTAGTCGCAAGGAAACCACTTCGGCACCTGATGCAACTTTGGGGCTGACCGCAACACAGCGTTCAAAAGTCAGGCGATCGGTCACGAATAATCGACAAGTTGAATCGGCATTCAAATCCAACACAACGATGCCGGCCAAATTGATCGGAAGTAGAACACCTGCAAAGCGAACAGCGACCGCAGCGGCAACCTTGGTTGATTCAGCATCGACCCAACATCGCAAAGAGCTCTCGGCTGAAAAAGGGCAAGCTAACCTGGACATCGGCCCCACCAAGATCGTGACCGAATCGGTCGCTCAAAATCAAACCGGCGGAGGTGGCCAACCGATCGTCGACGACCTCCAACTGGAACCGGTTTCCAAAACCAGAGTTTCTCGTGGCAGTAGCCCCTCTACACTGGACGCTCAGCCAGACTCAGCCACGATGGCTCAAAACGAATCCAACTCGAAACCAACCAGCGCAACTCATGAATCACCCACCGAGACCCGAATCGCAACCGACCGACGTATTGGATCAGAGTCGCTAGCCGGCGAACCAACCCAATCACTTGAAGAAGGCCCCACCTCAGATCGTAGCGAATCGGCAATGGACGGCTTGTTGGCGCAGGATCGCAAACGTCGAACCTCAGACAATTCGCCCCAGTCAAAAATCGACGACGAAGACGAAAAAGATGATCTCGAATCGCTGGCCGGCAACAGCCGACGCCGTTTGGCGCAAGCACCTTCGATCACAAACGAAGCCACCATTGGCCTCGACGAATCCAGCGATTCCTTGGGAACAGCAGGGCAACCGACAGCTCAAGCAAACGACTCGCTGTCCGTAGGGCGAGCACTTTCCAATTTGGCGCCGACAGCTGGCCGTTTGATGACCCAAGCCGCAATTTCGCTACCGCTCGTCGAAACAGGCAGCTCTCACTCCACGGAAAAAAATAAGTTAACAAACGAACCGGGCGAATCCAACTCGGCCGCCGCAACGCCAACAGAAACGAAAAGACGTTCCCAACGTGTCGGCAAGGGCCCGGCATTGCCAGATTCGCCAACCGACATCGCAGGTAGCACGCCCAACCTTGGCGAAAACAAATCAGGAACCGACTTGGCCGCCACTGAAACCACAATCCAAGCCGATCGTGGTGAAAAAGTCGGCACGATCGAACTTCAAATCGCAGCAACTCCAGGCCCGGCAGGACTGACCGAAGACCCTTCCACACGCTTGGGTGTCCGTGCTCGCCCCGCATCCCGTGAAAGCGACGACATTCAATCCAATATCGACACCCGATTCAAACGAAAAGATTCAGGAGCCAAACCGGGCTTGAATCCAGACGCTGTAATCGCGAACGAAGCGTTCCAAGCACGGATGCCCAACCAGGGCGGAGGTGGGCCAAGCACCGAAGCCGCGATCGAATTGGGACTTGAGTTTCTTATTCGCCACCAGAACGCAAACGGGAGTTGGTCGCTAGGTGATCTGGATACCGCGCACCGATTGCACAAGTACCAATTGAATTCGGACGCGGCAGCTACCGGGTTAACCGTTATCGCATTCCAGGGCGCGGGCTACAATCATCGCGAGTTTAAATACGCTTTACAGTTGAACCATGCGATCGAGTGGTTGATTGCTCATCAAAGTGAGGATGGTTGTTTGTATGTTCCTTCTGACGAAAATTCGAACAACTCCTGCATGATGTACTCTCATTCGATCGCCACACTCGCTTTGACCGAAGCTTACGGAATGACTCAGGACGTAAAATTACGTAAGCCAATTGAAAAAGCGATCGCGTTTATTGAAAAGACTCAGGACACTGAAAAAGGAGGGTGGCGATACTTTGCAGCGCTGCCCAACGGAAACAACAGCAGCAGTTGTCGTTCAACAGATACTTCGGTTACAGGTTGGATGTTGATGGCGTTGCAAAGTGCCAGACTGTCTGGATTCGAGATCAAGCCGCGCGTGTTTGAGCGAATTAGGAACTGGTTGGATATCGCTCAAGAATTGGACAAGCCCGGCGAGTTCCGATACGACCCTTATGGAAAAGACAAAGGTGATACCTCACGAGAGGAAGGACGGCGATCTTCGCCAGCGATGACCTCGGTAGGATTACTGATGCGTTTATACCTGGGTTGGAATCGAGAAGACGATCGTTTTCAAAGCGGCGTCGATTACTTGTTAAAGAATCTGCCTTCGGATGCCACGATTCGACAACGGGACACCTACTATTGGTACTACGCCACTCAGGTGATGCGTCACGCAGGGGGCGAAAAATGGCAGCAATGGAATCAAAAACTGCATCCACTTCTGGTCTCCACGCAGGAAAAAAGTGGCAAACTAGCTGGCAGCTGGCATCCGTACTTGCCCGTCCCCGACCGCTGGGGCGGAGCTGGGGGGCGAATATATGTAACGACGATGAACCTTCTGTCGCTAGAGGTTAATTACCGCTTGCTCCCACTCTACGAAGATTCGACCAAGTAACATAAACGCTGGCACAATACGTTTGATAATTGCTAGCTGAGCCATTTAGCAGGTTGGAGCCAAGGGTTGGACTGGAGCCAGTGAGTTCAGATTGTTAAGTTTCCAAGAGCTTTGGGGCAAAAACCCCGTTGAGTTTTTTCCTTTTGCGAGCAAGCAAACTCGCAAATTAGGATTCCAATCACTCCACCCTAGACGTTTGAATGCTTGGACATGGAAGTCCATTGCGTTGGCAGCGTTTGCAACTTTTCGGCAAACCTCTGTCTTGTTTGGCAACTCGTTTGTCCGCGCTGAGAATTTGTATTCTCGTTTTGCTGCTTTGCATAGGATCGTTGGATCCACCAGTCGCAAAAGGCCAAGTTGCCCCGCCCAGTCAGGTTCCCGCATCCGTCCTGCCGCACAAGTTGACCGATGTTGCTGCGTTACCTATTGCAGATACTCCTTCAGTCGAACCTTGGGTCGGCCTAAGAATTTCCTGGGGCGGTGGAACCGCCGCCCGATGGAAATGCCGCATTGAATCCAGCTCGGGACCGGTCCGCGATCTAACACCTTTGGGCTTGGCCTCCGACACCCCCGGTTCGATGTATCTCGACAAGGGAATCGCCCTGGTCGACCAACCCAGTGCGGGCGTTTACAACGGAATCGAGTTGTACGTTGAAAATCAACCCACTTCAGAAATAACGATCACGGTAGTCGACGCAGATCAACCGGCAATTCAGTTTCAAAAAACGATCCCTCTTACTGAATTGTTGACGGGACCGATCGGCCTTCCAATCGACACACGTCAAAATCGTTTGAACATTGCCCGTACTCCAGGCGACGCTCTCAAAGTCAATATTGAGCGCGAGCATCTTGTATTCTGGCAAGGAGACGAATTCACGGTTGGAGTCCAACCCCATCTAACGGGCATAGTCGACCGTAAGGCTCGTTGTAAAGCCACCCTTGTTCGCGCTCGAAACGAAGGCCCTTCGATATGGTCCAGAGAACTGGAATTCGATTTAGATTCGACAGGTAGCGCGGCTTTGCAACAACTTTCGTTTGAAATGCCGGAAGAAGGGGTATACGACTTGGTCTTGCAATTGGAACCGCGTGGAGGAGTGCCGCTTCGGACACCGAATCCGGTCGTACGCAAGTTACAGTTCGTCAGTCTCAGTAAGCAAGCGCCTACTTCCAGTGGCGAATTGTGGCGGGAACAGGCGCTAATCGACCCAACTTCATCACGCACGTTGGCCGGATTTCAATGGGCCAAGTTGCTTAAGAACGCTGGTCTAAAGCAGGGCACGAGTTCTCATTCCAAACGCAACGTCGTTAATTTTGAAAACCAAAGAATGGTCGAACTGGGACCCGGCGGCTGGCAAGCAATCGGACTTCGCGGAAATCGAAGCGGCGAGCCTTTGCTGATTGAGGTTGAATACGTTGCTGAGGAAGATATTCAGATGGGGTTGAGCGTACTTCAGCCCCATCGTCACGGCGAGTTACCGGAATATGGGTTCGACACCGGCGTGGTGGTGCCCAAATCGTTCGGCTCGACTGAAAACTCACAATCCAAACTACGTCGACATCAGGTCGTATTCTGGCCTGAAACGAGCCAACCTTACTTGGTGGTCTCGAATCGAGGCAAAGAGATGCCACTCAAGTTTGGCAAGATTCGAATCCTCTCCGGTCCCAATCGTTTGGCCGTTGACAATCACGTTCCTGACCCTGATCTTCGTGACCGAACGCGACAGTTTTTATCGTTTTATGATTCGCCGATGTTTCCGGAGAACTTTGGAGCCGAAGAAGTTCTCGATCTAGCGAACGGACAAAGACTTGATGATTGGAAAACATTTTACGACGGTGCTGACCGCCTGATTCAGCACCTCAAAGCAAACGGTTACTCGGGAACGATCCTGACGGTGGCGGCTGATTCGGGAACGATTTACCCAAGCAAAATTCTGGAACCAACTCCGATCTTTGACAGTGGACGGTTCTTTGCGACAGGGCAAGATCCGATACCTAAAGACGTTCTTGAAATGCTTTGCCGAATGTTTAACCGGGAAGGGCTGACACTCATACCCGGGCTCTCACTTTCGGGCCCGATTCCCAACCTGGAAAATCAGATTCGAGCCCAAGGTGGCAAAGGCTTGCGTCCGGTGGACTTTCGTGGGGATCCAGCTCCTGCCTCAACAGAAGTACCGGTTTACAGTGCATTACATGCCGATGTACAGCAAGCGGTTGTGGAAGTTGTAGATGAAGTAACTACGCGTTACTCGCATCACAACTGCTTTAAGGGAGTATCTCTTATCTGCCGGCCGAAGACTTACACTCAGTTAGGCGGGCGCCGTTGGGGATACGATTCGCCTACCGTGACTCGATTCCTGGACGATTCCGGTGGCGTTCAACTGGTTGCTGGAGTCGCCAACGACTGGACACAAGTTCAAAATTGGCTACTGGGTTCCAATCACAAACAATGGTTCGACTGGCGAGCCAAGCAGGTCGGCAGTTGGTACAACCGACTTCAACGAACGGTATCAAAAGACGATCCACGTCGACGACTTTATCTTGCTCCCATCGACATCTATCGTCATCCAGATATTGTCTCGTCACTCAGCCCCTCGCTACACTGGTCCAATCAATTCGAAGAAGCGATGTTGGAAATGGGCTGGGCACCCGAACTGTGGCCAGAAAACCCAAGCGTGGTCATGTTTAGACCGCAACGTATTGACCACAACGCACCGTTGGCTGCAAACAAAATCGAGTACCAAACACGCCAGTCGAAAAAAGAGAGCGAATTCTACCAATCGCAGGCGATCACCGGAGAATTGTTTCTGCACCAGACTTTCTGGTCCGAATTCCTCGAACGTGAGCAAGCTCAATGGCCAGGTGAACAACCCGAAACGATGTTGCGATTGCAACAACTTACTCCATCACACTGGCACAATCGAAAGCGATTCATCGAATCTTTGCGAGACCTGGACTCTCGCCTGATGGTTGACGGTGGGTGGTTGATCGCTCAAGGCCAGGAAACTGCGCTCGTTGATCTGATCGATGTATATACTCAATTGCCTGATATTCCGTTCGACACATTGAGTTCCAGAAACCCCGAGATGAATTCCGGGCCGATCGTTGTCCGCCAAGCGATCGCGGACGGACGCTGGTACTTCTACTGCCTCAACGATTCTCCCTGGGAAGTCAAAACTCGCGTCCAATTCAATCGCATCGACGTCGGCAAACTTGAATCGCTTTCACTCAGTGAACTTGAGGTACTGAATGAAACGGTAGAGGGAGAAGAGCGACAGTTTATCGAATTGACGATGCAACCCTTTTCCGTGGTCGGTGGATACTCTACCGAACCCGCCGCTCAGATGAACGACTTCTCATTTGTAGTCGATCCCTCTGCTGGCGAAACAATGAGGAAACGTCTGAACCAGCTTCAGCTCCGCCTGATTCAGGCAGCTAAAGTCAAACCTACCGACGGGATCACCAATCCGGAATTTGAGTTCACAAGCGCCGATTCGTTACCGGGTTGGACTTTTGATAAAGACAAAACTGACAAATTCTCGTTGCAAAAAGAAGAAGACAACGCTGCACTATTGATGCGGGCCGAAGCCGAATCGAATTGGATACGTAGCAATCCGTTCCCCGTGCCAGCCACTGGAAGACTATCCGTTTCTGTGTGGTTGCGAACGGACAAAGTACAAGAACAACCCCCTTTACGAATCGCTGTTGAATCAGATCAGGGCAACTACTACCGCTTTGGAACAATCGGCTCGTTGGCGCCGAACGACCCGGTGAACCAAGTCGGGCCAAACTGGCGACAATACGTCGTCCATTTTGATGACCTTCCCCTGGACAATTCAAAACAACTTCGCGTTGGTTTCGACATGATCGGCAAAGGCGAAGTGTGGATCGACCGGGTTGAGACCTACGACCGTCTGTTTGATTCCAACGATATCCAGGCGTTGACTCAACTACTGGGTACTGCACGACCGTTGGTGGAGAATCAAACTGACTATGATACCTGCCGCAGAATCCTGAACCGCTATTGGTTGCGGTTCCTGTATGAGAACATTGGCCAGGGAACTTTACCAGAACCGGTCGAGCCAGTCCTAGGCGAGATTATCTTCAACCAACAACCGGCCGCTCGAACCTCCTCGATTCTGGAGCGATTTCGAAAAATGGTTCCTCGCAGAAGACGGCGTTAACCCTAACCTCACCTGCTCTTTTTCAATCGGAATCACTCCGGTTTGCGTTGTAGACCACGCGGGTCAAAGCCGCTTTTAGCTCGTCCTCTCCCGACATCATTTCGACGTTGACGATCAAAGCATAGACAGGAATCCCACCGATTCGATCGGCAGCGATTTTAACAAGGTCTTTGTGCGTGCAAACAATCGCTTGCACACCAGTCGCTTTTGCCGCTGAGCCAATTTGGGCTATATCTTCACGGTTGAAATTGTGATGGTCCGGAAACGGCAGGGTTTCATTCAGATGAAAACCCAACTGCCCCAACGTCGCCCAAAAATTCGCATGGTTTCCGATCCCGGCAAAAGCAAAGATCTCTTTGCCCGCCAATGACTCCAACGAAACGGTCTGCCCATTGGACTGTTGCAAATGCGACGCCGAAATTCGCGTGCGAGTGATCGGCACTTGCGTGAACTTGCGAATTTCACGTTCCAGCTCGACAAGCTTCTGGTCGGTAACGCGATCACAGCGATTCAAGACAACAAGACCTGCCCTCCGCAACGAATCCAAAGGCTCGCGCAGCAACCCGCGCGGTAGCAAATGCCCGTACCCAAACGGGCAAGTACAATCGACCAACACAACGTCCAAGTCACGGGCGATCTTGCGATGCTGAAAGCCATCGTCCAATACGAGAGCTTGCATTTCCAGTTCCTCTATCGCCACTGCTGCAGAAGCAACACGATCCGGATTCTGAAGGTGGGGTACGTCTTGCAACCGTTGCTGAAACTCCAGCGACTCATCCGAAACCTGATTGGAGGCCGCACCGTAACCGCGACTAAGTACAGCGACTCGAACGCCCAGTTCGCGCAGGAATTTTGCCACCCAGATCACCAGTGGCGATTTGCCTGTTCCACCCGTGGTCAAATTCCCAATGGAAACGACCGGAACGTCAACTTGAGTAACGTTTTTCCCACGGTCAAACTGACGATTACGAGAGGAAATTGCCATGCGATAAAATCGTGACGCAACGCTCAGCCCACCACGGACCAGCCATGCAACCACTCCACGACGCTCACCGGAAATAATTTTTAACAACTTTTCTCGGTTCAACACACTCGCACTCCCTTTGCGGCAAACTATCACATCTCAATTAGTTGCGTCAACGAGGGGCCAAAGAAGGTTCAAAGTAAGTTACTCAACACGTTCAGATTTAACATTCAGATACGAGCCGTTGAAAGGCAGGGGACTGTGGTAGATAATTTGGTAAACGAAAACCAACTATCGGGAACAGGTCGGACATGAATACATCTGAAACAAAGACAACGGACGAAGCGGATGACCTGCCTCAACCTGAATTCAAACCGTTGACGCGAGAGCAACGACGAATCGTTGGGGTCTTGATCGAAAAATCCAAAACGACTCCTCAGTCATACCCAATGACATTGAACTCAATCACGACTGGCGCCAATCAAAAAAGTAACCGAAGCCCACAAATGAAAATCGCGTCTGATGACGTTGAGTTTCTATTAGACGAACTTCGCGAACTGGGAGCAGTGGTCGAAATCCGGGGTGACGGCCGTGTTGCCAAGTACAAACATCGGATGTACCAATGGCTAGGGGTAGAAAAGGTCGAGATCGCCGTGATGGGTGAATTGCTCCTGCGCGGCGAGCAAACGCTGGGCGAATTGCGGGCGCGAGCATCACGGATGGAGCCTATCGCTGGCATGGACGAATTGCGTCCTATCGTCCGATCTCTCGTCGACAAAGGGTTGATGGTTGAGCTGACCCCAGTTGGCCGCGGGCAGATTGTAACTCACAATCTTTACGAGCAATATGAACTGGACCATCTCCGCAAACAAATTGGATCGGGATCTCACGACGACGATCTGGCTGGCGTACAGCCAATTCCAACCACGTCGGAAACGGCTGCAAGTCAGCAAACTACCCAATTGGATGAACTGAAAGAGATGATCCTGTCGTTGGTGGCACGAGTTGAAAAACTCGAACAACATGAGCAATCCTAACAATTTAACATTAACGTCGAGTTCGCTATCGCTGGACAGCACAGTCAGCGCTCTATCACGCCCTCTCAATTGTTACCCTTTACGCGCGCCGAAAACCGACCGCAAAAAGCACGACCAACAATACGGTTCAACCGAACGATTTCGGCAAACCTTTGCGATGCGCGAAAGGCGTTTTAATCGAGACATTGATTGATTCTGTTGTGAACGGAATCCCAAATCTGAAATGCGAGGTGGTTTGCTTAATCAAGCAGCAGCATTATCTATCAAGTTCCGAAAAGGGATTACGTGTAAGAAATTCTCGAGAGATTTCCCGCCGTTTCAACGCCGAAGAAAGAAGTTTGGACATGAAAACTAGATTTTTGAATTGCGTCTTAACCGGTGTTGCGAGCTTTCTGGTTTGCAGCATCATGTGCGTTCCAAGCTTTGCGCAGGTCGATCCATTTGACAATTTCAGTCGACCCCTGTCTGGAGTACAAGACAATGGCTCCGGCACTCGAGATGGCTCGGGCACTCGAGATGGCTCCAGCACCCGAGACGGCTCCA
>CAZDBA010000024.1:25891-27291 GCA_964503615.1 uncultured Pirellulaceae bacterium
GGCACTCGAGATGGCTCGGGCACTCGAGATGGCTCCAGCACCCGAGACGGCTCCAGCACCCGAGACGGCTCCAGCACCCGAGACGGCTCGGGCACGCGAGACGGCTCCGGCACGCGAGACCAACTTCCTGGCGGGTCCGGCACTCGAGACCAACTTCCTGGTGGCTCCGGCAACCGAGATGATGGACCACTCATCCAACGCGAAGATCTCAAGCCACAACAGGAAATCGTTGTTAGGGAAGACCGGGCTGGCTGGAACGAAGCTGGCAAAGGGATCGCCAGAAACAGAGTGTCCGACGAACTGCGTTCTCACTGGGTTATGGTCGACTCGAACGGCCTGTTACTGGGAACGGTTATTGGATTCAACAGTGCACCAGTATCAGATGCCAGAGTTTATCTGATTTCCAACGGCAAAGTCGCAAACTCAACAAACGTGAACGAACAGGGTCAATTTTCATTCAACAACGTTCAACAGGGAACCTATGGACTGGTCGGTATGAGCGACACATCGTTCTTTGCATTCGGATTCAACGCGATTCGTAACTCGAACAATCCACGCGCCGAAGCACCTCGGTCAATTACTGTGATGGCGGGGCCTAACCAGACTTCGATCAACATGGACTGGATTGCACACTATGCTCCGCAAGTTAGCTATCGCGTTATCGGCCGATTTGAAAGCCGCCAAGGTACAGATGATCCTGAACGACTGTACGGTACCGAGGGAATTGCGACTCATTATCCCAAAGCTTACCCCGCAACAACAATCCAAAGCCATGCGGTCACCGCGCTAACAGATGGCCGCTTGGTTGGTCGAGTTCATCAAATCGAATCGTCGAGTGGTCGACCTGTTGATGTCCGCAACATTCGAGTTTTGCTTTTAAAAGGGGATGACGTTTACGCTGCCACTTCGACTGACAACTTTGGCGTATTCGATTTCACGCGAATTCCACCTGCTAACTATACATTGGTTGCAGCTGGAGACGATGGAATGGCTTCGATCGGCTTGGAAGTGGTTGCTAATGACCCGGGAGTCAACTTTGAAAGTGACGAAGATGAAGATAACGTGGCTGCAGACGTGGTTCCTATCGACATATCACTGCTTCCCGTCGAGGCGTCTGGCTGGCTGGTTGCTGAAGCCAATGATTACGCGTATCAGCGTGCGATTGTCAGATCTGCCAAAATCAATGCAGAACGAAACAAGTGCAATTGCCAACCGCTGACACCCCAACAACAGCAAGTAATCATTGACGCTCTTAAGCCTAGTGATCGTGGCCAATTTTGGAAAAGGCTCAACAGCTACTTTGATGAGTTGTACTACGGTCAGCCCTCAAGTCAAAACCGTAATCCGGCTCAACAAGCTCAGCAGTTCCAACAACCGCAGCAGTTCCAACAACCGCAGCA